>NZ_SMCL01000020.1:0-110240 GCF_004343065.1 Neorhizobium sp. S3-V5DH
TCAAATCGGACTACCCAGGCTCGCTTAGCCTCAATCTCTCAAACCGCCCGGTGCGGACCCGCATGCCGGGTGGTGTGGCAGGGGTGCGATTGATTGAATCGCCCCCTATGCCGATGCCACACCATCGACATGGCTTCCTCCGCTCCCCGATGATATGGCGCTGAGCGATCGACAGGCAGCTATTCCTGGATGCTGGTTGTCATATTATGACATCGGGCACTTATAGTACCATGGAGTCGCCCAGGCTATGCCTCGCAGGTGTGCCACGTTGTGGCGAACTCAGAGCATCCTCGCTAAAAGCCTTCAAAGGTACGTCGCCTTGCCAATGCTCGGAGGTGAATACGAAATTGGCGCACCCTGCCAATATGTTGAAAAATTCATTGACGCCCGTTTCCTATCTTATAATATGACGTTGGATAAAAGATATTATAAGATGGCGGATCAGATCGACGCGGTTCATTTTTGTCTGGGGGCGGAAGGCGCCGCAGCGACCGATAGGGTGTTAAACCGATAGGGTGTTAAGTTGAACAATATGCACCCGCTCACCATTCAAAGGCGCCTGCAGGCCGTAAAGATTCGCCTTCAGCTTGTTAACAGGAGAACTGATTGAAGATCGCAGACGTCAATGTGCGGGTATTTTCTTATACCACGCGCCGGCACCAGGACAGCGCAGGCCATGCCCATCCCGGTCCGCCACACAAGGTCAATCAGGCCCTGCTCACGATTGTCGCCGATGATGGAACCGAAGGTTATTGCTTCGCGCCTCAGGAAGTCATCCGTCCGCACGTCATCGATAAGTTTGTGAAGAAGGTATTGGTCGGGGAAGATCCGTTCGCCCGCGAGCGGCTGTGGCAGGATCTTGCCCACTGGCAGCGCGGCAGCGCCATGCAGCTGACTGATCGCGCGCTCGCGATCGTCGATTGCGCGCTCTGGGATCTTGCCGGCCGCAAGCTCAACATGCCGGTCCACAAGCTGATCGGCAGCTATCGTGACAAGATTCCGGCCTACGGCTCGATCATGTGCGGCGACGAACTTAAAAACGGTCTGGCCACACCCGAGGATTACGGCCGGTTTGCCGAAACGCTCGTCAAGCGCGGCTACAAAGGTATCAAGCTGCATACCTGGATGCCGCCCGTTTCCTGGGCGCCTGATGTCAAGATGGATCTGAAGGCCTGTGCCGCCGTACGCGAAGCGGTCGGGCCGGATATCCACCTGATGATCGACGCTTTCCATTGGTATACCCGCACCGAGGCGCTGGAACTCGGCAGGGGGCTGGAAAAGCTCGATTTCGACTGGATCGAGGAGCCGATGGACGAGCAGAGTTCTGCCTCCTACGCCTGGCTTGCGGAAAATCTCGACATTCCGGTGCTGGGGCCCGAAAGCGCCGGCGGCAAGCACTTCAGTCGCGCCGAATGGATCACTTCCAAGGCTTGCGACATCCTGCGTACCGGGGTCCACGATGTCGGCGGCATCAGCCCGGCTATGAAATGCATGCATCTGGCCGAATCCTTTGGAATGAATTGCGAGATCCATGGAAACGGCGCTCCGAACCTGATCATCGCGGCCTGCACCAAGAATGCCAAGTGGTACGAGCGCGGCTTGCTGCATCCGTTCCTCGAATATGATGACGGCTTTGAATATCTGAACGCTCTTGTCGATCCGATGGACGAAGACGGTTTCGTTCACATCTCGGACAAGCCGGGTCTTGGCGAGGACATCAACTTCGAATTCATCAATGCAAATCTCGTTTGCTGATAGCCGGCGAGAGGACTGATGTCAGATTACGCGATCGAGCCAGTCGATCGCGTAATCCTGCTGATCGGCAGGGAAGCCATGGGCGCCCGGCAAGAGATGCGTCTCGACCCGTTCGACGGCACCGGCTGCATTCCAGATGTCATGGATCTGCCGATGCGCTGCCAGGGCGGTCGCTTCGGGAAAGTGCCGATCCTCTGCGCCGCTGAAGATCAATGCCGGCTTGGGCGCCGCCAGACCCGCAAAATGCGGGTAGTCCAGCTTTCCGGCGATCGTCGGATGCAACATGCAGAAAGCCGACTGGCCGCGAAGCTGATTGTTGCCCGGCTGCATGAGACCCTCGAGGGTCCCCATCCAGCCGCCCGCGACACAGGCTTTGACCTGATCCGAAAGGGCAGCCAGCTGCCAGGCGCGCGAGCCGCCCATGGAATAGCCGAAGCTCGCAACGCGGTTCACGTCGACGCTCGGGAGCTCGCAAAGCCAGGCGAGCGCCTCCAGGTCTTCGCGCAGAATGACCGAGGCGAGCGAGACGCCGAACTGCATGAGGTTGGCGGCCAGCGCCTGTTGCGCCTCATAGCCGTTGCCCCTCCGGCTCCCCCAGCCGAGCGCGTCGGCGCACAAGACCGTGTATCCGCGCTTGGCAAGTTCGTTGCCCACATGGCGCCCGCCATAGAGCTTTGTGGTCCATTGTTTGATGGCCGCACCAATCTCGGGCACCTCGCCTGGGCGGCCGATCATCTTTTCCTTGCCGATAGAGAAAAAGGAACCATGGTCGTGCAACAGCAGGGCCGCCGGAGTCGGCGCAGTCGTAGTCGGGCGCAACAGGTAGGCGGCGGTTTTTTCGCCATTCGAAAATCGGAGTTCGAGTTGCTGGCCGATACAGCCGTCTGCAGTCCACTCTCCGGTGACCGAAGCGTCGGCAGGTATGATCCTCTGAGCGTCTAACGCGCCCCGCACCCGGTTTCTCGTGCGTCTCTTCCAGTCCGGAAAACTCTCCTTCTCCGGGTCGAAGTTCCAGGCGAACGAGAGGTTGTCGCGCAGCCTCGTTGCAAGGCTGGACATGTTCTCGCTGTCGATCACGGCCCGCGTCGCACCCTTTCGATATGCCGTTCACGGCTATCGCTCAGGTGTTTGCGCATGGCCGCGCGGGCGCCTTCCGCATCGCGTGCTTCGATCGCATGCAGGATGGCGCGGTGTTCTTGGTTGACGCGAACGAGATGTGCCGAAAAGGTCTCGTCACTGACCTGATGCGCCTGAAGCCGCATGCGGGGCATCAGGGTTTCGCCGAGATAGTTGAATATCCCGTAGAAATGTTCGTTCTGGCTCGCGGCGGCTACCGCACAATGGAAGCGAAAATCATCCTGTGTGTCTCTGCGCACCTCACGGGCAGCCAGATCCATCGCTTCGCATGCCGCGATCATCGCCTCGATATCGGCCTGCGTTCTTCTTTCTGCCGCAAGGGCGGCCGCTTCTGACTCGATGCCGATGCGCAGTTCGAGCCCTTTCAGCACGTTCTCGACCATCATCAAGCTTTCGTCGCCCAGTCGGAACGGCGCGACGCCCGCGTCCTGGCGAACGAAAACGCCGATCCCGTGATGGATCGACACATGGCCGCTGGCTCTCAGATTGGCGATCGCTTCGCGTATGACCGTCCGGCTGACCCCGAGATCTTCGATCAGCTCCTTTTCCGTGGGAAGCTTCGATCCTCGTGGATACATCTCGAGCTTGATCCGCTCGGCTATGGTGCGCACCACCTGCGAACTCAGCGTCTCCCTCCTGTTACGCAGAGAGGACGGCAGACCCAGTTTTTCGCCTTCGGTTAACATCCAAGACACCTCCCTGCCAGATGCGGAGCTTTAAACAGCCTGATCGTATTCGAGGCTCGCCTGGATCAGTTCCCTCGCATAGGGATCCTTGGCCCGGCCTGTTGCGAGCACCTCACGGCCCATGACCTCGACCACCCGGCCGTGCTGCATGACCGCCAGCCGCTCGCACATATGATCGATAACGGCAAGATCGTGGGAGACGAAAAGATAGGTGAGATTGCGCCTGGCCCGCAGATCGGCCAGCAGGTTCAGCACTTCCGCTTGCACCGAGACGTCAAGCGCCGAGGTCGGTTCGTCGAGAAGCAGGATGCGCGGTTCGAGGATGAGCGCGCGGGCGATCGCCACGCGCTGCCGCTGGCCGCCGGACAGTTCGTGGGGATAGCGCGACAGGAAATCCGGATTGAGCCCGACATCGACCAATGCCCGCTCCATGCGGTCCATCTGCCGGTCCATGCGATGGATGCGCAGCGGCTCCTGCAACGCGGTGCGGATCGACTGACGGGGATGCAAGGAGCCGTAGGGGTCTTGGAAAACCATCTGGACCATCCGGCAATATTCGGCAAACGGCATGTTCTTGACAGAGCGGCCCTCGAGCTCGATGTCGCCTTCCCACAGCGTGAGGAGGCGGGCGATGCATCGCAGGATGGTCGACTTGCCTGAGCCGGATTCGCCGACCAGGCCGAAGGATTCCCCCGCTTCGACCGAAAAGCAGACATCTCCCAGGATTCGCTTCTTCGCCGAACCATAGCCGAGATCGATCGAGAGATTGCTGACATCGATGGCGGTCATGGGCGCACCTCCTTGACGACGGCTGGAGAGGTCTCACGGCTCAAGACCGGAAGCGGCCTGCGGCTGCCGCCGATATGGGGCTGGGCGGCGAGCAGTCCTTGGGTATAGGGATGGGTGCAGTTCCTCATGTCGCGAGCGGCACGTTCCTCAACGACTTCGCCGTAGCGCATGACCAGCACGCGGTCGCAGAAATTGCGGACCAGATTGAGGTCGTGGCTGATCATGATGAGCCCGATACCCTTGTTTGTCACCAGTTCGTTCAGGATGTTGAGAACCTGCATGCGCACGGTAACGTCGAGAGCGGATGTCGGCTCGTCGGCGATGATGATCTGCGGTTCCGGGATCAGCATCATGGCAATCATGATGCGCTGGCCCATGCCGCCGGACACTTCATGGGGATAAAGACCGAACACCCGTTCCGGATCGCGGATCTTCACCGCCTCCAGCATTTCGAGCGTCTTCTGCCGGGCGATCTGGGCGGAGGCCCGGTAGTGGACCCGATAGGCCTCGGCGATCTGGTCGCCGACCCGGTGGACGGGGTTGAGCGAAAATTTCGGATCCTGCAGGATCATCGAGATGCGCCGGCCGCGGATCGACAGCATCTGCCTTTCGTTAGCGGCGAGAAGGTCGGTGCCGCTGAAGTCCATGCGGTCGGCTTCGATTTTCGCCGTCGGTAGAAGCTTCAGCAGCGCGCGGCCGATGGTCGACTTGCCAGAGCCGGATTCGCCGACGATGCCGAGGCGCTCGCGGCCGAGATCGAAGGAGACGCCTCTGACGACCGTGTTGTAAGCCTTGCCAGCACGATAGCTGACGCGGAGGTTTTCAACACGCAGGAGAGTTTGGCTGTTGTCCATGGCGGAAAATCCTAACGCTGTTTCGGGCCTATCTTTGCTTGGGATCCAGCGCGTCGCGCAGGCCGTCGCCCAGAAGGTTGAAGGCGAGGCTGACGAGCAGGATGGCGCCGCCCGGGAAAGCGACCAGCCACCAGTTGTCCAGCATATAGCGCCGGCCGGTCGCGATCATCGCGCCCCATTCCGGCAGCGGCGGCTGAGCGCCGAGACCGAGGAAACCGAGGCCGGCAGCGGTCAGGATCACGGTCGCCATGCTGAGTGTGATGCGGACAAGCACGGAAGGAAGGCACATCGGCATGATCGACTTGACGATGATGCGCAGCGGGGAAGCACCCTGCATGCGGGATGCCGAGATATAATCCGCGCCCCGAAAAGTCAGCGTTTCGGCGCGCGCCAGACGGGCGATCGGCGGCCAGGCGGTGAGGCCAATGGCGATGATCGCATTTTCGAGTCCCGCCCCGAGGGCAGCGACGAAGGCGAGCGACAGAATGAGGCTCGGGAAGGACAGGAAAATATCGGTGATACGCATCATGATCGTATCGTACCAGCCGCCGAAATAACCGGCGGTCGTTCCGACGACGAGGCCGACAGGCCCGACGATGACGGACACGATGGTGATGATCGTCAAGCTTATACGGGTGCCGTAGATGATGCGGCTCAGGATGTCGCGGCCGAGCTCATCTGTGCCGAACCAATGCTGGGCGCTCGGCGCCTGTAGCGTCTGCCCGAGATCGATAACGTTGGGGTCGTAAGGAGCGATCAGCGGCGCAACGAGCGCTGTCAGGAGCAGGATGCTGATGACGATGAAGCCGAAACCGGAGGATGGGTTGCCGAGAAGCTCACGGATGACCGCCAACAGCCGGTGAAAGGCCGAATTTCGGTGTGAACGGGGGTTTGGCATGGCGACATCCTGCATGGAGAGAAAGCTGACTGTCATCTCACCGCGTCCTTGGATCAAAAATCTTGTAGAGCGCATCGGAGAGCAGGTTGAGCGCAATGAAGATGATGCCGACGAGAAGCACGCAGGTCATCACCGCGTTCATGTCGCCGATCAGCATGTTGTTGGTGATGTATTGACCGAAGCCCGGCCAGGAGAACACGGTCTCAATGAGCACCGCCCCTTCAAGCAGACTGCCATAGGCGAGTGCTACGATGGTGACGAGCTGCACGCGAATGTTGGCGAAGGCATGATGCCAGACGGTGCGCCCCTTCGACAGACCTTTGACACGGGCGGTGATGATGTATTCCTGGTTCAGCTGGTCGAGCATGAAACTGCGGGTCATGCGGGTGATATAGGCCATCGACGAATAGCCGAGGATGCTTGCGGGCAGAAGCAGATGGTTGACGGCGTCCCAGAAGACTTCCCAATCGCCTGCCAGGACGGCATCGATCAGCAGGAAGCCTGTGGTCTCCGGCACGAGGCCGATGTAATAGTCCGATAGGCGACCACCGCCGCCGACCAGATCCAATACCGCATAAAAGACGATCAATCCGATCATGCCGGTCCAAAAGATTGGCATAGAATGACCGATGAGGGTGACGAAGCGGATCACATGATCGACCGGCCGATTGCGGCGCACCGCCGCCAGGATGCCGAGCGGGATACCGATGCCGGCGCCAAAGAGAATGGCAAATGTGGCAAGTTCGATCGTTGCCGGCATGACATGCAATATGTCGTTGATCACCGGTTGCCCGGTGCGGATCGAGATGCCGAAATCGCCATGCAGAAGGTCGTTCATGTAGCGGATGAACTGCTGGTAGAGCGGCAGGTTGGCGCCGATCCGCTCTGCGACCATCTCATAGGTGGCCTGATCGACCTCTTCGCCAACGATCGCGCGCACCGGGTCGACCGGCATGAGCCGACCGATGCAGAACGTCAGGATCAGCAGGCCCACAAGAGTCGCCAATATCGTGCCGGCCTGCCGCGTGAAGGCGGATAGACGCTCGTTTCCCATGGGGCACCTCGATAGCGTATTGTGAAAAGCCGCAGCGCCGGCGGCGCTACGGCATCTGCGATTACCGCTCTTTTTTGACCGTCCGGAGCTGGGTCGACCAGGACGGGTTCAGTTCCAGCCCCTTAATATCGGCGCGGAAGCCGACACTGTCGACGACCTCGGAGAATGGCTGGATTGCCGGTACCATCTCCGCGTAATAGCTCTGGATATCTTGGTAGCTCTTGAGCTGTTTATCCTTGTTGCCCTCGATGAGAGCCTCGTCGACCATCTTGTTGATCTTTTCATCGTAGAACGACGTGCGCCAGCCCTGGAAATTAGTCAGCTTGGCCTGATCCGAATTGTCGGGATTGTAGACGATTGCACGCAGGTTGGAGTCTGGATGCGGGAGCTGTCCGCCGCCGCCGCGACCGACGATCAGCTCATATTTGCGCTCACGCATCGCACCATAGATCTGGTCGCCGGCGCCGGTGATGATCTCGGCTTTGATGCCTGCCTGAGCGAGCGTAGCCTGGATCGCCGTTGCGGCATTCATGAACGGGACGTCCGAGATTGCTCTCAGCGTCGTCGAGAAGCCGTCCGGATAACCTGCCTCGGCCAACAGGGCCTTGGCCTTGGCGACGTCGAGCTTGTAGCCCGCATTGGGAAGGGCGCCGAGCAAGCCCGTCTGGATAGGGCGGTCACGGAGCCTGCCGAAATAGGGCAATACGCTGTCATTCAGCCCCTGGTAATCGATCAGATAGCGAAGCGCCTCGCGGACCTTGGGCTTCTGGAACTTCTCGTCTTTCATCGACACCGCGAGGTAATAGAAGCCGCTGCCGCCGTTGGTTTGGATCTTCACGTCCTTGTTTGACTCGAGTGCCTTCAGGTCTGCTGCCGACATGGAATAGGCGATATCAATGTCGCCTTTTTCGAGCATCAGCCGCTGGCTCTGCGATTCAGCGAGATGCCGCATCATGATGCGCCGCATCGCGGGCTTCTCGCCCCAATATTTCGGATTTTGTTCCAGCGTGACCCGCTCGTTGGATTGCCATTGACCGAGCGTAAAGGGACCCGAACCGGCCGAGTTGTTGGTGAGCCAGGCAGCACCCATGTCCCCATCCTTGTCGTGCTCCATGACGGCCTTGCTGTCGAGAATGGAGCCGGGACCGACGATGCCGAGCGTCTGGACGATGATCTGCGGATCGACCTTTTTTGGCAGCCTGACGACCACGGTCTGGTCGTCGGGGGCGGTGAAGCTTGCGTCCGCATTTGTAGCGGAGAAGCCATGCGTCTTGAGGAACGACGCCTGGGCGAGATTGAGTTTCATCAGGCGCTTGAAGGACCAGATCACATCGGCCGAGGTGACCGGATTGCCGGAAGCGAATGTCGCGCCGCTGCGTAGTTTGAAGGTGATTGCGGAATTGTCGTCACTGATGGTCCAGCTCTCCGCAAGCTGCGGGTCGACCTGGGACCGGTTGGTGGCATTCAGCGCAACCAAGTTATCATATATGTTTGTGAGAACCTGTACGGTTTCTTTGCCGGTAATAGCCGCTGGGTCGAGCGTGAGAATGTTGTTCATCGAGAAACCGACGACCAGCATGTTCGGTGGGGTTTCTGCATGCACCGGTGGCGAAAGCAGTGTAGAGCCCAGCAAAACCGGGGCAACCAGTTTGAGAAGTGACTTCATGATCGATCCTCCCTTGCGCTGCAGGTCTCCTCACCGGCAGCTTCAAATGTCCTAATTGTGATATGACGTCTTATGACATGTGTCAACCTGCCGTCTGGGCGGCCGTGTGATGATTCAGCAGGACGGCGGGAGATTTTCGGCCAAGCGCCAAGTGCACTCGCCACAGGCGCAGCGAGTGGCGCTCTGCCAGGCAGCGACAACGCGCATTGCTCTTCAAGCGAATAGGCGGCCGGTGCTAATCGTTATTAATACCCCGCGTGCATTGACCAAGGCAGGGGTTGGTATTACGCGCCCTGGCCAAGCTTGATCATGGAGGGATTATGCGTGTCATTCGTGCCATTGGCGAGCTGCGGGAACATCTCCGGCAGCTTACGGCGACCGGAAGAAGTGTCGGGTTCGTTCCGACCATGGGCTATCTACATTCCGGCCATATGGAACTTGTGAAGCGTGCGAGAGCGGAAAACGAGGTCGTTGTTGCCTCTATTTTCGTAAACCCGCTCCAATTCGGTCCCAACGAGGATCTGGCGAGATATCCCCGCGACCTGCCGCGCGACAGCGGCATGCTCGAAGAAGCGGGCGTCGATATCCTGTTTGCCCCGGGTGTTCAGGATATGTATCCGCGCCCGATGGAAACCGTGGTTGACGTCCCAGGGCTCGGAGGCGAACTTGAAGGCGCGGTTCGGCCTGGGCACTTTGCCGGCGTTGCGACGGTCGTTTGCAAGCTTTTCAACATCGTCCAGCCGCAGGCGGCTTATTTCGGCGAGAAGGATTATCAGCAGGTCATCATCATCAAACGAATGGTGGAAGACCTCGCCTTGCCGGTCCGTATCGTTGCCGTGCCGACGGTGCGGGATAAAGACGGGTTGGCGCTATCGTCGCGCAACGTCTACCTCACTGAAGCGGAACGAGCTGCGGCAGTCATCGTGCCGCAGGCGCTTGCCAAAGCCGAACGGCTGGTTGCGGCCGGCTTGGGGGACCCGAATGAGCTTGAGGAAAAACTGCGCGCTTTCTTGGCGCGCGAACCTTTGGCATATACTGAAGTCGTCGCAGTGAGAGACGCTTCGACATTGCGCCCCGTCAGTTCAATCGACGAACCGGTTGTCGTGGCTCTTTTTGTCCGCTTCGGCTCCACCCGATTGCTAGACAACAGGGTTATCTCAGGCCCTCGAAAGAGACTGGAAGGAATTGTCGAATGAGCGCTGTGGGAGGACAGAAGCGGCTGACACCCCCGCGCATCCGGGCGATGAAAGGCGGCGATCCGATCGTTTGCCTGACCGCCTACACCACACCGATGGCGCGGTTGCTCGATACGCACTGCGACCTGCTGCTCGTGGGGGACTCGCTCGGCATGGTGCTTTACGGGATGCCGACCACGCTCGGCGTCACGCTGGATATGATGATTGCCCATGGACAGGCGGTGATGCGGGGCGCAGCCAATGCCTGTGTCGTAGTCGACATGCCGTTCGGGACCTATCAAGAATCGAAGGAAGTTGCGTTTAGAAATGCCGCTCGTGTCCTTCAGGAAACGGGGTGCGACGCCGTCAAGCTGGAGGGTGGAACGGAAATGGCCGATACAATCGCCTTCCTGACTGCGCGAGGGATCCCGGTCCTTGGTCATATCGGCCTGATGCCTCAGCAGGTGCACACTGCAGGCGGCTACCGGTCGGTCGGACATTCCGAACAGGAAGGTGCAAAGCTTCGGCGTGACGCGGCCGCCATCGGCACTTCAGGTTCTTTCGCCGTCGTCGTCGAGGGTACGGTTGAACCTCTCGCCCGCGAGCTGACCGGGTTGATCGATATCCCGACGATTGGCATCGGCGCATCTTCCGCCTGTGACGGCCAGATTCTGGTTTCCGATGATATGCTGGGACTGTTCAACGACTTCACGCCGCGGTTCGTCAAACGATATGACGAGCTTGGCCAAAGAGTATCGAAGGCTGTCGAGGAATATGCCCGGGAGGTTCGTGCGCGGGAATTTCCGGCGGAGCAACATACGTTTAAGGCTCGGCCATAATACTCTCCGCCTCCCAGGGCCTCGAAAGCTTTCGTTCGCCACTGCGTTTACGAATGCCGGGACGCCTCCAGCTCTACCAATTCGTGCGCTGCTGGTTATAAAGGCGGCCGATACCAGTTGGAGATGATCCGCGTGACGGTCGGCCTTGCCCTTGCTGAACTCATAGCCGTGCTGACCGCCGTGACCCAAGGGGAGCCCAAGGTCATGACGGTGAGGCGAGGGGAGGCTCTGCCCTCCGGTCCGTTCGAGCTCGGCCACCGAAGCCTGCAATCCGGCCTGCGGGAGTGGGTTCAGGACCAGACCGGTCATCCCGTCGGATACCTGGAGCAGCTCTACACATTTGCAGATCGAGACCGCACTCACGAGAGCGCCAAGCGGCGCTCGATTTCGATCAGTTATCTCGGTCTTGTTCGCGAACAAGCGGCTCCCGGTGCCGGAAAGCCGGGCTGGCATGGCTGGTACGAATATTTCCCCTGGGAGGATCACCGGAACGGCAGGCCCGCGATCCTGTCCGACATTTCCGATCAGCTCCAGGCCTGGGCGGCTGCGGAATTGCCTCGCCGCGAGCATCGGAAGCGCCGCGTGGAGTTCGCCTTCGGCCTTCACGATGCGGCGTGGAACGAGGATCTCACCTTGCAGCGCTACGAATTGATGTATGAAGCCGGACTGGTCGCCGAGGCGGGTCATGGAGCAGCCGAGATCTCCAGTGGACGTCCGATGTTTGCCGACCATCGCCGCATTCTCGCCACCGGAATCGCCCGCTTGCGGGCCAAGATCAAATACCGTCCCGTTGTCTTCGAGCTCATGCCGGAAAGCTTCACGCTCCTGCAGTTGCAGCGCACTGTGGAAGCGCTTGCCGGCCTGACGTTGCATAAGCCGAATTTCCGTCGCCTGATCGACCAGCAGCAACTGATCGAGGAAACCGGCGAGGTCACCAGCGAAACCGGCGGTCGTCCGGCGAAGCTCTTCCGCTACCGTCACGCCGTGCTCGAGGAACGTGCTCTGTCCGGCTCGAAACTTCCTCTCTCGCGCAATTGACATAAACTCGAATAGAGAATATCTCTCTGCCCATGATATACTCATCCAGAGTATAAGGAGAAAGCGCGTGCACCCTTCGATTTCCGCATCCTCACTCTACGATCGCGTCAGTCGCGTCATTCCCAAGGCCGAATGGATGACGTTTGAGGAAGATATCGATGCAATCCTGGCTTTGAAGCGCTCGCGCAACGCCGTCATCCTCGCCCACAACTACCAGACGCCGGAAATATTCCACGGGGTTGCCGATATCATCGGCGACAGTCTCGCGTTGGCTCGCAAGGCCGCCGAGGTGGATGCCGACGTGATCGTTCTCGCGGGCGTCCATTTCATGGCCGAGACCGCCAAGCTCCTCAATCCAAAAAAGACGGTGCTGATTCCCGATATGGAGGCAGGTTGTTCGCTGGCGGAGTCGATAACGCCAGAGGATGTTGCCTTGCTCCGGCAGGCGCATCCGGGCGTGCCCATTATCACCTATGTCAACACATCGGCTGCCGTAAAGGCTGCTTCCGATATCTGCTGCACATCCGGAAACGCAAAGCGGGTCGTTGAGTCGCTCGGCGTGCCGAAGGTGTTGATGATCCCCGATGAATATCTGGCGCAGAACGTGGCCCGCGAGACGAATGTCGAGGTCGTCGCCTGGCACGGGCATTGCGAGGTTCACGAACTCTTCAGTGCGCAGGATGTACGCGACCTTCGAGAGGCTCATTCGGGGATCACGGTCCTGGCCCATCCTGAATGCCCGCCGGATGTGGTTGCGGAGGCCGACTTTGCCGGGTCGACGGCCGTCATGTCGGATTATGTCGCCGAGAAGAAACCGGCAAGGGTGGTGCTGCTGACGGAATGCTCGATGAGCGACAATGTCGCGGTACACCATCCGAATGTAGAATTCATCCGCCCCTGCAATCTCTGCCCCCATATGAAGCGCATCACGCTTTCCAATATCCGCCGTGCGCTTGAGGAGAATCGCCACGAGGTCACCGTCGATCCGGCGATCGCGGCGGCCGCCCGTCGCTCGGTCGAAAGGATGCTCGCGATATGATCGACGAGATCAGGCACCTCAGCGGACAGGTCGCCGTCGTCGGCGGCGGGCTGGCGGGGCTGATGGCGGCAATTACGCTCGCTCCGCAGCCTGTGGTTCTGGTGACCAGAGACGGACTTGGCCAAGCGACTTCGAGCGGCTGGGCGCAGGGTGGCATGGCGGCAAGCCTTGCCGATGACGACAGTGCCGAGCTGCATCTCGCCGACACGCTTGCTGCGGGTGACGGTCTCTGCGACCCGGCCATTGCCGGTTCGATCCTCCGGGATGCACCGCTTGCCGTCGCGGCGCTGGAGCGCCACGGGGTCCGGTTTGATCGAGCGGATGGCGGCGGTTATGCGCTTGGACTTGAAGCAGCCCATAGCCGCAGGCGGATAGTGCATGTGGCGGGCGACGGTTCCGGCGCGGCGATTATGAAAGTGCTCGTCGAAGCGGTTCTGAAAACGCCGTCCATTACCGTTCTCGCGCATATGGAGGTGCGCCGCATTCTGATGGAGAACGGAGTGGTCGCCGGACTGCTTTGTGCGACCGGCCGCGGCCCTGCGGTCTTGCGGACGTCGCGCGTCGTTCTGGCAACCGGCGGCCTCGGTGGCCTTTATGATGCGACCACGAACCCGCTCGGAAATTTCGGTCAGGGCATTATGCTGGCGGCTCGTGCCGGTGCTGTACTTGCCGATATGGAGTTCGTGCAGTTTCATCCGACGGCGCTTGATTCATCGCGGCGACCGCTTGGGCTGGTCAGCGAGGCGGTGCGAGGCGAGGGCGCGATCCTGGTAAACGAACGCGGCGACCGTTTTCTTGTCGGAGAGCCAGGCGCTGAACTTGCGCCACGGGATATCGTGGCGCGTACCATCGCGGGCGAGATCGCGCGCGGCGGCCGCGTCTTCCTGGACGCCCGGCGGGCGCTTGGAAGCCGCTTCGCCAACCGTTTTCCAACAATTGCCGCCCTCTGCCAAGAGGCAGACATCGATCCGTCATGTGAACTCATCCCGGTCCGGCCCGCCGCTCACTACCACATGGGCGGCGTTGCAACGGATAACAGCGGGCGGAGCTCGGTTGACGGGCTGTGGGTCGTTGGGGAGGCCGCGTGCACGGGGCTTCACGGTGCCAACCGGCTTGCCAGCAACTCGCTGCTCGAAGCAGCCGTCATGGGTATGCGGGCGGCACATGACGTTGCGAGCATTCCGGCGACCGAGGTCGCAACTGTTGCGCCTGCCACTTTGCCTATGCCACCGGATCTGTCCGCCGTCCGGCTGATCGTGTCCCGCGATCTCGGCGTATTGCGTAACGGCGAGGCCATCAACACCGCCATCGCCAGCCTGCTGCCGCTGGTGGAGAGCGAAGGGACAGGCGCCGACCCGGCAATTGTTGCATTGCTGATCGCAGTTTTTGCAAGCTTGCGACAAGAATCCCGCGGCGCGCACGCACGCACCGATTTTCCAGCCAAGTTTGCCGATGCACAGCGGCGCAGGATGAGCCTTGCCGAAGCGCTGCATGTTGCTCGCTTCACCATCCGCCAACCGCTTGCCAGGACTGCGTAACATGAACCTTGCTGCTCTTCCCCGCATTGTCGTCGAACCTGCCGTTCGCGCAGCTCTCATGGAGGACCTCGGGCTTGCCGGCGACCTGACTTCGGCGGCGGTGATACCCGAAGATCATCGCTCGACTGCCGTCATGGCTGCCCGCAAATGCGGTGTCGTCGCCGGTCTCGATGCAGTTGAACTCGCATTCGCACTGGTTGATCCCAGGATTTCGGTAACGCGCCACGTTCCGGACGGCGGCAGCGTCCAGCCGGGCGAGGTCATCGCAACCATCGAAGGGCCATCGCGGGGGCTCCTGACTGGCGAGCGCACGGCGCTCAATTTCCTGGGTCATCTCTCCGGTATTGCCACGGTGACGGCTAAGATCGTTGGCGCGATCAAAGATACGAAGGCCGCAGTGGTCTGCACCCGCAAAACGACACCGGGTTTGCGGGCTCTTGAAAAATACGCCGTCCGGGCGGGTGGTGGTATGAACCACCGGTTCGCCCTGCATGACGCCATTCTGATCAAGGACAATCATATAGCCATTGCCGGGGGCGTTTCCGAAGCCATCCGGCGCGCAAAGTCTGTCGCAGGCCATATGGTAAAAGTCGAAGTCGAGGTCGATACGCTCGACCAGCTTCGGGAGGCAATGGAAGTCGGGGTGGATGCGGTGCTGCTCGACAACATGACGCCGACCCAACTGCACGAGGCGGTGCATTTCGTCGCCGGGCGCGCTATTACCGAAGCTTCGGGCGGCATTACGCCTGAAACGGCGGCATCCGTCGCGGCATCCGGCGTCGACCTGCTCTCCTTAGGCTGGATCACCCACAGCGCGCCAACGCTCGACATCGGACTTGACTTCGTCGAAGCATGAAGACGCAACGGTTGCATGATCATCGGGCGGCACCTCCGAGCCGCTTAAGGGTCATGTTTTCGAGCTGTCAGTAACGAGGTTTTATCGCAGATAACTGGCTGACGCATCAAGCTGACCTGAATTGCTCTGCCCTAGGCAAAAGTCGCTCTTTGACATTGGCTGGTTGCCCGAGTAGGAGGTGCTTAAAGGTTAGCCGCGTCTTTGCGGCGCCGGCGCATGCGCCTTAGATCCGAAAGTTAATTTAATGTCCGATCACCACGGCGCCGTTCCGGCGATTGCGAAGGCGTTGTCGAGCCGCGGCTATTCAACGCTTACCCCTGTTCAGCAGGCAATGCTCGATCCTGCGCTTGTCGCCTCCGATGCGCTTGTTTCGGCCCAAACGGGTTCGGGTAAGACTGTGGCCTTCGGCATTGCCATGGCGCCGACCTTGCTTGCCGAGCGGGAGCGTTTTGGGCAGGCTCGCAATCCCCTGGCGCTCGTCATAGCGCCGACCCGGGAACTTGCGATGCAGGTGAAGCGCGAGCTCGACTGGCTTTACGAGGTGACTGGTGCTGTGATTACCAGTTGCGTCGGAGGCATGGACATCCGCAACGAACGGCGTGCGCTCGAACGCGGAGCCCATATCGTCGTCGGCACGCCCGGCCGAATTTGCGACCACATACGCCGCAATGCGCTCGATCTCTCCGACCTGAGGGTCGCGGTGCTGGACGAGGCGGACGAGATGCTCGATCTTGGGTTCCGCGAAGATCTGGAGTTCATCCTGGAGTCGGCGCCCGATGATCGCCGCACATTGATGTTCTCGGCCACCGTCCCGGCCGGCATCGCCAAACTTGCGAAGCGCTATCAGAGGAACGCCGTTCGCATTTCCACGACGACAGAGGAAAAGCAGCACGCCGATATCGAATACCGTGCCCTGGCCGTCGCGCCTTCCGATCGCGAGAATGCGATCATCAACGTGTTGCGCTACTACGATGCGACCAACGCCATCGTCTTCTGCTCGACGCGTGCCGCCGTCAACCATCTCACGGCTCGATTCAACAACCGCAATTTTGACGTAGTCGCCCTTTCCGGGGAACTGACGCAGAATGAGCGTACCCATGCGTTGCAGGCCATGCGCGACGGCCGTGCGCGTGTCTGCATTGCAACCGACGTCGCCGCACGTGGTATTGATCTGCCCGGTCTCGATCTGGTGATCCACGCCGACCTGCCCACCAATTCCGAAACCCTGCTTCATCGAAGCGGTCGTACGGGTCGTGCGGGCCGAAAGGGTATCAGCGCCCTCATCGTGCCGGTCAATGCTCGCCGCAAGGCCGAGCGCCTGTTGGCGGGGGCCGAAATCACGCCGACCTGGGCGCGGCCGCCGTCGGCGGAAGAGGTGATCGCGCGAGACCAGGAGCGCCTGCTGGCCGATCCGATCTTCAATGAGGCACCGCGTGAGGAAGAGCAGGACCTGGTCGCGAGATTGGTGTCCGCCTACGGCGCGGAGAAGCTTGCGGCCGCCTTTGTCAATCTCTACCGCGCCAAGCAGTCGGCGCCGGAAGATCTTCTAGAGATTTCGGTTCAGCAGGGAGCGGCTCGCAAGCCGCGCGAAGGCGGCGGTCATGCTTCCGAATTCCCCAGCACGCCCCGCACGCCGCGCGCAGAATTCGGCCCGGCAGTCTGGTTTTCGCTGTCGGTCGGCCGCAAGCAGAATGCCGAGCCGCGTTGGCTCATCCCGATGCTCTGCCGCAACGGCAATCTTACCAAGTCAGAAATCGGCGCCATCAAGATGCAGGCGGAGGAAACCTTTGTCGAGATCGCAGCGGATCACGCCGAGAGCTTCGCGCAGTCCATCGGCAAGGACAAGACGCTTGAGCGCGGCATCAAGGTCGTGAAACTGCCCGGCGTTCCCGATTTTGATCGCTCGGCGGGGTCGCAACCCAAGGCGAAGAAAGCATTTTCCGGAGGTCCGAAGGCTGACTTCCAGCAAAAGGGCAAGCCCAACAAAAACGCCGGGAAACGTCCCGGCCCCACCCGTCCCTTTCAGAAGAAGAAGCCAAAAACAGGTGGACGAGGAGAATAGGCTTATTTTCGCATGCCGTTCTTATAATACCCAGTGAAGGCTTCTGGCGGAGTGCTCGCTCCTATGTAAGCCGTTCCTTCATCCATTCTCGAGCATAAGCTTTGGCTTTGGATGCGAGGCATGTGGGAAGGCGCTCAAATCCGTGAGGAGCTTCGGGCGCGACGATGAGTTCGGCGTTGCCATTGAATTGCTGCCACCGCTCATACATCTTGCGGCTATCATCGACTATTGGATCGAGCGCTCCCGCGATGAAAAGCGCCGGCGGCATTTTCTTGAGATCAGCGTAACAGGGGGAAAGCTCGGCAGAACGGTGCGCGTGATCCGACATGCCTTGCGTCAGCCGCTTGAGGTTCTCGAGTGCCGAGCGGGCGTCGATAACAAGGCTTGTTTCTCCTGCCGCCCTGAGACTTGCCGACCCTTGCATGTCGAATGCCCCGCAAAAGGAGAGGAAGCCTGCGACCGAATTTATTGATCGCTTGGCGGCAAGACGGATGAGCGCGATGGCGGCAAGATGAGCACCGGAAGACTCGCCTCCAATGACGATGCGCTCCGCCTGGAGCTCGGGAAGGTGGTCAAGGACCCACTGCGTTATCGCAACGGCGTCCTCTATCGTTTGCTCAAGCCGGTCATCGACAGCCAAGTGAAAGTCGCCGCAAACGGCGGTGACGTTGCAGGCACGCACCATGTCGGCGTTCCACCCGTCGTCGAGGCGCGCGTTGCCGAGAACCCAGGCTCCTCCATGGAAATGCAGATAGACGCCGCGCGGTGCGGAGCCGCTGTGGCCGCGAAGCACTCGAAGCATTATCCTTCGCTGGCCCGTTTCAGCAGCAACCGTTTCGAACTTGACGCCTCGAGCCGCACGGAATTTCGGGAAAACGCGCTGGCCCGCTCCAATCAGAGTATTTAGGATGGACGCATTTACCCGTCGGCCCGGGTGATAACGGGGAAGCAGACCAAGCGCGCGGTTTAGCATCTGCGCTCGCCGGATGTCGCGTTGGTCAAAGATCGCCCCTGGCGCAGTTTCCATTCCAGCTCCAGCATTCGCCTGATGAGCCTTCCAATATCGCCTTCGACAACAGGCAGGTCATCGGAATGTTCCCGACGGTGGATGCGTTTGAGCGCAAAGCACCCGCCAAAGGTCAATATTGACACTTCATGTATACAGACTTAAGTCTTTGGAAGAAATGTGAGGAAATGAAAGCTGCTTGGGCACCCACGGACGGCCATGATGATGTTCCCGCGAGATTTCGTTCGCAACGAGTCTAGGGAAAAGACGGAGTTGCATGAATTTGCGGGCTCTATCTCGGAAGAAGATTACGGTGGTGTGTATACAAAGAGCGGTGTCTACAGAATAGGATGAGGATGCCGGCGTCGACGCCATTATTCCCATGCCCAATCGATCGCCGTTGAGCATGCGGCGTCTGTTGGGGCAATCTAAAGGGCGCTCTTGAGGAGGATGCCGCCCGACAAGAGCTTTCGATGGTTCGTCTTAGGAGGAGGAAGAAGATGATTACCAGAAGAACACTTATTACCGTTGCAGGCGTTGCGCTGGGCACGATGGCGGCTCTGCCGGCCGTCGCCCAGGAGGTGGTCAAGATCGGCCTCGTCCTGCCAATGACCGGACCGTTCGCATCCACCGGCCGCCAGGTCGAGGCGGGCGTGAAAGCCTACATGGCGCTCAACGGCGATACAGTGGCAGGCAAGAAGGTTGAAGTCGTGCTGCGCGACGATGCCGGCGTCGCCGATCAGACGCGCCGTATTGCCCAGGAACTCGTTGTCAACGATGGGGTCAAGATGTTGATGGGCTTCGGTTTGACCCCGCTTGCCATGTCGGTTGCGCCGGTTCTCAACCAGGCGAAGGTCCCGGCTATCATCACGTCGGCAACGACTTCGGCGATCATGCCGCAGTCGCAGTATTTTGTCCGCACCTCGATGGCCGGCCCGCAATCGGCGGTCCCGGTCGCCACCTGGGCGGTGCAGAACAATCTGAAGCGCGTCGTGACGCTAGTCTCCGACTACGGTCCGGGCATCGACATCGAAAAGGGTTTTACCAACCAGTTCAAAAAGGAAGGCGGCACGATCGTGGAAGCCGTGCGCGTTCCGCTTGCCAATCCCGATTTCGCTCCCTTCCTGCAGCGCGTCCGTGACTCAAAGCCGGATGCCGTTTTTGTTTTTGTCCCGTCGGGTGTCGGTTCGCTTTTCATGAAGCAGTTCGTCGAGCGTGGTCTGGCGGATGCGGGGATTAAGTTGATCGGTACCGGTGATATCACGGACGACGACCTGCTGAACGGAATTGGCGCGGCCGCAAAGGGTGTGATCACCGGCCATTTCTATTCCGCTCTGCATGACAGCCCGGAAAATAAGGCCTTCGTCGAGCAGGTGAAAAAGGCCAACAAGGGCATGCGGCCGAATTTCATGTCGGTCGGCGGTTACGATGCCATCCATCTGGCTTATGAAAGCCTCAAGAAGACAAATGGCGACACCGATGGGGCAAAGCTCGTCGATGCCATGAAGGGCATGTCCTGGACAAGCCCGCGTGGCCCAATCACGATTGATCCGGAGACCCGTGATATCGTTCAAGACATCTACATGCGTGAGGTCAAGGAGGTGAATGGCGAACTCTACAATGTCGAGTTTGCTACTTATCCCAAGATCAAGGATCCCAATGCGGCGGCAAAGTAACGCAGCGCAATCGGATGGCGGGTCTGCCGCCATCCGATCGATGAAAGAGAGTGCGCCGCTGCTTGAGCCTGGACGGCAGTTCCCGTAGATGATGGGCGCCATGATGTCTCCGCCCATCCTCTCTGAATCCAAGATTCAGCAGCACAGCCTGCGGCATCTCAGGGCGTTTCTCGCGGTCATCGATACCGGTTCGATTACAAAGGCTGCTGAACTCTGTTTCGTATCGCAGCCTGCTGTTACGCAAGCCCTGTCGAAGATCGAAAAGACGGCTGGGCTGATGCTGTTTTCCCGCACGCCACAACGTATTTTTGCCAATTCGGCCGGGGAGGTGCTCGCCAGACGTGTCGAGCGTGCCTTTGGCTATCTGGACCCTGCGTTATCGGAACTGTCGCCAAGACTGCGTGTCACGGCGACGACTTCCCAGCTGAAAGCGTTGATCGCGGTAAGGGAAACGGAAAATTTCACGCTGGCCGCCCGGCAATTGGGCCTCAGCCAGCCTGCGGTATATCGCGCAGTAAGCCAGCTTGAGGAAGTGGCGGCTCGCCCGCTTTTTGAGCGAACCCCCTATGGCCTCGTCGCGACACGACCGGCGCAAGCTCTGGCGCAGGCTGCCCGGCTCGCGTTGCTTGAATTGGAGCAGGCCGATGCCGATCTTGCCGAATTGACTGCCGCCGAGATCGGACGGATTGTTATCGGGGCAACTCCGCTGGCAAAATCCTACCTGCTGCCGAAAGCGATCGCAAGCTTTCGGAAGTTTCGCCCCAATCTGCCCATTCAGATACAGGAAGGCCCCTACGGCGATCTTTTAACCGCTCTTCGCCGTGGGGATGTCGATTTCTTGCTCGGAGCCTTGCGAGATCCTCCACCCATCGGCGACGTGGAACAAAAAGTGCTGTTTCATGATACGATCGTACTCGTTTCAGGCTGCAGCCACCCGCTGGCAGGTCGGCGTGAAATTGCAATCGAAGATTTGACGAGCTTCCCTTGGGTCGTGGCCCAGAAGGGAACGCCCATCAGGCGCTATTTCGACCAGATTTTTTCCGATGCCGAAGGTGGGGCGCCAAAGAATATCGTGGAGACGGGATCACTTATCCTGATGCGTGAACTCCTGGACACTTCCGAACATCTGGGCTGCACGTCCCGACTTCAGGCGGAAGCGGAGATAGCGCGAGGCCTCATGCAGGCCCTGCCGTTTGATATGAGCAAGACGTCTCGACCGATTGGGGTGACCGTGCGTAAAGACTGGTTGCCCACGGCCGCTCAGAGAACTTTTCTGGAACTTTTGCCGACGCCGCCGGAAAGGGATCTATAACGAAAAATTATGCCCGGGCAGATGATCTGATTAACGAGAAATGAAACGCGCGTTTAGGATGAACGGAAGAAATTCGGATGATGCCGACACAATCTGCCAAGCGGTGATCTCTCGGGTTGCTAAGTTGAGGAAAGTGAAGATAGTGGGGCATCAAAGCATCTTGCGGTGACTGCCGCCACCAATCTCGGACAAGCCCGCGAGGGAGCTGCAGGTTTACCAACTGGTTCGTTTTCGGCAGTCCTTGGGTGTCTGCACGGGATCTAAGCATTCAAGAGGAGGAGGGAAGGTATGCTCAACAGAAGAACATTGCTTGCTGCTGCGAGCGCGGCACTTGCTTGCCTTGCGCAGTTTCCGGCAGCGGCGCAGGAAGCGGTAAAAATAGGTCTCATCCTGCCGATGACAGGCCCGTTTGCATCGACGGGCAGGCAGGTTTCGGCCGGCGTCAAGACTTTCATCGAAACTCATGGCGATACGGTTGCGGGCAAGAAGATCGAGTTGATCATCCGCGATGATGCCGGGGTCGCCGACCAGACGCGCAGAATTGCGCAGGAACTGGTCGTCAATGACGGCGCGAAAGTGCTTGCCGGGTTCGGTCTGACGCCACTTGCGATGTCGGTCGCACCGGTCGCGACCCAGGCGAAGGTGCCGACGGTGGTGATGGCCGCCGGTACGGCCTCGATCACCAAGGCATCGGAATACATCACTCGCACCTCGGGCACCTTGCCTCAATATTCCCTTCCCGTAGGAACCTGGGCGGCCGAAAACGGTATCAAGAAGGTGGTGACGCTCGTAACGGACTACGGTCCGGGCATCGATGCGGAAAAGTGGTTCACCAAGGAGTTCAAATCCAAGGGCGGCGAAATCGTCGAAGCGGTGCGGGTCCCGTTGCAGAATCCGGACTTTGCGCCCTTCCTGCAGCGGGTGCGCGATGCAAAGCCTGACGCAGTCTTCGTTTTCCTGCCATCCGGCGTTGGCTCGCTGTTCATGAAACAGTTCGCCGACCGTGGCCTTGCCGAGGCCGGCATCAAGCTGATTGCAACTGGCGACGTCACCGACGACGACATCCTCAACAGCATGGGCAAACCGGCGATCGGCACCATCACGGGCCACTTTTATGCCACCGCGCATGACAGCCCGGAAAACAAGGCCTATGTTGAAGCTTTCAAGAAGGCCAACAATAACATGCGGCCGAACTTCATGTCGGTTGGCGGTTATGATGGCATGGCGCTGATTTATGCGGCGCTCGAAAAGACCAAGGGCGATGCGACCGGCCCGGCTTTCATGGCAGCCGTCAAGGGGCTTTCCTGGACGAGCCCTCGCGGCCCCGTCTCGATCGATCCCGATACCCGCGACATCATCCAGAATATCTACATACGGGAAGTCAAGGACGTGAACGGCGAACTGCAAAACGTCGAGTTCAAGACATTTGCCGCGCTTAAGGATCCGGAAAAGGCAGAAGCGAAATAAGTTCTGCTTCAGCGGCAGGCGGCGGGACTGGAGCCGCAGCTTCTTCCCTTTGCCGCGAAGCCTGCCATCTTCGATCACGACCGTGGCTCCGGCGATAAGGGCCATGGTCGGTCGCGCTAAATCCTGCGATCATAGGCTTCCTGAAAGCGTCAATGATCGGTCCCAAAGAAGATCCAAATGCTGACAATCCTGTTCGATGGCGTCGCCTACGGTATGTTGTTGTTCATCTTGGCCTGCGGGTTGACGGTGACGCTTGGCCTGATGAATTTCATCAACCTCGCACATGGTGCCTTTGCCATGGCGGGCGGCTATGTAACCGTCGTAATGATGAACCGCTATGGCATATCCTTTTATTGGTGCTTGCCGGCAGCCTTCATCGTCTCGGCGCTGATCGGGTTGGTGCTGGAGCGGACGCTCTACCAATGTCTCTATCAGGTCAGCCATCTTGATCAGGTTCTGTTTTCGATCGGGATCGTGTTCATGGCGGTTGCGGCGACCGACTATTTCATGGGCGGCCAGCAGCAGCTTATCAATCTTCCGCCGGAGCTTTCCGGCAGGATGGACGTATTCGGTGTAGGAGTTGGTCGATATCGGCTTTTCACCATCATTGTCTGCGCAGCCCTTGCTCTCGCCCTGCAGCTCATCCTGTCCAAGACCCGCTTTGGAAGCCGGTTGCGCGCCGCTGTCGACGACCGCCGGGTCGCAATGGGGCTTGGCATCAATGTGCCGCTGGTTTTCGCGCTGACCTTCGCCTTCGGTTCCGGTCTGGCCGGGCTCGGCGGCGCGATGGGTGCGGAAATTCTGGGTCTCGATCCGAATTTCCCGTTGAAGTTCATGATCTATTTTCTGATCGTCGTATCGGTTGGCGGTACCTCGACCGTCTCCGGTCCGTTCCTTGCCGCCATGTTGCTCGGTATCGCCGATGTTGCCGGCAAATATTACGTTCCCGCCATCGGGCCGTTTGTGATCTACGCGCTGATGATCGTGATGCTGATCGTTCGTCCGAACGGTCTCTTCGCCAGAGGTGGCCGATGAGTGTTCTCCCACAGGAAGCGACCATGGTTGCGACGTCATCCCCGACTGCGGCAGCGAGCCGTGCCGCCAAGCTGATGAAGCGCAGGAGCCGCGTGCGCTTTTATGAAATCATCGTCTGGCTTGCCGCGATTGCCGCCTTTTTTGTGCTGCCGTCGAAGATGTTGATTCTGACCGAGATCGCCATCCTGGCGTTGTTTGCCGTCTCATTGGATCTGGTTCTCGGTTTTGCCGGTATCGTGTCGCTCGGTCATACCGCGTTCTTCGGCCTGGGAGCCTATATCGCCGGCCTGGTTGCTTTGCATTACGTGGCGGAGCCGGTGGTGGGGCTCTTGGCGGCGGGCATCGGAGCCGGTCTGCTCGGCTTCATTACGAGCTTTCTGATTCTGCGGGGTTCGGATCTGACGCGCCTGATGACGACGCTTGGCATCGGCTTGATGATGGCGGAAATGGCTAATCAGATGGCATGGCTGACCGGTGGTGCGGACGGCCTCAGCGGCTTTTCGCTTGGCCCAATTCTCGGGATGTTCGAGTTCGATCTCTTCGGCAAGACCGGGTATGTCTATTGCCTTGTCGTTCTGTTCGTCGGTACGATGCTGATGCGACGCCTTGCCTTTTCGCCGTTCGGGCTCTCCTTGAAGGCCATCAAGGCAAACCCGATGCGGGCGGGAATGATCGCAATCCCGGCTCGCAAGCGCATCGTGACGGTCTACACCATCGCTGCCGTGTTCGCGGGCATGGCGGGTGCATTGCTGGCCCAGACGACAAGCTTCGTGTCGCCGGACGTGCTGGCATTCCACCGCTCTGCCGACGTGCTGCTCGTGCTGACGATCGGCGGCACCGGTTACCTCTACGGAGGCATCTTCGGGGCGGTTCTATTCACCTTGGTGAAAGACTGGCTCTCGATCGTCACACCGCAGTACTGGATGTTCTATATCGGGCTGATCCTTGTCGTTCTGGTTTTGGTCGGTCGCGACCGCCTGGCGCGGTGGATTGAGTATCTGCCGGAGCATCTTTCGAAATCGAAGGAGGAAGGCAGATGAGCGATATCGTTCTCGAGACCAGAAACTTGAAGCGCAGTTTCGGGGCATTCCTCGCAACCAATGACGTGAGCCTCAAGGTGGAACGTGGCGCCCGCCACGCCCTCATCGGACCGAACGGGGCCGGCAAAACTACCCTGATCAATCTGTTGACGGGTGTTCTGCCGCCGTCCGAAGGGCAGGTCTTCCTGGAAGGGGAGGATATCACCTCGCTCGCGTCCTTCCGCCGGGTCAAGCGTGGACTAACCCGGACCTTTCAAATCAATCAGCTCTTTAACGACTTTACCCCACTTGAGACGGTCGCATTGGCAATCGCCGAACGGCAAGGGATCGGCCACAATTTGTGGACTTCGATTGCTGGCTACGGCGCCGTCGTGGATGAAGCGGCAGCGCTTCTGGCTCGTTTTGGTCTTGCTTCGGTGATGGGCGAGCGAAGCGTAATTTTGCCATACGGCAAGCAGCGTCTGTTGGAAATCGCGCTCGCCTTCGCTTCCAGGCCGCGCGTCCTGTTGCTTGATGAGCCGGCGGCCGGCGTGCCCGAAGACGAACGGCACGAGGTCTTGGCGATCGTCTCGGACCTGCCGAGCGACGTGACGGTGCTTCTGATCGAGCACGATATGGATCTGGTCTTCTCGTTTGCCAACCGCATTTCTGTTCTGGTTGCTGGCGCGCTCTTCACAGAAGGCACGGTCGCGGAAATTTCCGCCGATCCGCGCGTCAAGGCCGTGTATCTCGGGGAAAATGCATGAGCGCGCCGGTTCTGGTGACAGAAAAACTCGTTGCGGGCTACGGTGAGGCGAGTGTGCTTGCCGGCATAAGCCTGACGATTGCCGAAGGTCGGACACTGGCGCTGCTCGGCCGTAACGGCACAGGAAAGACGACCTTCGTCAATACGCTTGCAGGGGTTACGACACATCATTCCGGGTCGATCCATCTGATGGGCCGCGATATCACCAAGCTCAGGGCCGATAGGAGAGCTGCCGCAGGCATCGGCTGGGTGCCGCAGGAGCGCAACATTTTCAAGTCTCTGACAGTCGAGGAAAATCTCACCGCAATCGCGCGTCCCGGGGTGTGGAATGTCGAGCGTGTCTACGGCATGTTTCCCCGCTTGAAGGAGAGGCGCAAAAACCTTGGCAATCAGCTGTCCGGCGGAGAACAGCAGATGCTGGCAGTCGGCCGCGCCTTGATGGTCAATCCCAGACTGTTATTGCTTGACGAACCGACCGAAGGTCTGGCGCCGATCATCGTCGACGAGCTGCTCGCTGCGATCCAGCGAATTACCCAGGGCGAGGGTATGTCGGCGATCATCATCGAGCAGAAGGCACGCAAGGTCCTGCCTCTTTCCGACGAGGCAGTCATTCTAGATCGCGGCGCAATCGTCTACCAGGGCACCAGCGCCGAGTTGCTTGCCGACGAGGCGGTGCTTGGCCAGCATCTCGGAGTGGAGAAGGGTGGTGCAAGGCACTGAAGGAATATGAGGCTAAGCGAGCCTGCTTCAGCTTTGACGTTGGTCAATGAGAGGCATAGACAAGCTGTCTAAAGGTCTCGCCGTTCAGTCATCAGAATGTTGCCATGCTCGAAACCCGTATTCGCCGCCCCTCGCTTCTCGATCGTATAACCACGCCGCAAAAGGCAGCCAGCCTGATCAAGGATGGCATGATCATCGGCATGAGTGGCTTCACCCGCGCCGGCGATGCCAAAGCTGTGCCGATCGCGATGGCGGAGCGGGCGAAAACCGATCCCTTCAAGATTACCTTGATCACCGGCGCCTCGCTGGGCCATGATATCGACCGCATGCTGACGGAGGCGGGCGTTCTGGCTCGCCGGATCCCTTTCCAGTCCGATGCGACACTGCGCGCCGCTATCAACCGCGGCGAGGTGATGTTCATAGATCAGCATCTTTCGGAAACCGTCGAACACCTGCGGTCGAACCAGCTTGGTCCCATCGACTATGCGGTTGTAGAAGTGGCTGCGATTACCGAGGAAGGCTATCTCGTCCCTTCCACTTCGATCGGCAACTCCGCAAGTTTCGCCATCCTGGCAAAAAATATCATTGTCGAGATCAATCTTAGCCAACTCGCCGAGTTAGAAGGCCTGCACGACATCTATACGCCGACAAAGCGACCGTCCCGCGTGCCTATCCCGGTAGTCGCCTGCGATAGCCGTGTAGGCTTCCCTTATGTGCCTATCGATCCGGAGAAGATCGTAGCGATCGTTGTAACCGACGAGAAGGACAGTTTCTCGACGGTCGAGCCTGCCGATGCCGACACGGATGCGATTGCCGAGCATCTGATTCGTTTTCTGGAGCAGGAGATCAAGGACGGGCGTCTGGACCTGACGCTGCAGCCTCTGCAAGCCGGGATCGGCACGATCGCAAACTCAGTTCTGACCGGGCTGGCCGCCGGGCCATTCCACCATCTGCGGATGTATAGCGAGGTGCTGCAGGACAGCACCTTCGATCTCTTTGACGCCGGGAAACTGACCTTCGCGTCCGGCTCCTCCATTACCCTGTCGGCCGCCTGTGCCGAGAGAGTTTTTGGGCAGTTCCACAAATACAGGGACAAGCTGGTGCTTCGCCCCCAGGAGATCAGCAATCATCCGGAGGTGATCCGCCGGCTGGGGGTCATCGGCATCAACACCGCTCTCGAGGTCGATATCTATGGCAACGTCAATTCAACCCATGTGAATGGCACGCACATGATGAACGGCATCGGCGGCTCCGGCGATTTTGCCCGCAACGCGTATCTTTCCATCTTCGTCAGCAAGTCCGTGGCGAAAGGAGGTCGCATTTCTTCCGTGGTTCCAATGGTGCCCCATGTGGATCATACCGAGCACGATGTCGATATCATCGTGACCGAACATGGGCTGGCGGATTTACGAGAACTGGCGCCACGCGAACGCGCGGAGCGGATCATCGCCAACTGTGCCCATCCCGATTTCCGCGACCGTCTATCAGACTATTTCACCCGTGCCTGTGCTAGAGGCGGGCAAACTCCTCATCTCCTCGACGAAGCTTTCGCATGGCATGAGCAAAGCCGTAAAACCGGTACGATGCGCCTCGGGTGAAGAGGTCTCGGTTCCCCGCTCGGTAGGGTTGCCGATAAGCCACATTCAATGCCTTGTTGTCGTCACAAATCAATTTTTTTAGCAACCAGATGTTGTCGCCGGAATCCAGATTGGTATTTCTCTGAATCATCAGAACACTGCCATAGGATAGGTGATGCGGAAGCTGGTGCCCTTCGTCTTTGTCGCGGTTCTCGCTGCGTGCGCACGCCCATCGGATGGCCCGACGGCCGGCAGTTTCTATAGCGCTACCGATCCCCGAACGAATGAAAAAATCCGTGTCGTCAGGCTTGCCGACGCGCCGATGGATCCCGTGGCCGTATCTCCGCTTGCCTATTCGGGGGCGGATCCGGGCCTTAGTGTTATGCGCTCCGGCGGTTTTGCCGACAACCGGTTGCGTCGCGGCGACGTCATCGAGGTGACGATTCTCGACACCGGTGAAGAGGGACTTTTCTCCTCGACCCAGAGCAAAACCCTCAATCTTGGTCGTTTCACAGTCGACTCGGCCGGAACTGTAACTCTCCCATTTGTGGGGCGGCAACGTGTGCTCGAATCGTCGCCCGAGGCCCTGCAGGCACGCATTGTTACCGGACTAAAAGGATCGGCCGTCAACCCGCAGGCAATCGTTACGGTTGTCGACAAACCGACGAGCGGCTTTACCGTCAATGGCGATGTCCGCTCGGCCGGACGCTTCCCCCTCACGGCCCGCAGGGAAAAGGTGCTCGATGCGATCGCGCTTGCCGGGGGAGCATCGTCTGCACCAAGCGCTGCAACAGTGACGCTTATTCGCGGCAAGCAGCGTGCCAGCGCACCGCTTGAGCGGGTGTTGAACGAGGACCGGCAGAACGTCCATCTCCTGCCCGACGATCAGCTTTACATCGGAAAGGACGCTGTGACCTTTACCGCCTTCGGCGCGTTCAAGAGTGTTGGCGAATTCGAATTCGAGCCGGGCAAGCTGACGTTGGCACAGGCGCTTGGCCGAGCCGGCGGCTTGCTCGACGATCGCGCTGACGCGAGCAATTTTTACGTTCTGCGCAATCAGCCCGTCTTCACCCAGGCCGCAGCGGTGAATGCCGCCAAAAATCCTGGTGCGCCCTTCGTGACCAACAAGCCGGCGATCTACCGGGTAGATCTGAACGATGTCTCTAATCTGGCGCTGATGCAGCAGTTCAAAGTCATGGATGGCGACATTCTATACGCCAGCAATTCCGGCCTGGTGGATTTCGCAAAGCTGTTTACCGTATACCAGAAGAGTGCGCCGACGGCGGCGGCTCCGCTTCCAGGCTCGAACTAGAGATCGTCACAGCTCTTTCAGGTCGCCTAGCAGACACAGGGCGGCCTCCGCACTTTCCGGTCTGTCTTCCGGACGCCGTTGCGACAATCGGATCGCGAGAGTCTTCAGTTCTTCTGCCTTCTCGCCTGTTTCGCGAAAATTCCGCAGAAGCAGCGACAGCAAAAGCCCGGCGGCGTAGAGGTCCGAGCGCGGATCCAGTGCTTCTCCCGCGATTTGTTCCGGCGAGGCGAAATCCGGTTGACCGGCGAAAGCAAGATCGAGCTCGTTATGTCTACGGCCGATTTCCAGCGCAATTCCGAAATCGACGATTTTGATATCCCGAATCCCGTTTCCGTGAAGGATGTTTGAAGGCGACAGGTCGCAGTGGACAAAACCTGCGGCATGCACGGCGGTGAGAGCCGACAGCACCGCAGCCATGATCGTCGCCACGTCTTTGAGCGAAAGCGACCCCGGCAAAAGGTCTGCAATCCGCTGATCGATCCATTCGGTGACAAGCGCTGGCCTTCCGTCCGACAGGCGCAATACCGTCTGGGTTGCCGCAATGCGAGGATTGCGCAACATCATCCCGATCTGCGCTTCGCGCAGCAGAAGCCTGCGCGCAATCGGGTCGTGGGAATGGTCCGCACGAAGCATCTTGATCGCGTGGTATGTGCCGAGATCCCGATGACGGGCGCGAAAAACATCGGTGGCAGTACCGCTGTGGACCAAAGCCTCCAATGTAAAACTGTTGGCGATGATGTTCTTGTCCGACGTATCGAGCTTGTCCATGCCGCGATCCAGTGCGTCACGGATACGATCCGCAAGCATTGTTCTGTGATCTTCAGAATGCGGTCCTTTTTCCCCATTGATGAGGGCTTGCCATAGATCGGAGAAGCGACGCGCAAGCTCTTCGACGTGCTCGTCAGGTTCGTCAGCGATCATTGGCCAGGGCGTCGATTACAATGGCGCTGACATTCTCGCGGCAATTGGCAATCAGCGCCTCTTGCGCGAGGACTGCGGACACCTCATCGAGGTTTACGGACAGAAGAATTTCGGCGATGGTCCGCTCAGGCAGGACGCGGGGAAGGGTGCTGCTGCACAGCAAAAACCGATCGCCCGAAAGCAGCTTGTCCAAACTCAGCTCGGGACTGAGCTGGCCCCTGATCCCGACGCCGCGGGAGAGCCTGCGCCGCAGGCCGACTTCGACGTGATCGCGGGTCAAACAACGCATCATGCCCTCACGGATAAGATAGCATCGCGCATCGCCGGCCCAAAAGACTGCAAAACGGTCGTCGGTGTTTGCTAGCACCACGACACTCGCCGAGGCCGGTTCCCGGGCCGATGAAAGGTGGGTTGACTGAAGAAGGCCATGAGCGCGGCCCAATTTGCCTTTGATCTCGTGCGCGAGTGCTTCGATGGTCTCCTGCGGGGCAGCTTCTTTCAGCGCGCTGGTCACGATGCGTCCGGCTTCGACCGCGCCGGTGTCATCCCCGACGCCATCGGCGATTGCGAATAGCGGTGGGTTTCGCGAGATGAGCAGTGAATCTGCGTTTAGCGCCAGGCGTGTCCCAGGATGGCTGGCATAGCTGTGGGTGAGGCTTAGGCCACGGCGTGGTTCGACCCGATGAACCAATTTTTGTTGGCGAGTTTCAACCGGCGGAGCGTCTGATGGTATTGGAACTGAGACATCGGTTTGGCATATCAGCTTCGGAAAAATCGCCGGTTGCGGCGGTCCTTCCGAGCGAAAGCCTTTGGCACGAAGGTCTGTCGAATCGATGCGCCACCACAGCGTTCCTCGCCGGGAGACAGGATTTGGATCCACCTCGCCTTCGTCGGCGTCGGCTGGTCGGGGGTTCCTCAGCCGCTGAAGGCTTGTGGTGAAACGAGCGATATCGAAGTCACGCTTGGCAGCACTTTCAGCGATAGCTTCGGACGCGGTGAACCAAGGGGCATCGAGGTAAAGCCTGCGCGGATGGTCCATAAAACCGTAAAGCTGAGCGGCGATGACCAGCGGAAAGCTACGCCCGACGCGATCCGTACTCGGAACGATGACACCCGCAAGCGTCACCGGTCCCCAAAGGCCGCGTTCGATGATGAAGCGCCAGGCGGCCATCGACCGGAACCGGTCTTCCCACTCCTCGCCCATCTCTTGCTGTGTAGCCTGAAGACCTGCCTGGAGCCAGCTGTCGAGGGCGACTTGCACATTTCGGCTTAGGCCCGTCGAGACGAAATCGCCATGCGTTGGCAGCTTGCCGAAAAAGCCGATCCGGTCGGCGTCGGTCATAGTGTGATCAAGGGCGGCGTGCTCGTTCATGGCGGAGCGATCAGAACTGCGTGGGACATGAGAAGGCGCTGAGTGCCTCCAGCCGGAAGGGGTTCAGCACCGAGCCGAACTGGACGTCGAACTCCGCCGCCTGAGCGTTCTGCTGAAATTTTGCGCGGAAGAGGTCGTCGCCCTGCAGGGTGATATTTGCGTCGTCGAAAAGTCGGAAGGGCGACCAGTCGCCGTTTTCCGTCAGGGCCTGCTGCCAGCCGCCGGGCTGAAAAGCCAGACGCGAGACATTGCTCGCTTCAGTCGACGGCCAGACAATCGACTTGGATTGGACGGGCCCATGGAAATAAACCACCCGCTGTCCCTCGATCTCCAGCATCACAGCATTGGCATCGTTCGATAACGAGACAGGCTTGATGTTGATGGTGATTGCCGGATTTTCGCTACCCGCCGGAAAGAAGGCCCGATTGATCTTGTCGGCATTTTCAAACTGGGCGATCGCTTCGCTCGGGATACTGGGGGCACCGAAGGTGCCCTTCCATCCCCAGGGAGTTGATGTCGTATCCACGAAGGCCGCCAGTTTCTCGTTGAAGAATGTCTTGAACAGGCCTTGCGGGCCAAACAGGCGAACGAAGTCGCTCATCGCTACGTCACGGGGAGACTCGCGGTCAAAGGGATATCGGCCACTGACCACATTGGAGCAGAAAGCCCCACCTTGGGCGGCCCAAGCGTCACTCATACGAGAGCGAGCCGATTTCACGGCAAGAGAGCCGACATCGGCTGCGACACCGGCCATCCACGTATCGACAGGCGCGGGAAGACGGCGAGCCTGCTGCAGGAGGTTTTGATTGGCGTCGGTAAGCTGGCTGTCGACATCAAAGACCTTTGCCACTTCGGCTGTGGAGGTGGTTGCCCGCGACAGCTGTTCGTGGACCTTCTGCAACACCGGCTTGAGCTGGGCGATCCGGGATTTCGGTACGTCTTTTTGATCGGCAGGTGATGTCTGACCCGCAGGCGGCTCGAGGGCCTCGCGTAGCGAACCGAAAAGATCCGGTGCATCTGCAGCGCCGTCGAGTCCTGTAGTGGACGCCGGAAGGGGAATATCAGCCGCAGAAGCGACCTCCTTGCCGGGGACGCGCAAATCGGTAGCAGCGGCGATCGACTTGACGATCGTTTCCACCGGGTTTGAGTCCCCGGCCAAGATACGCGTGGTTTCGGCCGCGTCGGCTATAGTTTGAGACGGCTTCACCCGCATGTCGGCGAGCAGCGAAGACCATCGTTGCTGAAAGCTGCCGAAATAAAGCTGCAGAGCGGCCTGGCTAATCGTGTCGACGGTGGCTCCGGCAGGGTTGGCGACGCCTCGTACCCAGTGTTCATCCAGTGCCTCACGCGCGGCCTCGGTAATCTTCGGCAACACGACCAGACGATATCCCGTACTGGAGAATAAGCCTGGAACGCCGTCACTCAAAGGGATTCTGGAGCTTCGCTCGAAGGCCTGTTCGCCGAGGGGACCAAGCGCAGTGGCGGGAGCCCAGGCTGGGAGCGCACGCGCCTGCGGGTAGTCTGCGAGAATATCGTAGGCACGGGCAGCGATGCTTTGCGAGCGAATGGTCTCCCTAGCCTTGGCAATCAGGATACCATCAAGCTCGATCGGCGGCAGCGAACCGGTCGCCATCGCGCTGGTGTGAGCAATCAGGGCTTGCCGCGCTGAGGCACGTCCTTCGCCGGGGTATAAAGCCGTGAACATGTCTTCGGCTTTTGCGGTAACGAAGGCGGGATCCAGTCGGCCGAGACCGCCGAGCATTGCATAGAGTTTCAGCGCATTGAAGACTTTGGAGACTTCCGTTGTTCCCGTCATCTCCTTTTGGAGCTGGACCAGGATGCGTGGCAGCAGGAGTGCGTTTAAAGCCCGCTGATAGGCATCACGCTGTCGGCCTGAAACTTTGCTTTCCTGGTCGAGGCCGAAACTGAGAGGCCAGACGCGTGCTTGAGAAAAGTCCGTCGTCACCGCGGCCAGGTTGTCGAGCGCCGGCAACACCCGCAGGAAATCAGTATCGGTGACCTCGCGCACCGGCACGTCCCGCACGAGCTGCTCATAGGCGTCGATGCGCTGTTCAGCGCTTGCGAGCGCCGAGGTGTTCTGGAAATAGGTCGCGATCCAGCTCGCCAGGACCACGGCAAGCAGCGCAACTGCGCAGGCATAGACGGTGCGACGGAGGAAGACTTGTCGGCTGGACAGCCGCTTGTCGCGAGCGACGAGCGAAGCCTCGTCGAAGATCACATCCTTGAAGAGGCGGGATAGAAAATAGCTGCGCCGCGAGCGTGGAGCACCCGCTGAGGCCATGGCTTGCGCTTGCGTGCCGGAGGCAAAGTAGATCCCCCGCAGCAAGGGTGGCTCGATCAGTTTTGAACCGGAGCACAGCTCCGTCATAACCTCGTGCAGGCGTTCCTTCAGCGAGGCTAGTTCAGCGGGAAAACGGAAAATCCGGCCCCGCAATTCCGGGTTCGGCTCCTGTTGCAGGCGTTCTATCAGCATGGCGCCGACGCGTTCCTGCAGCATTGCAAATTCTTCGAGGAAACGATCGGGAAGGGTGGTGGCTTTGTAACTCTCCTCTAATCCAAATGTGGTTCCCCAGACCTGTTCGCGGTCGCTTTTATTGAAACTATCGAAGAACTCGACGAAACCGGTCAGAAGATCGACTTTTGTTAGCACCAGATAGACCGGAACGCGGGCTTGCAGAAACTCGTCCAGTTCCGAAAGCCGCTGGCGAATGATCCTGATTTCCTCGCGCTGCGCTTCCGCATCGCGTGTGAGCAGGTCGTCGACGGAGAGCGTCACCAATGCGCCGTTGATCGGCTGGGAGGGGCGATATTTGCGCAGAAGCCCCAGGAAACCCTCCCAACCCGCCTTGGCGGCACCGTTCAGATCGTCCTGGGTCGTATAACGTCCGGCAGTATCGATAAGGATTGCCTCATCGGCAAACCACCAGTTGCAGTGACGCGTACCTCCGATACCTTGCACGGAATTGCTTCCGAGCGCGTCACCAAGCGGAAATTTGAGCCCGGAGTTGGTAAGAGCAGTCGTTTTGCCGGAGCCGGGTGCTCCGAAGATCACATACCACGGAAGCTCATAAATGTAGCCGAAACGCTTGCGGGTGATGCGACGGAGGAGCTGCAGGGCCTCCTTGAGGCGGCTGTGGATCTCGCCGATTTCCGCCTGCTGGCTGGCTGCGGCCTCGGCCGCGGCATCCCGCTCTATACCTTCGACGAGCTGCTTGTCCCGGCGCCGGTCGCGGATGATCGTGTAGGCAAGATATGCAACCCAGCCTGCGATCACGACAGCGATCAGCGTGAGGCGGGCGTTGGCGCTTGCGAGCGGCTTGAAGTCGCCATAGGCGGCGAGATGGCCGTAAAACCAGATGACGACGCAGATGGCGGCCACCCAGATGATGGAAATGAAACGCCGTCCGAGCAGGCCCGCATAGGCCTCCACATAGGAGCGAAGCGTATAAAAGAGGCTTAAGGGGTTCATCTCGAAGCGCCTCCTGTCATCACGCCCGCGGGTGCAGCCGGCCGTTCAGACTGAATAGGCGGGACCCTGAGGGGGGAACCGTTCAGCCGCTCGGACGGGTTGGTGAGGACCAAAATTTCCGTGCGCCGGTTCATTTCACGACCTTCCGGCGTGGCGTTGTCGGCAATCGGGTCGCTGTCCGCACGGCCTTCGGTGAGGATCGCCTCCGGACCGGTGAAGGAACTGAGTATCTGCCCCACGGCCTTGGCGCGGGCTTCCGACAGGTGCCAGTTCGAGGGAAATTGGATCGTACGGATCGGCACATTGTCCGTGTAACCGACAACCACGGCCCTGAAATTGTCGGCTGCCAGCGCACCGCCGATTCTCTGCAGCAGGTCGCGGAACTCGTTGCTGACCTCAGCGCTGCCGACCTCGAACAGACCGGAATTGTTTATGCGCACCAGAAGCCGGCCGTTCGAATCCGAGAGGGTGACGAGCTTCTTGTCGACTTCTGGTTGAAGGAAGGCGAGCAGGTTGTCGAGCCGGCTCGGCACCGGCGGTGCCGCGGCCACGGGAGGCTCAGCCGGAGGCGCGGGCACAGGTTGTACCGCTACCGGCGCCGGGTCTGGTTCCGGTGTGGGCGCTGTGATCAATACGCTCGGCGGTTCGCGCGGCGGGAGGCTGGCAAGACGTTGAAATGTTCCGTCGGATGCCCTGTTGAGCGAGAGCGTGAAGAAGAGATAACCGAGCGCGAAGACCAACGCGAGCACGGAAAGAAGGGTCCAGAGAGCAGCAGCTGTTCGCAGCGGCTTGTGGCGGGCAGAAACGCCCTTCCAATGTGGGGAAAGTTCGCGTTCGAAAACGCCGAATTGACCGAGGAGGGTTTTGTAGAGGCTGTCGCGGATGCGGCCGAGCTCCAGGTTGCCGCGCGGCGAAACACGGGTGCGGCCTTCGAATGCAAGCGACAGGCAGAGATAGATGAGCAGCAGCAGGTCTCTGTTTGCACCGGGGCTCTGGTGGAAATGGTCCAACAGGTCGAACACCCGGTCACCACCGGTCACGTCCATATGGAATGTGGAGACAAGACCGGAGCGCGCCCAGCCCGCGCGTACACCCCAGGGTTTGCTGAGGATCACGTCATCAACCGTCGCACAGACGACGTAATGAGCAGCGCGGGCGCGTTCAGGACTGATCCGGGCGCCTGCCAGATCGCGTTCATATCGGTTGACGGCCTGGACGGAAGACCGCCGAAGTTCATCGATATCCGGCTGATCATCACTGTAACGGAGGGCGTGCGCGAGGTTGAGCAGGGGGGCTGCCGAGCGGACAAGCGTCGGGACTTCCTCTCCACCGAACCTGAAATCACGCAGCAGTGCTTCGACGGACCAGCCACTCCTGGAGTTCGTCCGGTCGGTTTCGGTTCCCACGGCGCCGTCGGGGAAGTCCAAGACGTCATCCAGCATTTCCGCCATCTTGCGGGCGGACTGTTTCTTCTTGATGCCGTCGTCAGTGAGTTCGACGATGGTCGGCAGGTTCTGCCAGGAGGATGCGGGTTCGTTCTTCATTCTCTCAGGGCCCACAGTTCCATTTCAAGGCCAGGAAAATCGCCCGCAAGGTGCATGGCGATGGCGCTTGACGTATCGAGTTGCTTCCAAAGCGGATTTTTGGTGTCGAGTTCGAAATAGATGGTGCCAGCCCGATAGGGCAGCTGGCGAGGCAGCACGGGCAACGGCCGGACCGGGATGCCGGGCAGCGCGACGTTGACAAGATCCGCGATGCGCTCAACGGGCCCGACCTTGATCTGCGCCGGCAGCTTGCGGCGAACCTCCTCGGCCGACATTTCCGCCCGAACCGCCAGGACGAAACCGGCATCCTTAAGCAGCGAGCGGTCGTTGATGGTGCCGACCCGCACGCCGTGTCGGCGTTCGGCAAGCTCGATGGCAACGGCAGCCTGCTCCAGTACAGCCGAGAGCGACATGCGAAGGTCTTCGAACACGGAAGCAAAAGTTGCCTTGAGGTCCTCGTGTCGATACGGCGGAAAATCGGTAGAACGCTTGCGATCGGTGGTGAAGGTGGCGAGTTCACCGGCCAGCTGAATGCATGTCTCGTAGAATTCGATTGGATGTATCCGCGTCGCATTGGCCAGGATATGCTTCAGCATCGGATCTGCGCGGTTCAGGATCTGCAGCAGGAAGTAATCGCCCACTTCCGCCGTGCCCCGGATCGTCGGATCACCGATCCGCTCGGCGATTGCTTCTGCACGGTGGCGCACGATGCCGAGGAGTTCGGTCATCAGTTCCGTCAGCCGTGCTTCCGCCGCGCAGTTGAGGCTCGGGGCTATATATTCCGGATCGAGAATGACGGCTCGGTCGGAACGCACCTCGATCACGCGGGCAAGGCCGATGAGTTCGTAGCCGGCAAGTTCATCTCCGCTTTTAAGGTAGCGGAGTTTGAGGCGCCCCACATCGATTGGAGCCATGAAATCAGTCTCGACATTGGCATCCGGTGCCTCGTAGTGGGAAGCCACGAAGCGTACGCTGTTGAGGGCTGCGCCGCCATTCAGCGCGACGTCTGCCTTGCCGGGTTGCCTGACCGGTAGCGCGAGATAGATGACCGAATTTCTGACGCCTTCATCGAGTTCGAGCGGCGGCGGCAGGTCCGTATCGATGGGGGCTTCGAAAGGAGTGCCGTCCGGAAGGATGCCGCGCAGGTTTGACAATGCGAAATGGCCAATTGCCAGTGCGCTGCGATCGATGCCAATCTCAAGAACACCCCATGGATAGGGCGAGAGGCCACGCGTGCTGGTACGGACCAGCCGTTCGGTCCATCGGTCTGCCTGCTGGAAGTGTTGCACGCGGAGAAACATGCCTTCGCTCCAGGCTACCCTGTTCTCATTCCTCATGCGGTATACCTTCTTCCTTCCCAATTCCCGGTGCTGCGTCAGCGGTTCTGCCGGAGGCCTGAGCCATCGCATCCCGGAGGAGTTCCAGGATCGACAGTGTCTTGCCGTTCTTGTCGAATTGTGCCCGGTAAGCTTGCCAATAGCGGCGGTCACGGCCCCAGGCGGGGCTCATTCTGCCGGCGTCAACCCGTGCTTCGAGAACTCTCGGCTCCAGGGTCCTGCCCGCTTCGTGCACCAGAGCCTGCAGCGCCGAGTTGAGTTTAAGCTGGTGCTCGAGCAGCCTCTCAACGCGGTTAACTAGAGCCTCATCGGCGCCCCTGTCGGAAAATTCCGGTTGAGGCAGACCAGCTGGAGCGCTCAGGTCGAAAAGCGCGAAGGCATCCTCGACCGTTTCCTCCAGCCTGCCGAGAAGGGATTCCAACCGTTCCCCGATGTAGCTCTGCACGACTGGTGAAACGGCGGGCAAGTCTTCAGACTTAGCTGATGGCGGGTCATATTCGGGGGTATTCCGTATTGGAACCGTTCGCGCGGAGCCGATCGGTACTGAGACACGCGTCGCGGTGCCGTGTTCGATCTGGCTGCCATAGTCCGACGAAAGATTAAGATCGGAAAGCCAGTCGTCGGGTATGATCTTTGAGACGGATTGTATCTCGGGCGGCCCGCTCCAACCGATCTCGACATGCCGAGATCTTCCCTGACCCTCCCTTGAGCCAAAAATGGACCCTGCCCATTCGTCCTCCGGCCGCTCGCCGAGGATGCCGGTGGCGATGCTCCCGCCCGGCGCGATGTCAGCCAGGATCGCGGATATGGTCAGCGGTTCGTCGCTGACGGTGAGGCTGGCGTCGGGATCCTCTATTGCTGCGTCTTTCTGCCCGGAGATTTCGACCAGGAAGGCAAGACCGCCAAGCTCCAAACGGGATTGATCCGCTAGCCGTGCCACCTCGCCTTCGTGAATAATGACTCCGTCCACCTTGGAACCGTTGGCGCTTTGATCGCGAAGGAGATAACCGCGACTGTCGCGCTCGATGACGCAGTGGAGCTTCGAAACGGAGCGCTGATCTTCAGGCACCTGCCAGTCACAATCCGGCGCGCGGCCCAATGTGCGCCGGCCCCGTTCGAGGAACCACTTCTGCCGCGTGGGGAATGCTGTGGAGCCGCTCGAAAGAGGCTTCAATTCAAGCCGCATGATCCCTGCCTCCCCGAACCTGTGCCGCAAGATGCTCCACGATGATTGCATCGCCGCTATCTTGAGACGCTGGAGCCAGGCGAGCCCAGCTATTCCAGCCAAGCCGGGGCGGGTCACCCGCTCCCGCTCCACCTGGGCCAAGCTGGCAGAAAGGAATGTCCTCCTTTTTCAAGACCACCTGAACATCGAAATCGAAGCCGGAACCGACATAGAGACGGGTGAGCGCAAAGAGCTCGGCAATCTTGCGCCCGCCAGGAGCAAGCGCCAGATAGTCGGCGTAACCGAGTGGGCCGATCACCAACCTGAAGCCGCCGCTGAAATCTTGAATGGCGGCACCGGCCGTCGCGTTCACGCCGAGCTGGACGCCATGGGGTTGTCCCATGCGACTGCGATCTTCCTCGGGAATTGTCAGCCACCTGGCACGGAAAAGCTCGATCTCTACCGGCAAGCCAGTGAATTCGCGCAACATGGCACACAGATTGGCGGCGTTGCGGGTGCGTGCGGCAAAGAAACCCGAGAACCGCAGGATCACGTCTTCATGGAAGCCGCTTTGTTTTGCCAGCCGCTCGGTACCGAAGCCTGTGAGCGAAAGAAGGGCTGTGATAAATGCGTTGCGCTTCTGGTCCCGGCCCCACCGCAGCCGTCTGGCAATCCGGTACTTCTCGCAGGCGTCGGCAAAGAGTTCAGTGAAACGAGTGGTGAACAGGTCAAAGAAGCTCACCAAAGCCCGTGATTTATTGCGCTCCTCGCGCATGATGAGTTCGTTGTAGGCCGGGGGCAAAGATCCGATCGGTCCTATAGGACCGGCCAGTGCCACCCGAAGTGCAGCCTGCGACCCCCTTCGTTCAAGACCACTGACGGCAAGCGGCGCCAGTGAAACGCCGACATGGGAAACCACGCTGAGATCTCGTTCGACGGACGCCTGCGCGACGCGAAATGCCGTCACAGGCTCGAGACGACCTGGATCGCGTTCGAGCAAGTCGGGTAAGGCGTCAGTCTGGCGCGAGGTTGAGAGATCCATCTTTCCTTTCCTAGAGCAATGGGCGGTCGGCAGCCCGTGCAGGCCAAGTCGCGATCGGGCGCGATTGTCCTTTCATCGAGACGGTGAGACGGGTGAAGGTGTTGATGGAGGAATAAAGGCCGAAGAAGCGGTCGAGTATGCTCCCGAACAGGAAAGCCGAAGGGCGATCGATGGAAGCGGGATCAAATTCCAACACTATCTTCGTCCCGGGAACCATGCCGCCGTTGCCGAGCCGCGCGGTCGAATTTTCTGCCCTGATGCCGACCAAAGCGTCGACGAGCTGTTTCGTCTCCGGATTGTCACGGAAGGCATAGAGCGAGAGGACATCCTTCAGCGCAGCTCCTTCATTGTCGAAGAGCGAGAGGTGGTTCAGGATCAGATGCGACATCAATCGCCAGTTTCGACCGTCCTGGTCGTTCATTCGCACCGAAGGAGTGGGCGGAATGAGAGCTTCCGCGCCGGCGACGGCCTCATGGCCCGATGCCAGCTCCAGCACCGGATGGCCGCCGCCAAAAGGAAGCTGTTCGGGAAGGTCGCGATTGATGCACAATGTATCGATGCTCGCCACAGCATCTATCGGCGCTGCGTAACGGCGGTCTCGATCGACGAAGGCAATTTCCACATCGCTGGTTCGGTCATCCGCATCGAAACGCCGGTAAACCTGCCAGAAGGTGCTGCTTGTGGCGCTAGGGCGCTGGGAGCGGCCAAAGAAAGGTTGGCAGAATTGTTCCTCTCCCCGCGAACCGGTTAGTAATACGCGATCGACGGAGTAGATTTCCCGGGTCTTCTGGCGTCGCGCGTCCGGCATCAGACGATACTCCGTCCGCGTGCCGTCCACGGTGATGGGCTCACAGGTCTGCCGGAAGAGATTGACGATCGGGGTGGCGTGGAGAGCAAAATCGGCTGCCGAGATCATCCGCTCGAGTTTGGGGTCGGTATCTTTCAGGTAAACGAAGATCTCCAGGGTCTCGCTCTTCCAGACATCGAGGCCCTCGATGTCGATAAACAGAAACCTCTGCGGCAGCGCGAAGAATTCCGTAAGCAGCCGGTAGCCAGTAAAGCTGGGCGCCGGATAAGGCAGCATCGCCTCCTGAAGTTCGAAGCCCACCGGCTTCAGGTTGCTGCTCGGCAGGAAGATCGCCTGGTCATCGTCCGCATGCTTTGCGAGCGCGATCCCGAGAGACTGATTTACCAGCAATTCATAAATCGCGACGGCCTGCTGCCATGCTGAAGGGATGTGCAGGCGCAGCCGCTTCATTCTGAGATCGGCAAGCGGCCTGCGAGGGTCGAGGGAGCGGATCGACAGGCGCAGGCATCCGGCTATGCCGGAATAGGGAGGTGCAGGGGCGTTTATGGGCTGGCCCGATAGCTTGGCTGCCACGATCTCGATCGGTGCCATCTCCACATCCTGTGTGGTACGGAAACGGCAGGCTTCCCCCCCGACCGGTTCTGCAAGGATCTCCGTGTGCCGAGGCACCGACTGTATGGAGGCCAACGTGTCGCTTGGGCGGAAGCGTACGATGCTCATCGAGGGCAGAGGGGCAAGATAGTGAGGATAAAGGGTCTCAAGCAGACCGTCGGTTAGTTCCGGAAATTCGTCGTCGAGCTTCTGGCGTATGCGTGCAGCTGAATAGGCGAAACTCTGGATAAGCCGTTCTACATGGGGGTCATCGGCGACATCTCCGGTCAAGCGCAGGCGACCGGCGACCTTGGGAAAGGATTCGGCAAATCGCGCGGCCCGACGGCGAAGCGCTTTGAGTTCGTCATTGTAACGATGAAGGAAGCCTTCAGCCATTTGCGGCCTCCACCAGAAAGCGTTGGGTGGAGGGATCGATTGTCGATTCGAAGCTGATCGGTGGCATGCCTTCGTGGAGGCGGAAACTTGCCTGGATCCTCATCCGTAACGCTCGCTCGGTCATTGTCCGGCTTTTCAGAATCGTTACGCGAATGTCGGAGAGGCGTGTCTCGAACATCGATATGCGCCGCTCGATCATTTGCGCCAGCCGGAGTTTTGCCTCGTCCGTGACGAGGTTGGCCGAAACCATCCCGTCGACGCCGTAGTTGACCAATGCATCCTTCAAGTCAGACAGCAAGGCGGGTGCCTCCGCCGGGCAACGGCGTGTGTTGAGCAGGGCCTCCAGATCCCTTCGAATGGCTTCCCGCATCTCTCGTGTCTGTACCGTCAGGCTTTTCGGCGCGTCGAAGGTCCGATCGGGAGCCTCATCAATCAGCCTGTCGAGGATCGACCGCGCCAAGAGGCGATCACGCGGGCGGTAGCGTTCGAGCGGGTCAACCATGCGCAACCCGCTTGCTGGCAGTCGTTGTTGCAATTGCCTGCAGACTATTGGTTTCATGGAACGAAACCAGCTCCTCGCCGGCAAGGAAACAACGCTGGCCGCGGCCGGTGGTGATACCGGTCGGCTCATCGATCCAATCGCTTTCGCGCCCGAGCCTGAGTTGCGCCTCTTGACCGGTGCCGTAATAGATCGCCGGCAGAAGAACGGGGGCGACGGCACCGTCCGTCAATGTCAGTTCGGCAGGGCGGAAGGCAAGGTCGCGTGGTCGGGCGATGGGGGATAGGGTCACTTCTGCAATCTTGGCCAAATCGACCCAGAGATAGGCACCTCCGGTCATGATCACTTCCAGACCGTGCGGGAGGCGGTCATCCAGGTCGCGGAAATCGGAAACCTGTTTTCCGTTCCAGATCATCGGCCGTTCGCCGCGGCTTTCTTCCAGACTGCCAAGTGCGGTCTTTGCATCATCTGCATCGCCCCGGCGATGGGCGATGCCGAGACGGATGGCAAGTTTGTCCAATTCGCTCGGCCCTTGCGGCAAACCCGGCACCGCGCCGCTTTCAAACCATGCCTCACGGGCGACCATGGCGCGAAGTTCGTTGCGCAACAGAGCAAATCCCATCGTGCTCTCCGGAGCGAATGTCGCCGCGAGACTGCATTGGCTGTCGGCGCGTTCATAGTCGCCGGCGAGCACCAGCAGGTCGATGTAAAGGTGCCGCGCATGCTGGTCGGACGGCTTTCCCTTCAAATACGCCCTAGTCTCCTCCAGCGCGTCATCAAGAAGGTTGTCGCCCAGCGATCTGGCGATACTTTCGGACAGTGTCATGCGGACATCCTTTCGGGCACGGCAGCAGAATGGGTTGAGGTCCTGCCGGAGGTCGCGGTCTCGGCGATGAGGTGAAAGCTCGTGGAAACGTCGTCCAGCTGGAAATGGGGTTGCAGTCGGACAGTGCACGAGAAGGTGCCGGGCTTGCCTGGAATCTCGCTGACAACGATGCCGGCAGAGCGAAGCGGAAAACGGGTTCGCAACGCCAGATCGGCATCGTCGTTGCCGAGTGTGTAGCCGGTAAGCCAGTCCGTCAGCTTCCGCTCGATCGAAATGGCATCGGAAAGCTGGCCGATCTCGTCGCGCATGATGACCTTGAGGTAATGCGAGAAACGCGAGGCGCAGAGCACGTATTGCAGCATTGCTGCCAGGCGCGCGTTCTGCCGCGCGTGCTCGTTGGAATAATGCGCCGGCGCGTGCAGCGACTGGTTCGAGTTGAAGATCGCCGAAGCAGAAAGATAGGTCGTGGCAATCGGGATTATTCCCAGATCGCTGAATTGCTGCTCTTGGGCGCTGGTGATCCGAATTTCGACCGGCGCCTGAGCTGAAAGCCCGTTGCTTTCGGTACCGAAGTCATACGGCCTCAATTCGCTGGCGCCGAGTAAGCCGCCATCGATGGCATCCTGGGTGACGCCGCGAATGTCTGCGAACCAGCCGGATTCGATGAAGTTGCGGATCACGACTGTAGCAAAGGCAAATGCGCCGTTGCCCCATAAAAGAGAACTGCCGTCGGCGGAGACGCTCTCCCGGAAAGGGAAACCGTCATCACGTCGGCGGGAATAAGGTTCAAGCGGCGGTCGCAGCAGGATGCGCGGCGCCACAAGCCCAAGGAAACGGGAATCTTCGCGGGATCGAAGCCCGTTCCAGCGGATTCGGCGAGGATCGTTCGCGAGCCATGAAAAATCGTGGACACGGTTCAGTTCGTCGAAACTTTCAAGCCCGATCGCTCCGGGCGAGGCGCCTGCTACGAAGGGGCAGAAAGCTGCTGCTGCTACCATGCCAAGCTGCGAGAGCGTGCTGATTGCATCGGCGCCCTCCGGTTCGTCAGGGGAGAAATAGTAGTCTCCGACCAGCAGGCCGAAAGGCTCACCGCCGGGCATGCCGAATTCGCGGCTGTAGACGAGTTCGAAGAGGTGGCTCTGATCGAATTCTGCGGCGCGCTCCATACTGCGTGTAAGGTCTCGCCAGCCGACGCTTAAGAGTTTGATTTTGACGTCACCACCGCGGCCGGCCTGTCGCACCAGCATGGCAAGCGCCCGCCACCGTGCTTCCATCGCCTGGAAGTCCGGATGATGCAGGATCATGTTGATTTGCTGGTTAAGCGCTTCATCGATCAAGGCGATTACCTGATCTGCGCGGCGCTGCCATGTGCTGCTCGAAGCCATAGCCGTCCTGTGGTCAATCCGTGAATCGAGAGGTCACGCGCGGCGCAGGGGATGGCGCCGCGCGTGCGGTCACATCAGGATTTGGAGGGGATCCGAGCGACCATGCGAAGCGAGGTGGTCAACTCCTCCATCTGCAGCCAGGGGCGCATCCAGGCCACCGCATTGTAGGCTCCGGGTTTTCCGGGAACCTCCTGCACGGTGACTTTGGCCTCCCTTAGAGGGTACTTGGCTCTCGATTCTTCGCCCGCGTCATCGTTCGCGTTGACATAGTTCGAAATCCAGCGGTTGAGCCAGGCTTCACAATCTTCTGCTTCCATGAAGGAACCGATCTTGTCGCGGCCCATGACCTTCAGGTAGTGAGCAAAGCGCGAGGTCGCCATCATATACGGCAGGCGGGCAGAAACGGCAGCGTTTGCAGTTGCCTCCGGCCGGTCGTAGAGTTTGGGCTTATGCGTGGTCTGGGCCCCAAAGAACACAGCATAATCGGTGTTCTTGTAGTGGCAGAGCGGCAGAAAGCCGAGTTTGCCCAATTCGGCATCCCGACGGTCCGTAATGCCGACTTCCGTCGGGCACTTGAGATCGAGATCGCCATCATCACTGGAGAAGATGTGCATCGGCAGGCCTTCCACCTTGCCGCCGTTCTCGGCACCGCGGATTGCCGTGCACCAACCGCTCTTGGCGAAAGCCTCCGTCAGTCGCGTTCCCATCACGTAGGCAGCGTTCATCCAGCAATAGGAACCGTGCGGCAACTCACCGGTCTTCGATCCGTTCGTCTCGTCGTAGTTGAATTCGTCGATCGGGCTGGTCTTCGGGCCATAGGGCATGCGGGCGAGAACACGCGGCAGGGCCAGAGTCACGAAGCGGGAATCGTCGCTGTCGCGCAGGCCACGCCACTTTGCATATTCGGCTGTTTCAAAGATCTTCTCGAGGTCACGGGGTTTGGCGAGTCCTCTGAAATCCTCAAAGCCGAACATGCGTGGGCTTGCCGCCGAGATAAAGGGCGCGAAGGCTGCCGCGGCAATCGAAGAGATGCCCTGCAGAAGCTGGACATCCTCGAACGAATTGTCGAATTCATAGTCGCCGACGAGTGCGCCCATGGGCTCGCCGCCAGGCGTTCCGAATTCGTCCTCGTAGACTGATTTGAAAAGCCGTGACTGATCGAACTCGACCGCCTTGGCCAGATCTTTGGAAATCTCCCGCTTCGAGGCGTTCAAAACCCGGATCTTCAAGTTGGCGCTCGTCTCGCTGTTTTTGACGAGATAGTTCAAGCCCCGCCAGGTGCCTTCCAGCTTGAGGAATTCGGGAGCCTGCATGATGGCGGCAAGTTGCTCGGAGATTTTCTTGTCGATCTCCGCAATGGCATTGTTCAGGGTGATCGTCAGATTGCGATCATAGGTGACGGTGCCCTTGAGGGCCTGGTCTGTCAGGGTACGCAGCAAGTCCTGGGCTCGGTTGGGTTCTGTCTGCCGGGTGGCAGCGACGACCTTTGAAAGCAGATCCTGATCCGGAGCGAATCCGACCTCTTCCTTCGTCTGCAATTGCGTGTCAGCGCTCATGTCGTGATCCTTTTTTTGAGAGCCGCGGTTTTGAAGGACGAGGTCCTTTCCCGAGAAGACCGTTGCTCAACCAAAGAGAAGCAAGAATTTGAAGATGCCCGGGTTTCCGGCCCGCACATCCCTCATTCAATTGACCGGGTTCTTTTTTTCATCGGCTTTGTTGCCGCCAAGCTGAGCAACGAGTTGAGAAAGATCCGCCTTGTTCTGGAGGATGTCCTCAAGGAGCCGCTCCAGCTCCTCGGAGCGATCGGCCTTGCTCATCAGGTCCCGCAGTTCGTTTCGTGCATCCAGGAGCCCTTTCAGCGCCGGCACCTGATTGACGATCGAGCCAGGCTCGAAATCTTCCATGCTTTCGAATTTCAACGAAACCGGCAGCTGGGTTCCGTCGTTTTGCAATGTGTTGTCAACCGAGATGGTAAGGCCGGGTGTCATGCGGCGCATGACATCATCGAAGTTGTCACGGTCGATCTGCACGAACTTGCGTTCGCCGAACGGCTTGAGGGGCTGCGTCGGATTTCCGGAAAAGTCGCCGAGAACCCCTACGACGAAGGGTAATTCCTTGATCACCATCGCGCCTTCGGTTTCCACCTCATATTTGATGTGGACCCGCGGTTTGCGCACCCGTTCCAATTTTTCATGCACACTTGCCATTAGAATTCTCCTTAATGCCGTCGGCGGATCGCGATTTAGGACTGTAAAACTGATGAGCGGGCCATGCCCTCATGATTGGAAGAAGGTTCAGCCTCCCCGTTCAGCCAGAGGCTTGATCCCGGCCGCCGAGAGGACGGCATTGCGCGCCTGCTGTTCCGGAAGCAATTCAGCAAGAAGCTCCGAAAAATCCATCCGGGCCCGGCGGACGAGCGTCTCTATCGACATCGAGATCGGAGAATGTGGCTCGGTCCGACGAAAATAGCGGGCAACGGACGTCAGAAGCTCCAGCGCTTCCTCGCGTGAGCGGATCGACTCCGCAGGGGGGATACGCATCGGGATTGATGATTCTTCTGCCTGATTGGCATTCGCCGCCTTCAAATCGGGACCTGCCGTGAACGGCTCCGCCGCGTCTGGGGCGCTGAGACCTGCAATGATCCTGATTGCGGACGCGGCCTCATGTAACACTCTGCGTGTATTCGAGCTAGGCGGGGCATGCTCGCCGCAGCGAGTGTCAAGTATTTCGACCAGGCGATCGAAAGCAGCGATGCATTCCATGAGAACATTCAACTGGGCAGACATTCGTGCGACACCGGCGTCTGCTGCGGCCTGCTGGAGTTGCTCCCGGCGGGACTCTTCACCTGCGCGTTGTGACAGCTGAAAATCCCAAAGCGACAGTTGCCCGAATTTTCCGCCCGGAACCAATGAAGTCAGTCGGATCGCCTGAATAATCGTGCCTTCTCCACCGACACCATTGAGGCCGGCGAGCGGGGCGAAGCGCTCGTCAAGGTCCTCGTCTCCGATCGAATGAAGTGCATCAAAATAGTTGTCTAAAAGCGACATAATCGCGATGTAGACATCGCGCAATCCTTCAAAGCCCCGGAGCCTCAATTGGGCCTCTGCAAGCCAAGCCAATACTTCGATATCTTTACTCTGAGAAGAAAGAATGTGCAACCCCAGATTGCTAACTTCACTCCATTCAGGAGAAACACCAATAATTTCCCCTGGCGCCATGCCGCGTTCTGCGGTCCTTGCAGCGCTCCTCGCGTCCTTAATTCTATAGTATATTTGCCGCAAAGAAGTATTATTGCGCAGATTTTCTCCGCAAGGTCTGTCTTCCGCAAGTGGATCTACTATTGCGAGGACATTCACTCTTCATTTTCCCCCTAAAATCACCGGGTCCAGTACGTTATGCGGTATCTTGTTGCGCCTATACTGGCTTGTCAACCGTGCTGGAAGCATGACAAATTTATGACTTCTCCCGATTCCAGCAATTTTGCAAATAGCGCGATTTTTGATCTGGACAAGCCCTGGTTACCGCCCTAGTTGTTGCCTCGCATCTAAGAGAACGCTGAATTTCGACGCAAAAGACAGGGCTTGGCGGATGTCAAACATCGACCTCAATCGTCTCATCAGAACGCTTGAGCCAAATCTGCGTGTCGGTCTTGAGACAGCCGCTTCGCTTGCGGCCAGGCAGCAGCACGCCGTGGTCGATATTGCCCACTGGCTCCGGGCGATGCTTGATCTTCCTGCGTTTTCGACCTTTTTTGAGGACCTCGGACTCTCCTGCACCGCACTGCGGCAAGAGCTGGACATGGCGGTTGCCGACATTGCCCGTGACGCCGGAGGTTCGCTTGCGCTATCTCAGAATTTGCTGTTGCTGGGGCGTGAAGCTTGGCTGATTGCGTCGCTTCAATGGGGCCGCAACGTGGTGACGTTGCCCGACCTGCTGTTTGCGCTGGTCGACGACCAGACCTTGCGTACCATTATGCGCGGCGTGGCTCCGTCCTTGCGTGGTCTCGATCGAGCCATGCTCGAGGACCAGATGCGGGAGGCGAGTGCCCCCAATCCGGATGTGGCCGAGCCGGTGTCGATGACGCCGGTTTTTTCATCCGGCGAGAACGAGTTCCTGCGGCTCTACACCCGCGACATGACGGGAGATGCCGGCGCCGGACGGATCGACCCGGTTATCGGCAGAGATCGTGAGCTGCGTCAGATCATCGACATTCTGACGCGGAGACGCCAGAACAATCCTATTCTGGTGGGCGAAGCCGGCGTCGGCAAGACGGCGGTGGCGGAAGCCCTGGCTCTGGAAATCGCGGCTGGGAACGTGCCCGACCGGCTCCGGAATGTCAGGCTCCTTTTGCTCGATCTCAGTCTGTTGCAGGCGGGCGCGGGGGTCAAAGGTGAATTCGAGCGGCGCCTGCATGGTGTGGTCGACGCCGTCAAGGCGTCACCGGAGCCGATCATTCTGTTTATCGACGAAGCGCATGGATTGATTGGGGCCGGAGGGCAGGCCGGTCAGGGTGATGCGGCCAATATCTTGAAACCGGCGCTGGCCCGCGGCGAACTGCGTACGATCGCGGCGACCACCTGGAGCGAATACAAGCGCTTCATCGAGAAGGATCCCGCGCTGACCCGACGATTCCAGACCGTGCATGTGCAGGAGCCGGACGAGGAAACCGCGATCCGCATGCTGCGCGGGGTCGCGGCAAAGCTCAAGGCGCACCATCGGGTGCGCATCCGTGACGAGGCGGTGGTTGCGGCCGTACGGCTTTCGGCACGTTACCTGCCGGCCCGGCAGCTTCCCGACAAGGCAATCAGCCTGCTGGATACCGCTGCGGCCGCGGTTGCACTTGCTCGGCAGACCAGGCCGGAGGCGCTGCAGCTGCTCCTGAATGAGCGTGATCTGCTGGATGCCGAGGCGGACTGGCTGGCAGGGGAGCCGCAGACACCGCAGGCCGTCGCCCGACTGACAGAAATTGCCGGAGCTCGCGACGAGATCGCGACCAGGATTGGCGCCGCGCAGGCGAAATTCGACGAGGAACTGCGGCTCGTGCGCGAAGCCGACCGCCTCGAAGAAGCTTTCTCCTCGGACGCTGCCGTCCTGCCGCTCGCCGCATCTGAAGACGAAGCGAAAAACACAAACGTTGCCTCCTTTCCCTCGCATGCCATGACGCTGGAGGGTGCGCGAGCCGCATTGACCGCGGCCGAGAGAGGCCTTGCTGCCGCTGCTGGGGAGACCCCGCTTGTTCCGCGTGTGGTCGACAAAGATGTGGTGGCGACAATTCTTGCCCGATGGACCGGAATCCCGGTCGGAAAGCTCCTGTCGGACCAGATCGAGACGGTGAAGACGCTGGATGCGCGGCTCAAGGAGCGGGTGCTTGGCCAGGACTATGTGATCGATCGGATCGCATCTGCCATGCGCGCCGCCCGGGCCGGTCTTTCCGATCCGCGCCGGCCGCCGGCCGTCTTCCTGCTGGTTGGCATGTCAGGCACAGGCAAGACCGAAACGGCGCTTTCGCTCGCAGATATCCTCTATGGCGGCAGCCAGTATCTGACGACCATCAACATGTCCGAGTTCAAGGAAGAGCATAAGATCTCCATGTTGCTCGGCTCGCCGCCGGGTTACGTCGGATACGGAGAGGGGGGCGTTCTGACCGAAGCCGTGCGCCGGCGTCCCTATGGAGTGCTGCTGCTGGACGAGGTCGACAAGGCGCATCCCGGCGTCCAGGAGATCTTCTACCAGGTCTTCGACAAGGGCACGCTTCGAGACGGCGAAGGCCGCGACATCGATTTCAAGAATACGACGATCTTCATGACGGCGAATACGGGGTCTGAACTTATGGCAGCCCTCTCGGCTGATCCTGAAACGATGCCCGAGGGTGAAGCGCTGGAAGCGTTGCTGTTGCCGGAACTGCAAAACCACTTCAAACCTGCATTTCTCGGACGGACCACCGTGCTGCCCTTCATGCCGCTCGGCCGCGAAACCTTGTCGGGCATTGTCGACATCCAGATCGACCGCATCCGCGAGCGCGTAAGCTTGGCTTACGGCTCGGACCTCGTGCTGTCGCCGGAAGCGCGCGAAGCGCTGATTTCCCGGGCGAAGATGAGCGAGATGGGCGCGCGTATGATCGAGGTCATGATCGCGCGCGATCTCTTGCCCATGCTTTCGACCGTGTTCCTCGACGCGGTTTCAGAGGACCGCAAGATCTCAGAGGTTATCATCAGTTACGACGGCCAAGGGTTCGGCATCCGCGCCGAAAACGCGCCAGTTCGTCCCCAATTCGCCGACCCAGCAAAAGACCGGCAGGCGGATGAAGAAGCCCCGAAGCGAAAGCGCTCTCGGGGAGGAGCAGCAAGAAAGGCCAATGCGCCTTAGCAGCAACTAGGCAATCATTACAGGAGAGCTGATAGCATGCCGATTTATCTGCAGATCGACGGTATTCAGGGCGACGCGACCCACGAGCAGCATCGCAAGTGGATGGATATCGAAGCCATTCACTGGAACGTTTCCCGCAACATGAACACGTCTGCCGGTTCCGCGGCAAACCGTGAAGCTTCCGAGCCGACTGTTTCGGAAGTCATTTTGACCAAGGTCAGCGATTCCTCGTCGACCAAACTCTTCCAGGAAGCCTGCTCGGGCCGCACCGGCAAGCGTGCGACCATCCATCTGGTGACCACGGGCAACCCCGGCGACACCTATATCGAGTATACGCTGACCAATACGCTGATTGCCAGCTATTCGATCGATTCCAACGGCGATCGTCCAGTCGAAACGTTGAAGCTGAACTTCACCAAGATGGAAGTGAAGTACACGCCATACGACGACATGCATTCGCCGCAGTCGCCGATGATCGCCTCCTACGACCTCGCCACCACCAAGGCGGCTTAACTGCCATGTGAGCTGGGCGCTGGCGGATTCGCCGGCGCCCCCGTCAACATTCATCGAGGAAACGGAGCTGACGATGGCTGGACTGGCAGTGAGCCCCGATGGGCGAATGATCGAGAACGAGGAAGAAGGCCTGAGGATCGCTCTGTCGGCCACACAGCTTGCTGCGGTTCTGGAAAATGAAACCATCGAGCCGGAAGGGACAATCGGCAATCGCCTCATCGGAGGCCTGCGCCTTTTGGGTTGTGGAGCCGAGCTGGTTGGAGCCGGCGCACTGCTGGCGGCGCCCGAGCCTACAATGCTCACGAAGGCAGGTGGGGTCGCACTTGGCGCCCATGGGGTTGATCAATGTATTGCCGGGGGCAGGCAGATATGGACGGGTCGCGATGTCCGTTCATTTGCCGACCGCGGCGCAAGTTCGCTCGCAGAAAGCTTGGGAGCGTCTCCGGGCGCGGCGCGCAATGTGGGCCTCGCAGCAGAAATCCTGGTCCCGGTCAGCGGAGCCATTCTTGCCAATGCGGTACGCACAGGCGCTATCAGGGCCGGACGCATCTCCTTGATGCGGCATGAAGCCGTGAGTGAAGCGTCCCGCATCGGTGGACATACGATCAGAAAACATGTTGGCTGGACCGAAGCGCAATTGCGGCAGCGGCTGGCGGAGACGGCTAATATGCGGCGTCCGCCGCAGATGATTTCGACATTCGACGACGTTGCAATGGCCGAGCGGGCAATCAGCCGCGGGCTGCAGGCGCATAAGGTGGCCATCCAGTCCTGGGCGCGATCCGGAGCCAGAACCAACCTTCCACTGGAGTATTCTGCCGGACGCGAGGTGGGATTTGGTATTGAACGGGCATCCGGAAAGGCACAGCGTCTCAGCCGGATAAAGATCGTCCTGAAAAAGGAAACCTATAACGGCATGCCTTATTACATTTTGACCGCGTATCCGATCTGACATGGCAAACGACGAATTCGAATTTCTCCGGCAGATGATCGGCGGCTATCTACACCAGGACATGGACTTGGAGGCAGATAGCGTGCCGGAGGCAATTGCCGTTTTTGCAAGGCACGCGGACGCACCGATGCGCGAGGGCGTCGTCTCTGACATGCAATCCTTCATGCAACAGTACCACAACCGCGCAGCCGATGAATTTGCGCAGCGGTTTGGCCGCGATTTCACACCCGACGAAATTGGCCAATCGGTGGGAGAATTCTTTGAAATGGTGAACGCCATTCTGATCGATCCAGATTCTTATCAGCAGTTTCTCTGAAGCAAAAACCTCGCCGCCGACTTTATCTTTCCGATGAATGAGATGATCCGGATAGAAACATGAATGATCAGCCATCCTCCGCCGATTTCATCCAGGCGAGCCGCATTCTGAAGATCGTCTCGCCGCTTGGGCAAGATCAGCTATTGGCCGAACGGGTAACAATCGAGGAGGGTGTTTCATCGCTCTTCGAGATCAGGGTTTCGGCGCGAGCCAAGAAGCCGATTGTCAAGCCGGAGGAACTGATCGGCCGGCTGATGGATGTGTCGATCGAAGTCCAGCAGGGCGATGGGGAGAAGGGCAGCGCGGTGCGCCGGCCGTTCAACGGTCTGGTGACCGAGCTCAACGAGGGCCCGCCGATCACCCGCGGCTTGCGCTCCTATTCTATGGTGCTGAGGCCTCAGATGTGGCTTTTGTCGCGCCGCTCCGACTGCCGCATCTGGATGGACAAGACGGCCATCGATATCGTCGAGACGCTGTTTTCCGAACACGGCATTCCGGCCCCGGATACCTCGGGGATCATTACGCCGCCACCGCCGCAGCATTATTCGGTGCAGTGGAACGAGACGGATCTTGCATACCTCACCCGCCGTTTCGAGGAGGACGGGCTGTTCTATTGGTTCAGCCACGAGGACGGCAAACACAAGCTGCATGTGGCAGACGCCGCCTCCGGATGGCTTGGCCCCTCACCATCGGCGCAAGGAGAGGCAAAGGTCCGGTTGGCGCAGGGATCGTCGGATCGCAACCACATCAATGACTGGAGCCGGCGCTATTCCTATGTGCCCGGACAAAGGGCAGGCGCCGACTGGAATTTCGAAACGCCGCGCATGGTGCCCGGCACCATGACGCCCTCGCTCGTGCAGATGCCAGACGCCATAAAGCGCGAGCTTTACGAATATCCGGCCCGCATCTCCACGGTGGCGGAAGCCGAGCGGGCGGAAAAGCTGAGGATGCAGGCATCTGAGGCCGATCACGACCGGGTCTTCGGGACCTCGACCTCCCGTATCCTTGAAACCGGTCGTCGCTTCACGCCATACGAAGTGGCCCATCCGGAGCATCACTACGAAGAGCATGTGCTGGTCAAGGCGGTGCATATCGTCGTCGACCGCTCCTACGAGACCAATTCCAACGAACCGGAATACAGGAACAGCTTCGAGGCAATTCCCTCCCGGGTGCCGATGACCCCGCATCGTCAGACGAAGCGGCCGCGGATCGAAGGCACCCAGGTGGCGATCGTCGCGGGACCTGCTGGTGAGGAAATCCATCCGGATCAATATGGCCGCATCAAGCTGTGGTTTCCCTGGGACCGCAAGGCAAAGAAGGATGGCTCCGACACCTGCTGGGTCAGGGTGGCGCAGAACTGGGCAGGCTCCACCTGGGGCGGGCAGATCATCCCGCGTATCGGCATGGAGGTGATGGTCGCGTTCGTTGACGGCGATCCCGATCGGCCCTTGGTGACCGGTGTCGTGCCGAACCCGGCGAACGCCGTGCCCTACGATCTGCCCGCCAACAAGACGCGCATGGTGATGCGCTCGAACACCCACAAGGGGAGCGGCTTCAACGAAATGTCCTTCGAGGACGATGCGGGGCGGGAGAACATGTTCTTCCATGCCCAGAAGGACCAGACCACCCGGGTCCTGAACGATCGGACGAAACGCGTAGACCGGCACGAAGTCGCCTCGGTCGGAGGCAATCGCGCAGTGGAGGTCTCCGGAAACCAGAAACACGAGGTCGGCGGTTCGATGAACACCGTCGTCGGCGGCACAGGCCCTGGGGCCATGGCGCTGATGGCGGCCGTGCAGGGGCTTGCCGGCCAAACAGCGACGCTACTTGGTCAGGCGGGCCAGATCGCCGGGGGCGGCGGGCCGGGCCTTGCCGCATTCGCGGGAACGCTTGCTTCCTCGGCACTCGGGTTTCTGAATGCGGGCGGTCTCAGCAGTCGTCAGGGTGTCGTTTCCGGCCCAAGCCCGCGGGCTGATGCCGGCACCGCGCTGGCCGGCGCCGGCAGTGGTATCGGCGATGCGGCCTCAAGCCTCTTCCCGCTGCCCGGGATCATGAACACGATTGTCGGCTCCTTCAAATCGGACACGGTGGGCGTTGCCAGGGTTGAACAGATCGGCGTCAGCAAGGTCACCAACGTCGGCCAGACCTCCCTCGAAAAGGTGGGTAAATTCAAAAAGTTGATCGTTGGCGAAGAATTCGTCATCGAATGCGGCGCGTCCAAGTTCATCATGCGCAAGGACGGCACCGTCATCATCCTGGGCACGCATTTCAACTTCACGGCATCCGGCCCGACACAGATCAACGGCAAGGTCGTGGACCTGAACAAACCGGGTGGAGGGTTTGACGAGGCGGATCCAAGTTCGTCCGATACAACAGCAACGGGTTGAGGCGCCGATGTCGGTCGACAATCGTACGCCGTTTCCCGCACTTGCATTCCGACAGTACAATCAGTCGGGTGAGTTGCTTGGCGTGGTCGTGGCGCGGGGCACATTTCAGTTGAGCAATGGCGGCCCGCTAGTGCTGGACAGCATACAGCGTCCTCTGGTCATGTCCGACACCTACGCGGGCGATCCCCACCTGACACCCCAGCTGGCCTGCACCGACCTGGCGCCGTTCAAGCCGAACACGGATGTCACCTTTATTGGTTCGACCTTTGCCCCGGACGGCGTCAAGGCGCCATCCTGGACATGCGGCTTGAAGGTCGGTCCGGTCGAAAAGCGTCTTCAGGTCCACGGGCCACGTCTTTGGCGCGCGAAGACCCGGAAGACTTGGCGCGGCCTGATCGACCGGGACAAGGAGGATCTTCTCGAAGGTTGGGAATTGACGGAGGGAGAACCTGTCGCTCGGGTGCCAATCGATTGGCGACTTGGATTCGGGGGGCGGGTAGAAGGCGGCGAGGTGTTCGAGCGCAATCCGATCGGAATAGGCCTCGTCGACGAGACCCTCTTTCGGGAGAAGCCGGAATGGCCCGCACCCCAGATCGAAGACGCGAACGAACCTATTCGGAGCATAAGCGACCGACCGGCACCGGCCGGTCTGGGGCCGATCTCGCCTTTCTGGGAAGACCGCGTTGCGCGAGCAGGCACTTATGACGAAATCTGGCTGAAAGAACGGCACCCGCTGCTGCCGCGGGATTTCAACTTTGCCTTCTGGCAGGCCGCACATCCCGACCTGATCGCTACTCCGTGGCTGCGCGGCAATGAAGCCTATGAACTGGATAATCTCCTGCCGGGCCGCAAGATGTTTCGCGGGTATCTGCCTAATATACGGCTTCAGATCGAGATCGATCAGGGTGATGGCCCTTCACGCGGTCTGATGGTTCTCGATGGTGTGCATTTCGACATGCGGCCCGGTATCGGTCGGGTGTTCCTGACATGGCGCATCGGTTTTCCTTGGCCAAAACGGCGAGGAATGCCGAGGCTCATAGTCGCCAACACCGGTGTATCTGGAAGGATGCGCGATCATGTCTGATGATCAGCCGTTGGTTGTGGATATCGTCGGCGCAGGCAAGATCGTCGATACGGCTGCGATGCCGCCGGATGTCCTCGGTTCTTATAATGCCGCGCTGGCAAGGGGAGATGCACTTTACAGCACCGATCGGGATGCGGCGAAACGGGAATGGGCCGAAGCCGACAGGATCGCAGCGCCTTACACTCGCGAGGCCAAACGCAAGCCGCGTCCCGCCTCGCCGGATCCTGCTCCGCCTGAAATCATACCTGACGAGAAGAAGGCGATTGCGGTTTGCCTCTCCCCGGACGTCTGCAAGTCTCCGGAGAAGCCTGTGCCCTATGCGGTCTATGGGACGGCGGACAACGACTACAATTACTCGCCCAACGTTCGTGCCAACGGTGAGATCATCAAGCGGCGGGATTCAAAATTCACGACGACCTATGGCGATGAGCCGGGGGTCGGACTTGGGATCAAATCGGGAACTGTCGGCGATGTCGTGGAGCCCGTCACGTCCTCGCCGATCGTTAGAGCTAACGGTATTCCGATCCAGCGCCACGCCGATCGCTGCACCCTGAACAACGGCAATACGGAGGGCGAGTACTGTTACGTCCAGTCGATCGAGACTAAAAATGCGCCGGACGGGATGGACGACCAGAACAAGTCTTTCCTCGATCACACCAAAGAGCAGTGGGGCCATTTTTGGTCGGGCATGAAGGCGACATCCGACGAGGCATCCTTCGTGGACGGAGCCGTTAACAAGATAGGCCAGTGGTACAGTGGCGAAGCATCTATTTTGGATGATGCGAAAGGCGTCTACAACAACCTTCCGACCGGGGCGGAAATTTGGGAGGGTACCCAGAATATCGGCCGTGGCTTGGTCGATGTCGGCGGCAAAGTCATCAACGATCCACTCGGCAGTGCACAGGCGGTCGGTGACTACGTGGTTGATGGTGTCGAGGGTGCTGTCGACAGCGTCGAGAAGGGCTACGATAAGCACGGCATATCCGGAGCATTGGGCGCAGGCACCGGCGTGCTTGCGGGAATAGTTAGCCCTGGCAAGAAGCTGAAGATGCTGAAGGAAGCCGGTGAGGGGCTCGAAGAGGCCGGCGATATTGGCAAGGTTGCTCGCGAGGCCGAGCATGCCAAGAGGGCCGAACGCGCCAGCGACACGGTCGATGGCAGTGGCGGCGGACGTGTCACCAACAAAAAGAAACCTACCCGTAATCCGTGTTTGCACCTTGCCAAGGGCGATAAGGATGGAGAAGGTGATTTCCGCGGCGGTTCTTACGGCGGCACCAAGGGCGTTGGCGACAAGGATATGGAATCCAATCATATGCCGCCGAAGTCGGTTTCGCCGCTTGGCGAATACCCAAGCCCTTCGATGCAGATGGATAAGGAAGATCACCGGAAGGCGATGTCGACGGGGTCAAGTCTCGAGTCGCAGGAATGGCGTAAGGCCCAGCAGGAACTTATCGAAGCGGGTAGCTATCGTGACGCTCTTGCGATGGACATTCGCGATGTTCGAAGGATCGCGGAAGAGGGTGGCGATATAAGAAAGTACAATCAGGCTACCCGCGAATTGCTTGCATACTATAAGTGCTTGCAAGAGCACGGTTGGTTGCCCGGCAAGAAAAAGTAGGAGATCGGTATGGAGTGGGAAATTGTGTCCTTTGTCGGCATGGGGCCAATCCGTTTCGGGATGTCGCCTGAGGAAGTCGCAGGCATTGTCGGTCCACCTGATCGATCCAGGCGAGGCTTGCGGCCCGGCACCTTCAATGAGTTTCGCGGTACCAAAGCGCCGATCGTGCGTTATAACGAAAACCGCGTTAGAGAAATCGAGGCCTTCTACGATCTGGAATCGGTCACGTTCCAAGGGATTGATCTTTTCCACACCAATGGAATTGAGGTTCTTCGCCGCCTAGAAGAATTGAATGGCGATGCGAGATTGTCCGTTGGCATCATCCTTTTCGACAAGCTCGGCCTGACTGCGGGTCGCCTGGATGAAGGTCCGCGTACCGGACACTCGGTTACGGCTTTCTCATCCGGCACCTGGGACGGCAAGATGGGCGATTTCGAGAGTATCAGCTTCAAGTGACGGCGTAGTTCAATCCTCCTCCAAGCCGTGGATTCATAAAAGCGATACCGCGTAATGTATTGGGAAATCATATTCTTTGTCAGCGTGGAACCGATCCGTTTTGCAACCGCCAGCGGGAACTGATCATGGCTCTTGAGGGGCGGCTGGAAGTTTCGCTGCCAATTTTCGCCGAGGGTTGTGTTCGCCACTGAGCTATCTCGCCGTGATGGAGAAATTTCCAACAGCATGCTTCGGATCAAGGCCTCCGGATACGGGCCGTTTTTCGTCATAGATTGTGCTGAGAGAGATCAGTTTGGAGAATCTCCGATCTATGAAGTGCAACAGCGCGAAATGGAGTATGGAACAAACCGAGTTGCTGAGAGCTTCGGAGATTTTGTTCTTGCGCATGTGGATGAATACCTAAAGTATAGATGATAATTGGGGGACGTTTATTTTCTTATCCCTCGGAGGGTTTCGGATGACGGCTCATGTTTCCCTTAAAGGTCACAACCACGTATGCCCGATGGTTGAAACCTGGGCCGAAGCCGCATGTGGGCGGCCCGATCTCGGAAACACAGACACTGGTAACGGTGGAAGGTGTTCCGGTAGCGGTTGTCGGCGACAAATGCACTTGCTTGGCCGGCGGACCTGACGCAATCAGCGGCGGCTCATCCATCGTTTTTATTGAAGGCAAGGCGCTTGCGCGCATCGGCGACCCCACGGCTCGTGGCGGTCGTATCGTGGAGGGTCTCGGCTGGTTCACATCCGAATAGATTTAGCGGCATGTGGAAGATATCGGATCGCAAGGATCCGACTTCCTGGATGTCAACGGCGAGCCAATGTTCGATCGCTGCGTTGCCGCCGACGAACCGCCTCAATAAAAGCGAATGCTTCGGCTTCGGGCCGGCTTTGGCGAGATCGGGAGCATTTGGTCTGCTTCAACGGGTTCGAAACATCAAACGCTTGTCGGCGCTCGATCATTTCAGCATTCTTGTTCAAGTTGACGAGTTCAATCTGATGAAGACTACCCCGAATGATGTAGTGCCTGTTCGCCGCATAGGATAAGGCAGCGGTGACCCTAACGGACGTACGAAATTCCGTTTTATGGGTGCGCTCCGCCCCCAGTAGATCGCGGAGCTTTCAGGATTTGTTCTCGATAATACTGGCGAAGCAGAGCAGGTGAAGACGGCTCGATTCCCCCAGGGCACGTTCTCGTGGCGTCAACCGGATATGGTCCCCTGTTTTTGCTAAGATGTGCGACTGGTGAAATTGGCCAGTCGGGGGATTACCATGCCTCTATAAAGTCGCCCATCCCGATCATCCTTATGAGGAGCATGTGCAGCAGAAGGCCTCGGCGATCATGTCCGAAAGCCCGGTCCCGTACACGATCGTCGCCTACCAGTCTGACGGCGCCAACACCGCCTCTTCTGTTTTCATGACGGGGCAGCGCGCCCACAAGCAGAACTCGGTCGTGACCCGCTGCACAGGCGACGAGCCGGTCGGTCTCGGCGTCAAGTCGAACACCGTTTCCTCCGTCTGCCACCGCAAGGGGCATTCCAAGAACGTCCGCATCGAAGGCCAGTGGGCGACCCGCCACGGCAACGAATGGTGGATGAACAATCGCAACACCGTCGAAAAGCTGGTTTGGCCGAAGCACAATCTGTCGTACGATCCGACACCTCCTATCCAGCATTCCGCATCGCCGGGGAACGGGTCCGCTGGACAAAATCCCGGCTATTTCGCCGACATGCTTGTCTTCACAGATGCCGAGCGAGGGATTATCCGCGAAGCGCAAGAGGCGATAGACAACGGGTCCGATCCGCAGGAAGTGCGACGGTGGGCGCGCGAGCAGATCGAAGCGGAACGCCAGCGGGTAGAGGAGGAAACGCACGCTGCGCCGATACCGAACACCCGAACGGAGGGCAACGTTTCCGTGAAAGGGCGTCGCCGGTGTCGGCGCAACTGCGGGCTGCGGAAGTACCAAGAAGGTTGCGCAGATGCGCTGCCCTGTACGACTCCCCATCACGTTGTCCCAGACAGGGCGTTTCGCACTCTTAGTGGAACCCTTTATAGGGCAGGGTGCCGCATGCGGATGGCTCAGTATTTGCGTCGAGGGAGCTACTCCAAAGGTTTCTGGACCCGATGCTAACGAGCACGGCTTGATTCACGGGATTTATAATGCTGAGGAGCGCCGACTCGGCCCGGCTGGAAACCCAAAAGGCACTGCCCGGTTGGAAGACTTGGAAGTAGCTGGTGTGGAGGCGGTAGCGGCACTACCGGCTGCGATCCGGTGATTTGCTGGCCCAGCTTCAAAACTATCACAGGAGCGAACGGGAGCTGTCGGGAAGTGATCTTTTCCGAGCCGACCCGACTGGTAGAATTCCCGTGGATTCGAGTAGTGTCGGACGAGGTTCCGGCCGCGCCGGAAGCCGTAGCGGTATGCAGGAGATAACTATGGTTGTGCCCGTCAAGTTTGTTTCCGCCTGCGCCGTCAGTGACACGATGGCGATGATCGCGACGATCCCCGATGCAGTGGAGGGCGACGCAAAATTCACGCGAATCTACTATCTGAACTTGCAGACGGATGAACTGTGGCACTACGTGGACTGGCCGGATCACGAAGTGGTCTCCGTCTGCCTGCTTCGCGCCACTGAGGACCGGCCGCGCGCCGGATGCGCGATGACGGGAGGCGGCCGGATCGAAATCGCGAAGTCTCAAGGCGCGACCTATGAGGACATTCCTGGAGCTGGCCTGGAAGGTTCGCGGGGCTTAGGAGACCTCACGAAGATCAAGGAGATCGGCTCCCGTTTGTTTGCTTGTGGCGGTATGGGGCAGGTCTATCGGCGCGACCCGCAAGGCTGGGTTGCCATTGACGATGACATCGTGGGTGCGGCCCGGAGGCTGCTCGAGGCTGAACCTGACGGCGGTTCAGACCGAGCAACGCAGATGCGTCAACGCGTTGAAAGACCGCGTGCACTGCCAAATTTCAATGCTATCGACGGTACGAGCGAAAACGACCTCTATGTCTGCGGACTCGGCGGGAACCTTTACCACTACACGGGTAGCTGGGAAAAAGTCGACATTGGCAGGCAAAACATCCTTACTTCGATTCACACCGTCTCCGCGGAAGAAACCTGGGTTGCGGGCCAGGATGGTCTGGTTATGCGAGGCAGTGCGCGCGCCGGATTTCAATCGATCGGAATGCTCTTTCCGGACAGCTATGTCTGGTCGGTCCGGAGGTTCCGCGGCGAGACTTATTTAGGCACTCTGCACGGCCTTTATCGACTGGTCGGTGACCGCGCGGTCCTGGTCAAGTCGGAGGGCCTGGACGACAGGACACACGTTATCGCGATGGATTCCGTGGGCGACGATGCCATGTGGATCGCCAGTGATCGACACGCATTCCTGCACGACGGTGCAGGAATAAAAATTTATCGTCACGGCGACAATCCCTGATGTCGAGGAATATTTCCGAATGACGCCAGGTACACCTGTATCACTCGGAAATGGGGTTGCCGTTTCGGGCCGGTTTCTCATCATCGTCGGTTTTCCCGACGAGACCGCCGGACGCGACGAGGGACTGACGAGGATTTTTTACCTCAATCTCGACAGCGCCACGCCTTTCACCTATCAGGACTGGGCAGGAGAGACCGTCGTTTCCGCATGCCTGCGGCGGCAGCGTGGCGCCGTGCGGCGGGCGGGGTGCTTCCTGTCCGAAGAAGGCCGCGTCGAAATCCTGAACTCGGTCGAGCATTTGAGCGAGACTATCTACGAAACGTACGGATCGTTCCGCTCCATTCAGGAAATAGGGCAGACGCTATTTGCATGCGGGTTTGGCGGCCAGCTCTACCAACGAGCCGACGGCGGCTGGAAAGCCATAGACGGAGGCTTGCGGGATCAGTCCAGCCAGCTTCTTGATCGGCAATTCGGACTCGGCGACTTCAGCGGGCAGGCGCGCCCCAGTTTCGATGAGCAACTCAGCCTCGGTGAGGAAATTCCCAACTTCAATTGCGTCGACGGCTCAAACGAAAACGATGTCTATGTATGCGGGCTGGACGGCGTCATCGGCCATCACGACGGCACCACGCTGAAGCTGCTCGAGTCTCCTACCGGAGGGCACCTGCTCGACATCCATTGTGTGAACGCGGACAAGGTCATCATGTCCGGCTACCGACAGACACTGCTGGTGGGGAACGCCCGCGACGGCTTCAAGGTGCTTCATGAATCCGACCGAGATATCAAGCTCTATTCGGTCCGAGAATTCCAAGGGGAGATTTATGCCGGGACGACCTCGGGACTGCGGAGGTTCCGGGGTGGAAAGTTCGAGTTCGTGATTGATCCCGCTACGCACTTCGGCGAGACCACCGTCATCCAGCAGATCGACAGCGTCGACGACAACTATCTCTGGATCGTCGGCGACCGGCACGTCTTTCGGTACGACGGCAAGACGGTTGAAAGAATACAGCATCCTGACAACTGATATCGCTGTTTCCGACGGCACTAAAGAGAGTGGCTGAAAACGAGAAATACGTGGGCAATTTGGTCGAAGCCATAATCCAGAGCGAGGAGATTGAGCAGCAGGATTGGGAGGAGTTTTCTCTTGTTCTAGTCTTCGAGGATGACGACATTAACCAAGCTTATGGATATTCCTACGACAGAAGCGGCGAGTGGGAAGCTATAGCCGTCAGGCCTCGTCTCATTAGATCGGAAGCGTGCGACTACCGTGAATGGCTACGGCAGGACGATAAAAAGGGAGTACTAAAAATGCTCCTCCAATTCAACAAAGCTAACGGCAAATTCAACGTTGATTTCGAATATGAAAACTCAGTGCGTTGGCAGGTCACGCCATGGAACATAGACACAATTGTTGATGAACTGCGCCCTAAACTGGGAGGTTAGCGTGCCAGCTTTCCGTGGAGCGCTGGAAGGCCGTGGACGTCTGTCTCGCGAGCGGCGCCAATATCATCTGAAGCGAATTTTAACCGCGGTTCTTTCAGACGAAAAGCTGGAGGATCCGCGATGGAACTCAATATCGGTGGTGTTCTCGATGCCCAAAGGAGGACGAAACTTTGCTAATGCCGGATACGCATACAGCGAAGGCCGAGACTGGTGGGCCGTAAGCTTTCCCGTAACTTCAGTGCGCGAATCCGTAGTCGATTTTCTGGAGGAGAAGGTCGGCGGAGTACCGGACGGCCTCTCTCGCGTGTTGCTGCAGTATAACAGGTCAACACAACATGCACTTTTGAGCGTCGAACTTGAGGAGCCTGAGCGGTGGGATTTGTCCCCGGAGAATGCCCGGGAAAAGATAGAAGAGGTACGCCCAAGCGTCTGAAGCTGAGAGTATTCTTTCAACGGATCAAGTGGAAATATGTCTTCATACGTTTCCCTCAAAGGTCACAACCACATTTGCCCGATGGTTGAACCCGGGCCGAAGCCGCACGTTGGAGGCCCGATCTCGGAAGCACAGACACTGGTAACGGTGGAAGGCGTTCCGATAGCGGTTCTCGGCGACAAATGCATTTGTTTGGCCGGCGGGCCTGATACGATCAGCAGCGGTTCGTCTATCGCGAAGGTAAGGCGTTTGCGCGCATCAGCGATCCCACGGCTCATGGCGGTCGTATCGTAGAGGGTCTCGGCTGGTTCACATCCGATTAGGTTTCGCGGCATGTGGCGGATATCGGATCGCAAGGATGCCGACATTCTGGATGTCGACGGCGAACCAATGTTCGATCCCTGCGCTGCAGCCCACGGACCGCTCAAGAAAGGCGAATGCGTCGGCTTAGTGCCGGCTGACCCTTTCTACGAAGAGGGGGGCGATCGTGGGGAGTTGGGGTGCGAGTTCAGCAGCATTTTTGGTTGATGGGACCTTCCCTTCCCTGCCTTTTCTCGCCAATGAATTCCCGCTACGACAAGTTCTTTTGCGGATGGATCGTCTGCCCTTGCTTGAGCATCTCGACGAAGCTCTCGATCTTCTTCCGGCGGCCTGCCTCCGTTTTCATCTTGTGGACTTTAAAGGCGAGAGCGAAACGGTTTTGTGCGCTGAGCCGGCCAAACATTTCCTTGGCCTTCGGCTCGGCGTCGATCGCCGCCTGAAGGTCGTCGGGAACCTGCATATCCTTGCCGCTGGCATAGGCGCGCTGCCAGCGTCCGTCCAACTTTGCTGCCTCGACTTCGCGCAGTCCGTTCCTAGTCATACGCCCTTCGTTGATCAGGCGTTCGACGTTCTCGACATTGATCTGGCTCCAAATGCTTTTCCTGCTCCGCGGCGTATAGCGCTGCAGAAAGCTCTTCTCGTCCAGTCTTTTCCTGATGCCGTCGATCCATCCCGGCACAGCACGACGTCAATCGCTTCTTTGGGCGTTATTGATGGAATGCCGGAATTCACCTTGAAGATTCGTATCCAGATTTCGGTGGCATTATCGTGGTTCTGGCCAAGCCAATTGTAGAAAGCGTCAGCATCCGGAAATTCGCGGATTTTCTCGGGGTCGACGGTAACAGGTGGCATGGAACGATCGTCTCCTGGTGCAAGTGATTTGATCAAGATCCCCATGTCTGCAACACGCTGGCAAAAGCGGCGCCCTGAGAGCGGCTTCCCTTCGCCGGATGTTGCCTAGGACGAACTCTCCAGACGATAGCGGGTGCCGGGGTAGAGAAGCCGAACGGATGTGACGATCCGGTCTGCGGACCAGGTGCGCCGGCGGATCAGCAGACAGGGCTCGGAACGAGCGATCGCCAGATGTTTGCATTCCCACGGTTGCGGAAGCACGGCCTCGACGAATTGTTCCGTATGGGAGATCGGTGCTATCAGCGTCAGATAGGCATTGGGCGTCGTTTCCTGAAAATTCTGGGTGAGATAATCCGGTGCCACGGCAGGGTTGACGAAGCGGTCCTCCAGTTGAATCGGCACGTCATCTTCGTGATGCAGGATGACGGAATGGAAGGCCGGCATGCCAACTTCGATCTTCATGGCTTCCGCAAGCTCATGACCGCAGACCTCGGTCTGGGCGAGGATGACCTGAGGTCTGTGGGTGGAACCCCGCTCCGCAATTTCGTCGGCGATATTGCGGACGCCCATAAAGGGTGCGCTTCGCTTCTTGCTGGCCACGAAGGAGCCGCGTCCCTGCACCCTGACGATCACGCCTTCCATGGCAAGTTCTCTCAAGGCGCGATTGGCCGTCATGCGGCTGACGTTCAGCGTCTCGGCGATTTCATTCTCGGAAGGCACACGGTGATGCGCCGGCCATTCGCCGGTTTCAATCCGCTTCTTGATGTCTGCTTTTAGCCGCTCATAAATAGGAAGCTCGCGTGAACCCGAAGCCTGGATGGTCTGGTCGCCCTCGGGCATGCTCGGTTCTCCTCCGTGATGCCGTCATGTGCATACAAAATACGCATCGAAAATAAAGCGTAAAGTTTTTGCAGGCCACTTGCCCCCTTTCAAAAACTCTGCCATGTTCCCTATACAACTTTCTCAGGTGAAGCAAATGGCGGCATCTCAAACTCTCCTGTGCAGACAGATTTTGCTACCGGAAGGTTGGGCGTCCGATGTGGTCTTGGCCGTCGATGGCGAGGGATTGATTACCGCAATCGAGACCAGTGCCGACGCAAGGCAAGATCTCGTGGAACTGGCCGGGCCGGTGGTTTCCCCTCTAGTAAACCTGCATTCCCATGCTTTTCAGCGGGCCATGGCCGGCCTTGCTGAGCTTGCCGGATCGACCGATGACAGCTTCTGGACGTGGCGTGACGCGATGTACCGGCTCGTCGGCCGAATGTCTCCGGATGATATCGAGATCGTCGCAACCAAGTTGTACAGTGAACTCATCAAGGGCGGCTTCGGTCACGTCGTCGAATTCCACTATCTCCATCATGCTGCCGGTGGCCGCCCCTATGCAAATGTGGGGGAAACATCCCGGCGCATCCTACGTGCCGCACAAGCCGCAGGGATAGGGCTGACCCACCTGCCGGTCTTTTATGCCCATGCCGGTTTTGGCGGGATCGCTCCCGGCGAGGGGCAGCGCCCGTTTATCCATGACGTCGACCAATTTCTTGGGCTTCTCGAGGCGTTGAAGCCCGATTGCCGATCTGCGGGCGCGACACTTGGTCTTGCGATCCATTCGCTGCGGGCAGCGACGCCAGACGAAATGCGGGAGATCTTGGCGGCCGAAGAAACCGGCGGGCCGATCCATATCCATGTGGCTGAGCAGGAGCGCGAGGTCGAGGAATGTCTCGCGTGGAGCAGACGCCGACCGGTGGAATTCCTGCTCGACGAGATGCCCGTGGACGACAGGTGGTGCGCCATCCATGCCACGCATATGACCACCGATGAAACCGGGCGGCTTGCTCGCTCGGGGGCGGTGGCCGGTCTTTGTCCGGCGACCGAAGCCAATCTGGGCGACGGAATTTTTCCCGCAACGGATTTCGTCGGATCGGGTGGACGTTTCGGCATTGGAACGGATAGCCATGTCGCGACGACGGTCGGGGAAGAGCTGCGTCTTTTGGAATACAGCCAGAGGCTGCGCGATCGTCGGCGCAACCGGCTCGCTACCCGTCCGGGTGCATCCGTCGGCAGGACCATGTTCGACGCGGCGCTTGCCGGGGGCTGCCAGGCGGCCGGACTGCGCACCAGCGGTATCCGAGTCGGAGCAAGGGCCGATCTGGTGGTTCTCGACGGCAACAATCCTTTTATCGGCGCAGCTTCCGGCGATCAGGTTCTCGACCGGTGGCTGTTTGCGCTTGGATCTGAAGCGGTTCGCGACGTTATGGCGGGGGGACAATGGGTGGTCCGAGAGGGTCGCCACAGGGATGAGGAGGCAATCGATCGTGCGTTCCGGGAGGTTCTTCTGAAACTGGCCTAGGCCTTCAACTTGCACCAACTCATGAGCTAACAAAAAGGGGAATTTCATGCTGAGTGCCCAACTGAAATACACGCTGCTTGCCGCCGGATTGATGTTCGGCGGCTCCTTTACCGGTGCCAACGCGGCCTCCTATTGCGCAGACGGCAAGACCGTCACCTTCGCCGGCATCGATTGGGAGAGCGGCGCCCTCATTACTGAGGTGATGAAGGCGATCCTGTTGAAGGGTTATGATTGCAAGGTGGACTCGATCCCCGGCAATTCCGTCACGTTGGAGCAGGCAACTGCCAACAATGACGTGCAGATCTTTGCCGAGGAGTGGATCGGCCGTTCCGATGTCTGGAACAATGCAGCCGCAGCGGGCCAGGTCACTTCGGTCGGCAAGACGTTTGTCGGTGCTTCCGAAGGCTGGTTCGTGCCGGAATATCTCGTCAAGGGAGACCAGGCACGGGGCGTCAAGCCGCTGGCGCCCGACCTGAAGAGCGTCTCGCAGCTTTCCGACCCGAAGATCGTAGAGCTGTTCAAGGATCCGGAAGAACCTTCCAAGGGCCGCTTTCTGAATTGCCCGTCCGGCTGGACTTGCGAAGGCGTCAACACCGCCAAGCTTGAGGCCTACAAGCTCACGGACGCCTATGTGAACTTCCGCCCCGGCACGGGAACTGCGCTCGATGCGGCCATCAGTTCGGCATATCTGCAGGGTGAGCCGGTGCTTTTCTACTATTGGAGCCCCACGGCCATCATGGGCAAGTTCCAGCTGGTTCAGCTTGAGGAGCCCGCTTACGACGAAGCCTGCTGGAAGGAGCTGACAAGCGCGACAGGCAAGCGCGAAGCCGGCTGCGCCTTCCCGGCCGTCGAAGTGGCCTACGGCGTCAACAGCACCTTTGCCAAGGAAGCGCCTGAAATTATCCAGATCCTGGAAAAGGCGACTTTCCCACTGGAAGAGGTGAATGCGAGCCTCGCTTACATGGTCGATCAGAAGGCTGACGCGGTTGCTGCCGCCGACCAGTTCCTGAAGACCAAGGGTGCTGTTTGGAACGCCTGGGTTTCGGCCGACGCCAAGGCCAAGATCGAAGCCTCGTTGAAATAGTCTCAGGTGGCCGCGCGTCTCTGCGCGCGGCCACGACCATGCGTCGCGTCGCTTTGATGTACCAAGCGTGGGCGTGGGCGGTTTGCCATCTCAAGGACTTGAGCGATGTTTCCCGATAGCTTCCACATCTCCATCCGCGGACCGATAAATACGGCGGTGCAGTCGCTGGTGGTCAACTACGGCTTCGTCTTCAAGGCGATTTCGCAGACGATTTTGCAGGCCATCCTCTTCATCGAATGGATCGTGCGCGGCTTGCCCTGGTGGCTGGTGATTATCGCTTTCATGGCGCTAACCTGGCAGGCAACGCGCAAGCTTGCGCTCGCCCTCATCGTCGCGGCGATGCTGTTCGTGATCGGAGCCCTCGGTCTGTGGGATCTGGCCATGCAAACGCTCGCTCTGATGCTGATGGCAACGCTGATCTCGGTCGCCATCGGTGTGCCGATGGGCATATGGCTGGCCAAGAGCCGTCTCATGCGTGGCATCACACTCCCGGTTCTCGATGTGATGCAGACCATGCCGAGTTTCGTCTATCTCATTCCTGCGATCATGCTTTTCGGGCTCGGCAAGGTACCGGCCGTGCTGGCCACCATTGTTTATGCAGTACCCCCGTTGATCCGATTGACCGATCTCGGCATCCGGCAGGTCGACGGCGAAGTTGTCGAGGCGGCAACCGCCTTTGGCGGCAGCCCGCGGCAGATCCTGTTCGGCGTCGAACTGCCGCTTGCGACGCCAACGATCATGGCCGGCCTCAACCAGACCATTATGATGGCCCTTTCCATGGTCGTGGTGGCTTCCATGATCGGCGCGCGGGGCCTTGGCGAACAGGTGTTGAACGGCATTCAGACGCTCGATGTCGGCAAAGGGCTCGAAGCCGGACTGGGTATCGTCATCCTGGCCATCGTACTTGATCGTATCACCCAAGGCTTCGGCCGTTCCAAGCTGGAGGACGGCCAGAATGGCTGAGATAGAGATCCGCAATGTCTTCAAGATCTTCGGCCGAAATTCTCGCGACGCCCTGGCAATGGCGCGCGACGGTGCCGAGAAGGGCGAAATTCTCGAGCGCACCGGATGCAGCGTTGGTCTGAACGATATCAGCCTGACGATCGGCGCATCCCGCATCTTTGTGATCATGGGGCTTTCCGGTTCGGGAAAATCCACCCTGGTGCGCCATATCAATCGCCTGATCGAGCCGACCAGCGGGCAGATCCTCGTTGATGGTCGCAATGTGCTCGCCCTCAATCGACGTGACCTCAGGGAGTTCCGCACTCGCCGCGTGAGCATGGTGTTCCAGAGCTTCGGCCTGATGCCGCATCGGACGGTGTTGCAGAACGTAGTCTACGGTCAGCGGGTGCGGGGTTTAAGCAAGGCGGAGGCCAATCCGATCGGCATGAAATGGATCGAGACCGTCGGCCTGCTCGGTTACGAGAACAAATATCCACACCAGCTTTCGGGTGGCATGAAGCAACGTGTCGGGCTGGCGCGTGCGCTGGCCGCAGACACCGACGTGATCCTGATGGACGAGGCTTTTTCGGCCCTGGATCCGCTGATCCGCAGCGATATGCAGGACCAGTTGCTGCAATTGGAGAAGAATCTCTCCAAGACCATCGTCTTCATCACGCACGATCTCGATGAGGCGCTGCGTATCGGCGCCGAGATTGCCATTCTGAAGGACGGTCGGCTCGTGCAGGTCGGTACGCCAAGCCAGATCTTGAATACGCCGGCAGATGACTATGTTGCCCGTTTCGTGCAGCGCCGTGCCGGTGCAGAGGCAGCCCATCATGGCTGACGTTGTCGTTCTCGATAAAGTTTTGACCTGGAAAGAGATTGCGGCAATCGCCAATGGCGCTGAGTTGGTTCTTTCCGCCGAATCCTGGCAGCGGATTTCAAAGGCGCGCGCGATTGTTGATGCACTGGTCGAACGGGAAATCCGCGGCTATGGCATCAATACCGGTGTTGGTGCGCTGTGCGATGTCGTCATCGATCGCGACGATCAGCAGACGCTCTCACGAAACATCCTCTTCAGCCATGCTTGCGGCGTCGGCGAGCCGCTCGGCAATGCGGAGACGCGCGCGATCATGGCCGCGCAGATTGCCAATTTCGCGCATGGCTTTTCCGGCATCAGCGTTAAAGTGGTCGAGGCGCTTCTGGCATTGCTGAATGCGGATATCCTGCCCGTCATTCCTTCGCGGGGCTCGGTCGGCTACCTCACTCATGCCGCGGCTATTGGTCTGGTTCTGATCGGCGAAGGCGAATGCAGGCAGGCCGGCGAATTGATCGCTGGACGCGAGGCGCTGAACCGGGTCGGCCTAGAACCGGTTACGCTGAAGGCGAAGGAAGGCCTGAGCCTGGTCAATGGGACACCCTGTGCGACAGGTCTTGGTGCGCTGGCGATTTCGCGCTTCTTTCATCTGCTCGACTGGGCGGATGCGGCCGCGGCGATGACCTACGAAAACCTCGGTGCCCAGGCTGATCCGTTTGCCGAAATGCCGCTTTCGCTGCGCCGTTCCGCGGGGCTGCAGCGGGTCGGGCGAAACCTCCGCCACTGGCTTGCGGGAAGTCAGCTTCTGGCGCAATCGGCCGGGAGCCGCACGCAGGATCCTTTGAGCCTCCGCGCGGTGCCGCAGATCCATGGTGCCGTCCGTGATGCTTTGGAGCAGGCCCAGGAGGTCATCGATCGGGAGTTATCTAGCGTGACGGACAATCCCATCGTCACCGGCTCACCGGAAGCGCCGCAGGTTCATTCGCAGGCTCACGCAGTCGGGGCCGGTTTGGGTCTGGCCATGGACAGCGTGGCGACCGCTGCTGCCGAGCTCGCGGCGATTTCCGAGCGGCGGATCGACCGGTTGGTGAACCCGCTCGTGAGCGGCCTGCCTGCGTTTCTTGCCGCCGGAAGCGGCGTATGTTCCGGTTTCATGATCATTCAGTACACGGCCGCCGCGCTTGTGGCGGAAAATCGTCGACTGGCTGCGCCTGCAAGCCTTGATGGCGGCATCACGTCCGCGCTGCAGGAAGACATTCTGACCCATGCCACACCGGCGGCCGACAAGGCGCTGGCGATCCTCGACAATCTGCAGACCGTTCTTGCGATCGAAGTGGCGGCGGCGGCGCAGGCCTATGATCAGCAGCCGGGATCGGCAGCCAAGGCCGCTCGAACGGCGCGGCTCTATGATCTGGTCCGGCGGGAAGTACCTTTTTATCAGGATGATCAACCGCTGAATGCCCTTGTAGGCCGGGTTCGCGGCCTCATTGGCGTGACCCGTGTTGGATCTGAAAGCGAGGCGCTATGACGACACTGTTGCGCAATGCAAGGCTGGCAACCATGTCGCCGAACCACCCAGGGCTCGGAGTGATTGACCGCGGGGCGATTTTGATCGAAGGCGGCCGCATTGCCTATGTCGGCGATGAAGCAAGTGTCTCCGCGGTCGATCGCCTCGACGTCCTGGACTGCGAGGGCCGCTGGATCACGCCGGGGCTGATTGACTGTCATACCCATCTCGTCCATGCCGGAAACCGCGCACGAGAATTCGAAATGCGGCTCGCCGGGGCATCTTATGAGGAGATCGCCCGTGCGGGCGGCGGCATCGTTTCGTCCGTCCGGCAGGTGAGAGAGGCGAGCGAAACGGATCTGGTGGCCGAAAGCCTGCCGCGGCTGGATGCGCTGATGGCGGAAGGCGTCACCACCGTCGAAATCAAATCCGGTTATGGCTTAACCGTCGAGGACGAACTCAAGATGTTGCGCGCTGCGCGGTCTCTCGCGAACGAGCGCAAGGTCAACCTTACCACCACATATCTCGGGGCGCACGCGACGCCGGCAGATTACAAAGGGCGCAATGGCGATTTTATCCGCGACGTGGTGTTGCCGGGGCTTCAAGCCGCGCATGCGCAAGGGCTCGTAGATGCCGTGGATGGCTTCTGCGAGGGCATTGCCTTCCTGCCGGACGAGATGCGTATCGTCTTCGACGCGGCGAGGGCGCTTGGCCTCCCGATCAAGCTGCATGCCGATCAGCTTTCCAACCTTCATGGCGCGGCTCTTGCCGCAGAATATGGCGCACTTTCGGCAGATCACCTGGAGTATACCGATGAGGAAGGCGCTGTCGCCATGTCCGAGGCTGGAACCGTCGCCGTCCTGCTGCCCGGTGCCTATTATTTCATCCGCGAAACGAAGAAACCGCCGGTCGAGCTGTTTCGTAAGCACGCAACGAGGATGGCGCTCGCCACGGACTGCAACCCCGGCACATCGCCGCTGACTTCGCTGCTGCTGACAATGAATATGGGCGCCACTCTCTTTCACCTGACGGTTGAAGAATGCTTGGCCGGTGTGACCCGTGAGGCGGCCCGGACGCTTGGCCGTCTGGACAGCATCGGCACTATCGAGGTCGGCAAACAGGCGGATCTCGCCATCTGGGATATCGAGAGCCCCGCCGAACTGGTTTACCGGATCGGCTTCAATCCTCTGCATCGGCGGATTTGGCGCGGCGAGCTGACTTCCACATCCATGTCAGGAGTTTCATCGTGACGATCACACTTCATCCCGGCCGCGTATCGCTCGCCGAACTGGCGGCGATCTACTGGAACAACGGGCGTGCCGTACTGGACCGCAGCTTTGATTCTGGCATTGAACGCGCCGCTGCCCGGATTGCTGCGATCGCAGCCGGCAACGAACCGGTCTATGGGGTCAATACCGGGTTTGGAAAACTCGCATCGATCAAGATCGACGCCAGCGATACGGCAGTGCTGCAGCGCAATCTGATCCTGTCCCATTGCTGCGGGATTGGCGTGCCGCTGCCGGAAAATATCGTTCGCCTGATCATGGCGCTGAAGCTGGTGTCACTCGGCCGTGGCGCTTCCGGCGTGCGGCTCGAACTGGTGCGCCTGATCGAGGCCATGCTGGAAAGGGGCGTGATACCATTGATCCCGGAAAAGGGGTCGGTCGGCGCATCCGGAGATCTGGCCCCGCTCGCGCATATGGCAGCGGTGATGATGGGCGAGGCCGAAGCCTTTTATGAAGGCGAGCGGCTGCCGGGCGGTGTCGCGCTAGAGCGCGCCGGGCTGACCCCGGTCGTCCTCGCCGCCAAGGAAGGGCTGGCTCTGATCAACGGCACCCAGGCATCGACAGCTCTGGCTCTCGCTGGCCTGTTTCGTGCACATCGGGCGGCGCAGGCGGCTTTGATCACCGGGGCGCTTTCGACCGATGCGGCGATGGGGTCGTCCGCACCATTTGTCGCCGACATTCACGCGCTGCGTGGCCACAGGGGCCAGATCGACACAGCGGCGGCATTGCGTGGTTTGCTCGCCGGGTCGGTTATTAGGGAAAGCCATCTGCAGGGTGACGAGCGAGTGCAGGATCCGTACTGCATCCGCTGCCAGCCGCAAGTCGACGGCGCTTGTCTCGACTTGTTGCGCATGGCCGGCCACACGCTCGAAATCGAGGCCAATGCAGTCACCGACAACCCGCTGGTTCTGTCCGACGACAGCGTCGTTTCCGGGGGCAACTTCCATGCCGAGCCGGTGGCCTTTGCCGCAGACCAGATCGCCATTGCGGTTTGCGAGATCGGCGCGATCGCTCAGCGCCGCATAGCGCTTCTGGTTGATCCGACGCTTTCCTACGGGCTTCCGGCCTTTCTGGCCAGGAAGCCGGGGTTGAACTCCGGCCTGATGATTGCCGAAGTCACGTCCGCCGCCTTGATGAGCGAGAACAAGCAGATGGCGCATCCGGCCTCGGTGGATTCGACACCGACCTCGGCCAACCAGGAAGACCATGTTTCCATGGCCTGCCACGGTGCGCGCCGGCTGCTGCAGATGACGGAAAACCTCTTCGGCATCATCGGCATCGAAGCGGTGACGGCGGCCCAAGGGGTGGATTTTCGCGCACCGTTGACCACCAGTCCTGAACTGCAGAAGGCGATCGCCACTTTGCGAGCCGTCGTCCGGACCCTTGAAGAGGATCGCTTCATGGCGCCGGATCTGGCTGCTGCAAGTGCTCTTGTGGCGGACGGATCACTCGTCGCGAGCGTCTCCGACGGTCTGCTTCCGGGATTGGAGGGCTGATATGGCAGTCTTTGAAATCGTTCAGGGCACATCCCCCGTCATTCTCGCCTTCCCTCACACAGGGACAGAGGTTCCACCAGACGTTCGAGAGCGCCTGAACGAGAACGGACGGTTGCTCGCGGACACCGACTGGCACATTCATGATCTCTACGCCGATCTGTTACCGCAGGCGACGACCGTGCGGGCGACCTTCCATCGTTATGTCATCGACGCCAACCGCGATCCCACCGGCGCGAGCCTTTACCCCGGCCAGAATACCACCGGTCTGATCCCCGAGACGGACTTTGACGGAAAGCCGATCTGGAAGCCAGGCGAAGAACCGACTGAAGCCGATACCACCTATCGGCTGCAACACTTTCATGCCCCATATCACGCAGCCCTTCTTGCCGAGATTGAACGGGTCAAGACGATCAATGGTGTCGCGGTGCTCTATGATTGCCACTCCATCCGTTCGCTCATTCCGTTCCTGTTTGAAGGACGACTGCCCGATTTCAACATCGGTACGGATATGGGGCGTACCTGCGATCCTCGTATCGAGGCGGCAGCTATCGAAGTGGCTCGCTCAGCCAGAGGCTACACGGCGATCCTCAACGGCCGCTTTAAGGGTGGTTGGACGACCCGTCACTACGGGCGGCCGGAAACGGGCGTCCATGCAATCCAGATGGAGCTTTCGCAGATTTCGCATCTGGCCGCTGAAGAACCACCCTTCGCCTATGACGAGACGAAGGCCGAGGAGCTGCGCTTCCACCTGAAAGAGATCCTGACACGCATCGAAACCGTTGCGGATCAATTGAAGACCGAGGGAAATTGAGATGAGCAACCCACGCCACAACATCCGCGAAGTCCGTGCACCGCAAGGCCCGGAGTTGAACGCCAAGAGCTGGATGACCGAAGCCCCGCTGCGCATGCTGATGAATAACCTCGATCCGGACGTTGCCGAACGTCCGCATGAACTGGTGGTTTATGGCGGCATCGGCCGTGCCGCCCGCACCTGGGAGGATTTCGATCGCATCGTCGCGACACTGAAAACGCTGACCGAAGAGGAGACCCTTATCGTGCAGTCGGGTAAGCCGGTTGGTGTGTTTCGGACGCACAAGGACGCACCGCGTGTCCTAATCGCCAATTCCAATCTTGTCCCGCATTGGGCCACCTGGGACCATTTCAACGAACTCGACCGCAAAGGTTTGGCCATGTACGGCCAGATGACGGCCGGTTCCTGGATCTATATCGGCACGCAGGGCATCGTGCAGGGAACCTACGAGACTTTCGTGGAAGCCGGCCGCCAGCACTATGGCGGCAACCTGAAGGGCAAGTGGATACTGACCGGCGGTCTCGGGGGCATGGGAGGCGCCCAGCCGCTTGCGGCCGTCATGGCCGGTGCCTGCTGCCTCGCCGTCGAATGCGACGAGACACGCGTCGACTTCCGCCTGCGCACCCGCTATGTCGATGCGAAGGCCCATACCTTGGATGAAGCTCTGGCACTTATCGACCAGTGGACGAAAGCGGGTGAAGCCAAGTCTGTCGGTCTCATCGGCAATGCTGCCGAGATATTTCCCGAACTGGTTCGCCGTGGTGTAAAGCCCGACATCGTGACCGATCAAACCTCGGCCCATGACCCGGTTCACGGCTATCTGCCGATCGGCTGGACGGTCGCCGAATGGCGGGCGAAGCAGGAAAGCGATCCGAAGACGGTTGAAGCCGCCGCCCGGGCTTCGATGAAAATCCATGTCGCCGCCATGGTCGATTTTTGGAATATGGGCGTTCCCACGCTCGATTACGGTAACAATATCCGCCAGGTTGCCAAGGAAGAGGGGCTTGAGAACGCCTTCGCTTTCCCGGGCTTCGTGCCTGCCTATATCCGTCCGCTGTTTTGCCGTGGTATCGGCCCCTTCCGTTGGGCGGCACTTTCCGGCGATCCGGAGGACATCTACAAAACCGATGCCAAGGTGAAGGAACTGCTGCCGGACAACAAGCACCTGCATAACTGGCTGGACATGGCCCGCGAGCGCATCGCCTTCCAGGGCCTGCCGGCCCGGATATGCTGGGTGGGCCTGGGCGATCGTCACCGTCTGGCGCTGGCCTTTAACGAAATGGTCAAGAGTGGCGAATTGAAAGCACCTGTCGTCATCGGCCGCGATCATTTGGACAGTGGTTCCGTCGCTTCACCCAACCGCGAGACGGAAGCCATGAAGGACGGATCGGATGCAGTATCCGACTGGCCGCTTCTCAATGCCCTGCTCAACTGCGCCTCTGGCGCGACATGGGTCTCACTGCACCATGGGGGCGGTGTCGGCATGGGTTTCTCGCAGCATTCGGGCGTTGTCATCTGCGCAGACGGCTCCGATGACGCTGCCAAGCGTCTGGAGCGAGTTCTGTGGAACGATCCGGCCACCGGCGTCATGCGCCATGCCGATGCGGGTTACGAAATCGCGCTCGAATGCGCTAAGGAAAAGGGCTTGCGGCTGCCGGGCATCCTCGGCAATTGAGGACCGAGATGCGTCTCCTCAAGGCAGACAAGCATAGGGCCATGCCCTGGAAAAATGGCAAGGGCGTCACTCGGGAGGTGGCGTCCGAACCCTTGCCGGGCAATCCAGATGGCCGGTTTCTCTGGCGCGTCAGCCTCGCGACAGTAGAGGGCGAGAGTGATTTCTCGCCCTTTCCCGGCATTGACCGGACCATCGCGGTCCTTGCCGGCGACGGCATGCAGCTAACTGTGGACGGCGTCCTGCAGCCGGAAATGCGGGCATTGTGCGGCCCTTTTCCATTCTCCGGCGATAGTAGCGTCTCCGCCAGATGTCTGGGCGGCCCGATTACCGACCTCAACGTCATGACGCTTCGCGGCTACGCATGGCATCACGTGCAGCGATGTGCCTTCGAGGGACCCCTTGTCTTCAATACCGCCAAGGCACTTTCCGCGATTGTTTTTACGGGCACCTGCATGGTTCGAGCGGATGGAATCGAGCTTGCGGCAGAAGGACAAGACGTCCTTTGCTGGATAGCCCCGGATGTGCATGTCCATTTGACCGCCGAGCAGAGCAGCGTCGTTTATCTCATCGAGATGGAGCGCCTTTCGTGAGGGGAGGCAGGCAACCTTCCCGCCCAGGTCAGCTCGGCTGTTGTTCACTCGCCCATAGCGCGTGGAAGTGCTGGACAGGCCCGTGGCCGTTGCCGACACTCAGTGTGCCGGCTGCAGCTATGGCGCCTGCAAGATAGTCCTTGGCGATCGCAACGGATTCGGCAAGCGGAGCGCCTTTGGCAAGTTCGGCGGCGATCGCACTGGACAAGGTGCAACCTGTGCCATGGGTGTTTTGCGTGGAGACCCGCGTACCCTCAAACCAGTGAAGACCGGTGGATTCCGCCAGGACGTCGGGGCTTTCAGCCCTTTCAAGATGGCCACCCTTGATCAGCGCCGCCTTCGGCCCCAGCCGGAGTAGTCTCTCGGCCTGGCCGGCCATTCCCGCGCGGTCTACCGCCATCGCTTCACCTAGAAGAGCCGCGGCTTCCGGCAGGTTGGGCGTGACCAGCGTGGACATGGGTATTAGCCGACGGATCAGGATCTCTATCGCATCGGAAGCCAGAAGTGACGCCCCCCCTTTGGCGACCATGACAGGATCGAGCACGATCGGCAGATTGTCATTATAGGGACGGAGGGCATCCGCAACGACTTCGGCGATTTCCGCATTGGCAATCATGCCGATCTTGACCGCATCGACCCGGATGTCGGCAAAAATGGCGTGGATCTGCCCGGCCACGAAAGCAGGCGGTACGAGATGCACTCCTGTTACCCCCACCGTGTTTTGCGCCGTCAAGGCAGTAAGGACTGCCATTCCAAAGGTGCCCCGCGCCGAAAACGTCTTCAGGTCCGCCTGAATTCCCGCGCCGCCGGAGGGATCGGAGCCTGCGATGGATAAAACATTGCGGATCATAGGCGCGCCTTTCTGACCTCGTCAGTTATTCTTCGTGCGGCTTCCTTCGGGTCCGGCTGGCCGCAAATGGCGGAGACTACGGCGATCCCGTGGGCACCTGCCGCCAGCGCCTTGCCGGCGTGTTCCGCCCTGAGGCCGCCGATGGCGACCGCTGGCACCGATGCGGCCGCCACGATACGCGCCAATCCATCGAAGCCGATCGGCTGCTTGTGATCCGGTTTGGTGGGAGTGGCGAAGACCGGGCCTATTCCGACGTAGTCGACGAGAGATGGATCGACGCCCTGCGCAAGCTCCTCGGTTTCGACCGACACGCCGACGATCATACCCTCTCCGACGCGGCGGCGCGCCATCGATGCCCCCATGTCGCTCTGTCCCACATGCACTCCCTCGGCGCCGATGGCGATCGCGGCTTCGACATCGTCATTGACGATCAAAGGTATGCCGCTGCCTGCGAGTGCCGCTTTCAACGCCTGACCGGTCTCGATCATCCTTGCGGTGCTGGCGTTTTTGTCACGCAATTGAACCATGGTCGCACCACCTTCCACGGCGAGCCGAGCGGTCTGCGCCATGCCGAGGCCTTGGCATAACTCGGGATCGAGGACGAGATAGACGGATAGATCGAAGGCTTTCATGCTGCTACGAGCTTCGCTTTGGCATCCAGCGTCTCTGGCGAAAGCGATGCCAACCGGTCAAGAAAAAGGGGAGAGAAAGAACCGGGGCCATTAGCAGTGAGTGCTGCTTCCTCCCCCGCGACCGCGAACATCGCGAGGGCGGCCACCGTCGCGTCGAACGGCCTATCCGGACGGACTGCGACAAAGGCACCAACCAGAGCGGTCAGAGAGCAACCAAGTGCCGTAACACGAGGCATAAGATCAGATCCGCCGAGGATATGGACGGAGCGAGAACCGTTGGTAACGAAGTCCATTTCGCCGGTAACGGCTACGACGCAGGCGTGATCACGAGCAAGCGCAACGGCGGCGTCTTCGGCCTTTTCGGTTTTGTCGCCGCTGTCGACGCCCTGACCGCGAGATTGCGCTCCTGTAAGTGCCATGATCTCCGAGGCGTTGCCGCGAATGACTGTGGGCTTCAGCGCCAGGAGTTCTGTAACGGCAGCGCTGCGGTAGGGGGTCGCGAAATGGGCGACCGGATCGAGGATCCAGGGCTTGCCCTCCTCGCTGGCAGCTTTTGCCGCTTCCTTCATGCCGGAAAGGAAGTAAGGCGAAAGCGTTCCGATGTTGATCGTCAACGCCGCAGCGATGCGAGCGAAATCTCCTGCTTCCTCCTTCGCATGCACCATGGCTGGCGAGGCGCCGGCGGCGAGCATCACATTGGCCGCGATGTTCATCGCCACGAAATTGGTGATGTTCTGCACAAGGGGGTTCTTTTGGCGCATTGCCGATAGAATCTGGCCTGGAGTGTCTGTCATCTGCGTCCTCGCCTTTTCAGGTGGAGGGGCGCAGGGCATTTCATCAGAAAAAGCCCAGGCGACTCCCTCCGCCAGCATGATCTGGTTCAGGTTCAAAGGGTACTTCTCAGCCCGGCAACCCGGACGCCCCTGTCTGAGGCAAGGACTAGCGCATATGCCGCCATGGGCGCCAGCGATTTTTGTCAAAAAAACTACTTGTAGCTCTAGTCGCTAGAGGTTGTAGTTATGGTACCCGATCCCAGGCGGAGAGAAAGATGACAGCAAAGAATCAGGCTCGTTACAAGATCGGCGGAATGGATTGCGCAAGTTGCGCGGCAAAGATCGACACAGCAGTTCGACGCATTCCCGGCGTCCAGGATGTTTCCGTTTCTGTTGCTGCAGGCACGATGATGGTCAGCCATGATGGAACGTGCGACCTGCCAGTGATCGAAACGAAGGTTACCGGGCTTGGTTACTCGCTGCGCGCTCTTGGGCAGAAGTCGCCTCGACCAGCAGAGCTGCCGGATCACGGCCTTGATCATGAAGGTCACGACCATGGTCTCCCCGAGACGAAAGATCTTGCAGGATTGCATGAGCACGATCGCATGGACGGATTGTGGTGGAAGAGCGCCAAAGGACGGCTGACGATACTGGCAGGTATTGCACTGGCAGCAGCTTATGGGGTCGGGCACCTGGTTCCGGCCTACGACACCTATATCTTCGTAGCCGCCATGCTCGTCGGCTTGGTGCCGATCGCCCGCCGCGCCGTCATGGCGGCCTTGGCGGGTACGCCGTTTTCGATCGAGATGCTGATGACCATCGCTGCCCTTGGTGCCGTGGTCATCGATGCGTCGGAGGAGGCGGCGGCGGTGGTCTTCCTATTCCTCGTCGGGGAGCTTCTGGAAGGTGTCGCCGCCGGCAAAGCGCGCCAGAGTATTCAAAGCCTGACGGCACTGGTGCCGAAGACCGCGCTGCTGGAAATAAACGGCAAGACACGAGAAGTACCGGCAGAAGATCTTGGGATCGGATCGATCATCCTGGTGCGGCCAGGCGACCGCATCTCTGCGGACGGCATCATTGTCGCCGGCGAAAGCGCAATCAATGAAGCGCCGGTGACGGGCGAGAGCATATCGGTCGTAAAGACTGTCGGCGATGCGGTTTTCGCCGGCACGGTGAATGGAGACGCGGCCCTGCGGGTGCAAGTGACAGCGGCTTCCGCCGACAATACCATCGCCCGGATTGTGCGCCTGGTCGAGGAAGCGCAGGAAAGCAAGGCACCGACCGAACGCTTCATCGACCGCTTTTCGCGCTATTATACGCCAGCCGTCGTGGTCGTCGCAGCGCTGGTCGCAGTGTTGCCGCCACTTATCACTGGTGAAGCCTGGGAAGGTTGGATCTACAAAGGGCTTGCCATTCTTCTGATCGGCTGCCCTTGTGCGTTGGTCATCTCAACGCCTGCTGCAATTGCTGCGTCACTGTCCTCCGGTGCCAGGCGCGGTCTGTTGATGAAAGGCGGTGCGGTCCTCGAAATGGTGGGCAAGGTCACAGCCATCGCGCTGGACAAAACCGGCACGTTGACCGCCGGTAAGCCTCGGGTAACCGATGTGATTGCCTTCGGGCGTAATGCCGATGAGGTGCTTCGCATCGCTGCCGCGCTCGAAACCGGGTCCAGTCATCCGCTGGCGATGGCCATTCTCGCCAAGGCTGCGGACGATGAAGTAGACATTCCTGCCGCGAGCGATGCGAGGGCGCTTGGCGGCGAGGGTATAACGGCGGTCGTCGAGGGCCAGGAGGCCTTCCTGGGTTCGCCGAAAGCAGCGGCCGATCGGGTTTCGCTGTCCATGGCGCATCGGCGGCAGATCGCCGGCCTTAATGATGAGGGTAAGACCGTATCCGTGTTGATCGCGGCCGGGGTGCTGGCCGGCGCGATCGCCATGCGCGACGAACCGCGGCCCGACGCGAAAGAGGGCTTGAAAGCGCTGACGAATGCCGGCGTCCGGACGGTCATGTTGACAGGCGATAACGCCCGTACCGCGAGCGCGATCGGCAAGGATCTCGGCCTCGAGGTGCATGCCGAGCTGATGCCTGAGGACAAGCAGCGGATCATTGCGGAATTGAAACGCAAGGGTTTTACAGTTGGCAAGGTGGGTGATGGTATCAACGATGCGCCGGCCTTGGCGGCGGCGGACGTCGGCATCGCCATGGGCGGGGGCACGGATGTGGCGCTCGAAACGGCCGACGCCGCGGTACTTCACGGCCGTGTACGCGACATTGCCGACATGATCGAGTTGTCGAAGCGCACGATGCGCAACATCCACCAGAACATTGCCATTGCTCTCGGCCTGAAGGCCGTCTTCCTTGTAACCACGGTTCTCGGTGTGACCGGGCTCTGGCCGGCAATTCTGGCGGATACCGGTGCCACTGTGCTTGTCACGCTCAATGCGCTGCGTCTGCTACGCGGTCGGTGAAAGGATGGCAAATGCCTCATAGGGTTTGAGTTCCACAACCGGACCAAGGTTGTCGATGGGGTGGTAATTTGTGATCAGGCATCGGCCGGTGGTCTTCAATTCATCCGGTATGGTCAAAGATACTTCCCGTGCGGTGAAGTTGGCGATGACGACCAGCCGCTCATGGTCGAGGCTGCGGGAATAGACAAAAACGTCCGGATGCTGATCCAGCCAGGACTGATAAAGCCCATAGACGATAACCGGATGTGCTTTCCTTAGGGCGATCAGCTGCCGGTAGTGGTTCCAGACCGAACGTTCGTCGGTCATGGCAGCTTCTGCATTGATCGTTGTATAATTGGGGTTGACCTCTATCCACGGCACGCCGGAGGAAAAGCCGCCATGGGGCGCAGCGCTCCATTGCATCGGCGTACGCGCATTGTCACGTGCGTTGTCATTGGCGCCTGTGATGAATTCCTCCGGCGACAGCCCGGCCTCGATGTGCAGGCGGTGCATGTTGAGGGTCTCGATATCCCGATATTGATCTATCTTGGTAAAGGGGACGTTGGTCATCCCGATTTCTTCGCCCTGATAGATGAAGGGTGTGCCCTTCAAGAGATGCAGCACGGTCGCCAGCATCTTGGCGGATTCGGACGGATAGCCGCGGGAGTCGCCATATTTGGAGACGGCGCGGGGCAGGTCGTGGTTTCCCCAGAAAAGGGAGTTCCATCCGTCTTCCGACAACGCATATTGCCATTTGCTGAGCACCGACTTCAGCTTCACGAGATCGAAGGGCTTGGAGCGCCACTTGCCGTAGACTTCGTCCCATTGCTGCGTGACATGCTCGAACTGGAAGACCATCGAAAGTTCGTTGCGATCGCGCCCGGTATAGAGCAAGGCCGAACCCGGCGTCGCGCTCCAGGCTTCGCCGACGGTAAGAATGTTGCGGCCACCGAAGGTTTCGCGGTTCATTTCCTGCAGATAGTCGTGCAGATGCGGCCCGTCCTTCACCAGTTCCTGGTCGACCTGCTTGCCGATATAGTCGATGACGTCCATGCGAAAGCCGGCAATGCCACGTTCGAGCCACCAGTTCATCATGTCGTAGATTTCTCGCCGGACCTTCGGGTTTTCCCAGTTGAGATCCGGCTGGCGACGGGAGAAGAGGTGGAGGTAATATTCCCCGGTTTGAGGATCGAGCGTCCAGGCCGGTCCGCCAAAGGAAGACATGAGGCCATTCGGAGGGGCGCCGTCGGGACCGGGTTTTCGCCAAATATAGAAGTCGCGATAGGGATTGCTGGGGGACTTGCGGGCTTCGAGAAACCAGGGATGTTCGTCGGACGTGTGGTTGACGACCAGATCCAGGACGATCCCGATACCGCGTTTCCTGGCCTCGGCTATCAGGCGATCGAAATCCGCCAGGGTGCCGAACTCGGGAGCAATGTCTCGGTAATCGGAAATATCATAGCCGTTGTCGTCCATTGGCGACTTGTAGATCGGTGAAAGCCAGATGACGTCGATGCCGAGATATTTTAGATAATCCAGCTTTGAGGTAATGCCCGGTAGATCGCCGATACCGTCTCCGTTGCTGTCGGCGAAGCTTCGCGGATAAATCTGATATACGGTGGCCGTGTGCCACCATTTGCGCTCCATAGGAGGCGATGTCGGTTGCTCGGCCATAGCCGCGGGCTGATGTGGGACCTGGTTCATATCGTCGTCTCTCCCTGCCTGCTCAAATCGCTCACTGGCGCAACGTCGCAAGCTCACCCGTGTTCCCCCAAAATTGGAACAGGCTGGCGGCTCGGGGGTTAGTCCAAGAGGTAACAAGTTAGAGGAGCACCCGATGAACAGTAGACTTCCACCCGTCCCGGAAGACAACCGCAGCCCGAAGGGTACCGGCGAACCTGCGACCTCGGGAACCGGCGATGAACGCACGACCAATCCGGGCGCGGCGAATTTCGAAAAGCAGGGGCAGCAGGGTAACACCAAGGTCAACACGACCCACCAGGGCTACCAGCAGGATCGATAAGGAGACTTGCGATGTCGACATCCGATAAGACCCCTGCCAGCATCCGTCAGGGTGGTCCCGGTGCTTCCCACGAAAATGCAAAGGCGCCGCTTGAAGTTAAAAAACCGCCTGCGGACGATGATCGTCGTTCCAAGAGCCGTGTTTCCGGCGGTGGCGGTGAGCGAGACAGCCATCACACCCACGATTCCGAAAAGAAGGGCGGCGGAACGCGACCCGCCCATTGAGCCGGGACAAACCGATCTGAAGGAACCCTTTTCGCTGCCGCGAGAAGGGTTCTTGCGTCGCTGTCTGATTTCGACTGGGCGTAAGAGCATTTAATGCCCCGTAAGCGCTCAGTGTTCGGCCTGGTTTCGCCTGCCTGTTAAAACGATAGGAGCCTCTTTCAGCATTCGGTAAGCCGAAGGCGCTAAATTAGCGTCACTAGAATTATGGCCGGCTACTTTGGAGGCTTGATTGGCGGGCAGTTCCCATTTGAGAGAAACCGACGAGCAGCTGCAGGATATGGATATTTTGCAGGCTCTGTTCGAAGGAGCCCATCAGCCGATTCTCATCAAAGATGACCAATCGCGCTTCTTGTATCTCAATAAAAAAGCCTGCGACATGATCGGCATGAAGCCGGAGCATCTCTTAGGCCGCACGGGGCATGAATTTCTGCAAAAATCGGATGCCGACCGAATACGGGCAATAGACGTTGAGGTGATGGCGACCGGCCAGGAAAGCCTGCTCGAAGAAGAAGTAACCGGTCGAGGCGGCGTCACTCGAATCCTGGTAACCCATAAACGTCGAGCACTCCTTCCTATTGGCGGGACGACAAAACCCGTGTTGATCGCGGTTATCTCCGACATCACCAAATTGCGCCGCGCCGAACAGGTTTTACGTGCGAGCGAAGAGCATTATCGTTCTTTTGTGGAGCTCCACCCACAGACCCCGTGGGTGGCGGACGCCTCGGGAGATGTGATCGAGGTCGGACCGAGTTGGCAGCATGCATCCGGGCTCGATTTACACGAAGCTCTCGGACGGGGTTGGGAAAAAACGATCCATCCGCAGGATCTTCCGCACGTCATCGAGCAATGGCAGGCAGCGGTGGAAAACGCCGCCCGCTTCGACATGGTCTATCGCATCGGGCCTGTAAAGGGTCGGTATCGCTGGTTTCGCAACCGCGCGGCACCCCGCCTGAACGAGGCTGGCGAGGTATGCAGGTGGTATGGTCTGCTGGAAGACGTTCATGACCGCCAGCTCGCCCTTAAAGCCTTACAATCAAGCGAGCAGAGGCTGCGCGAGCACCGCGATCGGCTGGAAAAAACCGTCGAGGAAAGGACTGTCGAAGTCCAGTTGAAGAATGTCGAACTGGACCGCCTTCTACAGCAGGAGAGGGCGATCAACGCCCTTCAGCGACGGTTCGTGGCGATGATTTCTCATGAGTTTCGCACGCCGCTTGCCGTTATCGACGGAGCAGCGCAGCGGCTGACCCGCACGAAGGGTGCCGTGACGCCGCAATTCCTTTCCGACAAGTGCGTGCAGATCAAGGGCGCGGTCGTGCGTATGGTCGAGCTGATGGAGAGTATTTTGGCCGCCGGCCGAATAGCCACCGGCACGATCGCAATCGATAAAAGGCCCTGCTCTCTTTCCGCAGTGATTGAGGAATGTATCGCGCACCGGTTGGAGATCAGCAAGGATCATAACATTCGCGCAGATCTCGCCGACCTGCCCGCCTTCCAGATGGTGGATGGTGTCGCGCTCGGTCGGGTCTTCACGAATTTGCTCTCCAACGCAGTGAAATATTCGCCCAACTCTCCCGAAATCGATGTGAGAGGTTGGCAGCAGGGGCAGCGCGTCCTGGTCACCATCAAGGACACCGGTATCGGAATAGATTCGGACGACGTGCCGAAGCTGTTCGAGCCCTATTTCCGGGCGCGCAGTGCAACCGGCATCGCCGGGACGGGGATTGGCCTCAATATTGTGAAGGAAATCATCGAGCTTCACGGCGGTTCGATCTCCGTCGAAAGCGAGCTTGGCCAAGGTACGACCTTTATTCTGGACCTGCCATTTGAAGAGGTCCTTGAGGCAAAGACAGCTTAGGAATGGAACAATGACCACGATCTTATGCATAGACGACGAGCATGATATCCGTCAGCTCCTGGTCGAGGAGATGGAGGATGCCGGTTTCTCGACCCTTCAGGCCGCCAATGGTCAGGAGGGGCTGGATCTTCTGGTCTCCAAATGGCCGGATCTCGTGATCTGCGATATCTCCATGCCGGTCATGAGCGGCCACGAACTTCTGGCCGAGATTCAGGTCAATTATCCTGACTTCGCCGACACCCCCTTCATCATGTTGACGGCTCTGACGGATCGGGAAAATGTTCTCTCGGGACTGCGGGGGGGCGCCGAAGCCTATCTGACGAAGCCGATCGATTTTGATCTGCTGATGGCGAAGGTGACGGGTTGCCTCACGCGAATCGAGAATAACCGAAAGGCCGGCCGGGGCTTTTAGGCCTTGGAGATGTCGAGCGGCGGCGAGGGTAGAAACTCGTCATGGCCGCCGCTGCGATTTTGCTCACGTGTCAGGTGCTTATCAGCCACAGATAGGCGGCAGCAGTCCAGGAGAACCCGAGGCCGCCGCAGCCTTCTCCTGTTACCGGGTCGAAATATTCAGCAAATCCTTCGGATTCGATCGCGGCGATAGTCGACCTTCGCAGGTCCTCGGCCGCGTCCGTATAACGGTTTCGCTTCAGCCCGTCGATCAGCAGCCAATTGATGATTGCCCAGGCCGGGCCACGCCAGTAGCGCTTCGGCTCCCAGCCCACGATGCCCGGTCTGGTGGTCGGAAAGGCGACCTTGAGACCTTCGGACCAGGCGCTCATCTCATTGACCAGAGCATCGGCAACCGGAGCTTCGAGGTCAAGCGCGAGCAGAGGAATAAACCCGGCTTGCGTAGCCGCTTCGATATCCTCGCCCGAGATGAGGTCGCGTGAGACGAAGCGGGAAAGCTTCGGCCGCCACTGGCGGATCAATGCTCTGCGGGTACGATCGTTGAGCGCGGCGATCGCATCCGCTTCCGCACTCCTGCCAAACAAGCGTGCAAGGTATTCGAGGTCCTCCCCCGCCTTCAAGAGGATCGCCGTGGTCTGGATTTCGGCGACCTTGAACGGCGCCTTCTGCCACTGCTTTGCTGGATTCCAGCGGCAGGCGGCATAGGTGTCGACGAGATGGATGAAGCGACTATAGTCCTCGTCACGCGGGCGCATTTCGGCATTCACGTGACCGGTGTCCCTGCGTACCACGGGTGTGTCAGTCGTGGTCGGCACGCGGGCGAGCGCGATGTCCCAGGCGGGAGAATTGTCGCTCCCGCTCTCCCAGGGGTGAAGCAACGCAACGAGGCCAGTGCCCTCCGGATCCCGCGCCGAATACCACCAGCGGTGCCATTTCAGCGCCGCTTCGTAGAGGAGGATGGTGCGGGATCTGGCTTGTGGGCCTGCTGCTTCGAAAACTTTGCGCAAGGCGATCGCGAAGACCGGCGGCTGAGTGATCCCAGAGGTCGGGATCATATGGCTCGTACGCCAGACATCCGGGCCAGGAAAATAGGTGTCACTCGGCTGGTGGAAGACGATATGCGGGATCATGCCGTCCGCCCACTGGCCCTCGACCAATCGTTCGAGTTCGCGATAAGCTCGATCGGTGTCATAAAGTGCAAACCCCATGGCGACGAAGGCGGAATCCCAATTCCATTGGAAGGGGTAGAGCCGGTCCGTCGGAACCGTATAACCGCCGCGATCATTGGCGACGAGAATCCGCTTGGCCTCATTGAGATGCATGTTCATGCCGGGTACTCCGAGATTTCTTAAGCCGTCAGTGCCGGATAGGCTTTGCCGCTCTCGGGCGAAAGCCAGGTAATGCGGTTGCGATCGAGTTTCAGACCGATCGTGTCGCCGCTTTTCACAGTCTCCGATGCGGGCAGGATGACGCGGACCGGCTGGTCGTGAATCGAGCCGGTGAGCAGCAGATGCGAGCCCATAGGCTCGGCAACGCGAACCTTCATCTCCAGACCGGCAGACAGCGGCGCCAGTTCGACAGCCTCACCGCGCATGCCGAGGATCACTTCGTGCCCGGCGTCCTTCGGCGCTGAAATTTGCTCGCCGCCAGCCGCAACCTGGCCGTTTGAGACCGCAACCTTGATAAAGTTCATCGGCGGATTCCCGATGAAACCGCCGACGAAGCGTGTTGCTGGACGATTGTAGATCTCGACAGGACTGCCGATCTGTTCGACGACACCGCCATGCATTACCGCGATGCGGTCGGACAGGCCCATCGCCTCGGTCTGGTCGTGCGTGACGTAAACCGTCGTTGTGCCGGCCGATTGCAGGACGGTTTTGAGTTCGGTGCGCATTTCCAGTCGCAACAGCGCATCGAGGTTCGAAAGCGGCTCGTCCATCAACAGGACCTTGGGCTCGACCGCAAGGGCGCGGGCGACGGCGACGCGTTGCCGTTGGCCGCCGGATAATTTGTTAGGATAGCGATCGAGATAGGGCTCGATATGGAGAAGGCCGGCAGCCTTCTCGACTTGCGCTTTTACACGGAGGTCGTCGGCTTTCTGCATGCGCAGACCGAACGCTACGTTTTCATAGACGGTCATATGCGGGAAGACCGCGTAGTTCTGGAAGACCATGGCCAGGCCGCGGTCTTTGGGAGGCAGGCCGATGATTGAATTGTCGCCAATACGTACGTCGCCGGATGTCGCCGTTTCAAGTCCGGCGATAATGCGCAACAGCGTGGTCTTGCCGCAGCCGGAGGGACCGAGCAGCGACACGAACTCGCCGTCGTGGATCGTCAGCGAGACCTCTTTCAGAGCCTCGAATGCGCCAAAGCTTTTCCGAACACGGTCGATCACGATATTGGCCATGGATAGGTCCCGTTATTTGGAGGAAATGCCCCATATCGCGAAGAGGTAGCGCCTGACCGCGAATATGAAGACGACCGATGGGAGAATGAGCATGAGGCCGCCGGCGAAGCGATAATGCATTGGGCTCTCCGACAGAACCGTCAGCAGATAGGCTGTCAAGGTCCGGTTTCGGACCGTCAGCACAGAGGCGGCAAAGACTTCGTTCCAGGAGATGACGAAAGCGAAAACGGCAGTTGCCACGATGCCCGGAAGCGCCAACGGAGCCACGACCTTGAAGAAAGCTTGGATGCGCGTGCATCCGAATACCCAGGCCGCCTCTTCCAGTTCCTTTGGGACGCCAAGAAAGATTCCTTGCGTGACGAGTGCTGCAAACGGCAATGCCAGCACGGTATGGATCAAGCCAACCCCGACCACCGTGTCGTAGAGGCCGAGCCTGATGAAGGAAACAGTCAGCGGCAGCGCCAGGATCGCCAGCGGAAAAGCGCGCGTGAGCAAGACCAGCAGGCGGTAACTGTCTTTTCCCCAGAAATTGTAGCGCGCAAGTGCGTAGCCCGCCGGTGCCCCAAGCAGGATCGAGAGCGCAACCGTAATCCCCGCCGCTGCCAGTGAGTTTAGAAAGGACTGCACGACGCCTTCCGTCTTCAGGAACAGGACGAATGGGTCGATCGAGATACCGATCGGAAGGCCGGTCTTCGGCCATTGATAGACGCCCTGGCGTCCGCCAAGCGCCCCAAGGGCAACCAGATAGATCGGCACCAGAACCCAGGCGCAGAGTGCTGCTATGCCGCTCCAGAGGAGCCACCGGCGGGAAGAAATAAAACCTGCGGGTTTTGTCGAACTCATGGCAGGCGCTCCGGATCGACTTTGATTGCCTTGAGGTAAACGAGGGTTGCGGCGAGCGAGATGACCATGATTAAAACCGCGTAGGCCGCTGCGACGCTGTAGTTCTGGTTCTGGTTCTGCCAGTTATAAGCCTCCCCCACCAGGACCGGGAAATTGCGCCCACCGAGCGCATAGACGACGGCGAAGACCTCGAAAGCGAGGACCGTCCGCAGGATCAGTGCCGATTGCAGCGCCGGCCGGATGAGCGGAAGCGTGATGCGCCAGAAGCGCGTCCAGGGTCCTGCACCGAAGATCTCGGCGGCTTCCCTGAATTCCTTCGGCACCTGGTTCAGCCCCGCGACGATGATGACCATGACGATTGCCGTGCCGCGCCAGATCTCGGCGACGGCAATGGCGAAGAAAAGTGCCACCGGTGTCTGGTAGGAAAGCCATCCTGTTTGCCGCTCGATAATCCCAAACCCGAAGAGCACGGAATTCAGGTAACCCGTGTTTTGCAGGATCGACAGCCAGACCAGGCCTGCCGCCAGGTCGGAAATACCGAGCGGAATCGTCCAGATCCAGAGGATGGTTTCACGTCCGCGCCCGACTTTTGCGACCATCGAACCCATCACCAGCGCGATAGCGATCTGGACCGGCACGACCATCAGGGTCAGCAGGAAGGTATTCCTGAGCGAGCGTGTGAAGTTGATGTCGTTCACCATGCGGTCGGCATTGGCTAGCGAAAGGGCGCCATTGTCCGACACCGCGAGCCATATTGTCTGCACCAGCGGCACGATGAAGAGCAACGCCAGAAAGGCGACGGACGGCAGGATCAGAAGATAGGGAATCCAGCGGCGATCATTGGTCATCAGCTCCCGCCTCCTAAAGCCATCGTTCAGGGTGAGCGCCCGGGCATTTGCGCCCGGCCGCCAGTTCGGCCTTGAAAGGCATTATTGGACGGGGCAGGGACCGTCGCTTCTGGCATCTGGTGCCCAGCAGCGAGCCTTCGTGTCGGCCATCAGCTTGGTGAGCGTCGCGGCCTGGGCCTTCAAAACGTCGCCCACCGGCTCGTTGCGGAGGATGATGCGCTGGAACGCGTCCATGTAGACCTTGTTGAACTCGCCGCCCTTGTCTCCGAGCCCGACGGGAAGCAGCGAGATCAAGGCATCCTTGGATGTCTGCGTGGCCGTCACCGCTCCGGCAAGCAGGGCCACGCCGGGATCAAGGTCTTCCGGCAGCTTGACGTTCAGTGTCGGAAAGAAGCCCACTCGTGAAGCAGTCATGAGCTGCACATCGGGCGTCGTGAGATGCTCGATGACCTTTGTTGCCCCAGCCTTGTCCGGTGAGCCTTTGGGAATTGCAAGCCCCGCGACAACCGGCATATAACCCCGGCCCTTTGGCCCAGAGGGCGCCGGAAACACGACATAGTCATCAGGCGAAGCGGAAATGGCGTTCTTCAGCCGCGCGATATGATCCCAGGCGACCATGACTTCGCCGGCAGCCAGCGGCTCCTGCATGAAGTCGTAGTTGGTCGAATTGGGGGTTACGAAGGCCCAGAGGGCCTTCAGTTTTTCCCAGCCGGCCGCCGCCTCGGCGCCCTGAAAGGTACGCACCACACCGCCGGTGAAGGACGGATAGAAATAACCCTGGAAGTACCGGGCCATCAGGCCTTTTGGTCCTGCGGGAAAGCCAATCTGCGGCTGGCCAGTGGCCTCCTGCATCTTCTTGCCCCACTCGATCAGCTGGTCGTAGCTCAGCGCGTTTACGTCCGTGCCGGCCGGCAGATATTGAAGTGCTTCCTTGCGGGCAGCCATCACATAGGTCGCCTGCATCCACGGGATATATTGCTGGTTTGGTTTTCCAAGCTTGCCGAGATCAAGGACCGCCTGCGGCATGCCGCCAGCGGCAAGCTTTTTTGCCAGATCGTCGAGGGGCTCCAGTGCGTTCTTGTCGGCGAGCGGCGAAAGCTCTCCATGCAAGGCGCCAACGAGGCTCACGGTATGTTTCCCGGCCTGACGCTCTGCCTCCATTCGCACCGCAAATTGTGGCGGTTCTTCCACCACATAGTCGACGTCGCCAACGTCTTGCAAAAGCTCCTCGCGAACGACGGTCGCCTCTTCGATCGGGCGAAGCTGGGTCGACACGAAAATCGTCTGGGCAAGCACCGGTGAGGCGAAAGCCAGCACGGTGGAAGCCAGAATTCCAAATGATACGATACGTTTCATATTCTCCTCCTCCAGTTTCTTTCTGTAAGCTGTGCTGCTGCTTATGCTGCAATCGGTGGGCGGCGGTGACTGTCGCGGTCGACAAACTCGATCGGGTGAAGTTCCTGGAGATCCTCTGCCGGTTCCCCGGCAATGGCGCGAAGCAGCAAGGAAGCGAAGCTCGCGCCGAGGTTCCCTCCAGTCATGCGCATGGTCGAGAGCGGTGGACTGGTAAAGGCGTCCATTGAAAGGTCGTCGTGACCGATGATAGCGATCTGACTTCCGCCCTCGACCTCACGGAGCGCACGGAGCGCGCCGATCGCCATCTCGTCGGTGGCGCAAATAAGCGCGGTGGGGCGGGAAGGCTGGCTCAGGAGCTTGAGTGCTGCAAGATATCCGCCTTGTTCTGTTGGCGGACCTTCGCAGCAAAGACTGGCCTGAAGGCCGACCTTCTGCATCGCCGCTTGCCAACCCATACGGCGCACATGCGCAAAATAATACTCCTGAGGCCCCGCGATATGGCCGATCCGTTGATGGCCGTCTGCGTGAAACCGCAGTGTCGCGGCATGGAAGCCCGCAAATCCGTCGCCATCGATATAGGGATGAGGCACTGGGCTTTCGGTGCGGCCGTTGGTGACGAAAGGAATGCCACGGGACTGCAGGAATTCCACGCGCTCGTCCTTACGCTTGGTGCGGACGAGCAACATGGCATCGACGCGCCGTCCGTCGACGAAACGGCGGCAAATTTCGAGTTCGCTTTCGCCGCGCGGAACGGGCGCGATGACCAGGTTGAGGCCGGCGGCAGCGAGATGTTCGGCACAGCCCGAGAGCATATCGAGGAAGTGAGGCGGGCCGATATGGCCGGGGTCGCTCGGAAGCGTAACCGCCACCAGTTCGGCGCGTTGCCGGCGAAGTCTGCGGGCAGAAGCATTTGGCCGATACCCCGCCTTTTCTGCAGCATCGCGGACGCGCTCACGGGTCGCGGCGGAAACATCCGCGTAACCGTCGAGTGCGCGGGAAACCGTGGTGATCGACAATCCGAGCGACTGCGCAAGCTGCTTTAGGTTGGCCAACTTCTCACTCCCAGAACGACCAAGACGATTCTCCAAAACGTTTTGGGAGTCAAGCCAAAACGTTTTGGATTGAGGGGAATGGTGCGGGGAAGATGATCGACGGACAGGGGGGCGGGAACAATAAGGAGAAAAATCGGCGCGGCGCCCATTCACCTGACCGACTCCGCCCGCTAAAACTCATCCTTCTGTTTTGCTAGATTGGATTTTCAGCCATGGCCGATAGCGTTACCGATCGTTTTCTCCGTTACGTCGTCATCGATACCCAGTCGGATGCCAAGTCGCCGACCCAGCCTTCCACCATGAAGCAGAAGGACCTCGGCAGATTGCTGGTTGAGGAACTGCTGGCGATCGGGGTGAGTGACGCGCATCTCGATGAGCACGGCTATGTCTACGGAACGATTCCGGCGACCACCACGAAGAACAATGTGCCCGTCGTCTGCTTCACCGCCCATATGGACACGGCACCCGATTTTTCCGGCACCGGTGTTAAGCCGCAGATTGTCAAAAACTATCAGGGCGGCGATATCCGGCTTGTCGGCGACCAAACCCAGGTCATCAGGGTTTCCGAACACTCGGTGCTGAAGGACCTGATCGGCCATGACATCGTCACGTCCGATGGTACGACGCTCCTGGGCGCCGACGACAAGGCCGGCATTGCCGAGATCATGTCGGCCGCCGAGTTCCTGATCAACAATCCCGACATTAAGCACGGCGCGATCCGTATCCTCTTTACAACCGACGAGGAGATCGGCCGCGGTGTCGACAAGGTGGACCTGGCGAAGCTCGGCGCCGATTTCGGCTATACGCTCGATGGCGAAACTGCCGGGACGATCGAAGACGAGACCTTTTCCGCCGATGCAGTCGAGATTGACATCAGGGGGGTCGCGATCCATCCGGGATTTGCCTATGGCAAGATGGAGAATGCCATCCGCATCGCCGGTGCGATCATCGACCGTTTGCCGAAGGACCTGGCGCCGGAGACCACCAGGGGTCGCGACGGCTTCATCCATCCGACGGGCATTTCCGGCGTGATGGAAAGGGCGAACTTGAGTTTCATCATTCGGGATTTCACGGAGCAAGGCCTCAAGACCAAGGAAGCGTTGCTCGAAAAGATCACCAGGGAGGTGCTGGCCGCTTATCCGGGCTCGAGCTTCACCTTTACGGTGAAGGAGCAGTATCGCAACATGAAAGCAGTGCTCGACAGGCATCCCGAGATCGTGGACTATGCGGTCGAAGCGATCCGCCGGGCCGGCATGGAGCCGGTTCGCGGCAGCATCCGCGGCGGCACGGACGGTTCGCGGCTCTCCTTCATGGGGCTTCCCTGTCCGAACATCTTCGCCGGCGGTCACGCCTTCCATTCGCCGCTCGAATTCGTCAGCAGCCAGGACATGGAAAAGGCGGTGAAGACCGTCGTCGAGCTTGCCAAGCTCTGGGAAGAGCGAGCTTAAGACGCGGTAGCGGTGGACCGCTGACCTCGCCGGCTTGGTCGCGACTGAGAACAAGGCGATTGCAAAAGGGTTTGCGCTATGTGCCGCGAACGAGAACGGCATAGGGGATTCCACGTATCGTTTAGCGCAGGTGAAAACCCGGGATTGCCGCATAGTCACATTCCGGCGATAAGAGGCGCAACACATGGCGGGGGCCAACGAGGACCGAGGCGAAAATCGCTTCGGTCCTCTTTTTTATTGATCGCCTGCATCCCGCGCCACGCCCGAAGCAAATATTGATCTGCCCCCGACATCAGGTTGCTGGGGCGCCGCGGCATGGCGTCCTCCCTGCTTATCTGGCATTGGGTATCTCGGCCGAGATGGAGGCCAGACCCAATCGCGAGAATGAAAAAGGCCGCTGTAATAAGGCGGCGGGTGGACAAATGCGCAGTCCGATCTAACTCACCGGGAGCCACTAAAGGCTTACGGAGGAGCATTCATGAATAGAAACGTGATAATCGGTATCGTTGCAGTCATAGTCATCATCATAGCCGTGATGATGTTCATGCCAGGATCCCAAGAGCCTGCCGGGACAGCTACCGCTCCAGCAACACCTCCAGCCTCGACGGGGACGACCCCGCCAGCAAGTCCAGCACCGGCTACGCCGGCTCCTTCGAATTAACGAGCCGACCAGGAGGCCGCCACATCTGGCGACCTCCTCGCCTCCAACATGGACTGAGAGTAAAGACGACGTACGAGCCAAGCGCCATGTGTGCCAGAACGGCTCCTTTATCGGCCCGTTAACCACGTTCCTTGCCGAAACGTTAGGTTTTCCCGCGTGTACTCGGTCTCGGGGGCACAGGAGAAACACCGATGCCTTATGGGTTGCTACTTGTCGCCGGGCTCGTCGCATGCGTGTTGAGCATTTCCGCACTCAATGACGACGCCAATGACGAGCCACTTGTCGGAGACATGCAAGTTGACTTGCCAGCGGGCCGCTGATGCGACGGCACGATGAGGAAACCCGCCGCGCAAGGCGACGGGTTCCCCAGTTTTCATGCGCCACTATGGGCGAAGCCGATGCAATGTGGCGCTGAGAGTGGGCTTCGCGTACTTGCAGCCTAAACACCGCAACTCCGGAGAGGGTTCCCCGTATGGGACTTCGGTCCGAAGGTCGCGGCCCATCGTAGGACTTTCGCCCTTAGCAACGGCCAACCCCGACGAACTTTTTCCTTGTCCCAAACCGGTTTAAGCTTTCGGCGAACACACCCGGCGGCGGGAATGGAAGGCCGTTGCGTGCCTTCATCCACCTTGAACCAGCCGCATTTCCGACCTAGCTTCCGACCATCCGCAACACCGACAGGATGGTCAACCATGGATATCAATCCGATCGCAATGCCGCTTCGCCTTGCAATCCGGAGGTCTGTCCATGCCTGCTTCCATCACTCTGTCCAATCTTTCGTGGTCCACGCCTGACGGTCGGCCGCTTTTCTCAAACCTGAACCTCAGCTTCGGAATAGAACAGGCCGGGCTTGTCGGTCGTAACGGCGTCGGCAAGACGACACTCCTGAAGCTTATCACGGGCGAGCTTTCGCCCGCTTCCGGCGCAGTGTCCATCTCCGGCACATTCGGCATGTTACATCAGAGCGTACAGGTCGGACCCCATGAGACGATCGCCGATCTGTTCGGCACACGTGCAGCACTCTGCCTCCTCGCCCGGGCCGAACACGGCGAGGCGACGGCAGACGAACTCGCCCGGGCCGACTGGATGCTGGAAGCGCGTATGGCGGAGGCCTTGGCGCGCGCCGGGTTGGACGCAAATGCGCAAACGCCGCTCCAGACCCTCTCGGGCGGCCAGCGCACCCGCGCCGGGCTTGCGGCGCTGATCTTCGCCGAACCGGATTTCCTCATCCTCGATGAACCGACCAACAATCTTGACCGTGACGGCAGGCGGGCTGTGATCGATTTTCTCTGCCAGTGGCGAGATGGGGCGATCATCGTCAGCCACGACCGCGAACTGCTCGAGACCGTCGATGCGATCTTCGAGCTGACGTGGCTCGGCGCCAATCGCTACGGCGGCAACTGGAGCCATTACCGGGAGCGGAAGACATTGGCGCTGGCGACCGCAGAACATGATCTTGCAGATGCCGAAAAGCGAATGGCAGAGGTCAACCGCACCGTTCAGGAAACGACGGAGCGCAAGGCGCGACGCGACAGCGTTGGAAAAAAGAAGGCGGCGAGGGGAGATATGCCGCGCATCGCGGCGGGCGGCCTAAAACGCAAGGCGGACAACACCAGCGGTGAGAATGCCCGGCTTGCCGAGCGCCGCCGGGGTCAGGCAATCCGGGATATTTCTTTGGCGCGGGAAAAAATCGAGATTCTCCAGCCGCTTCTGGTCACGTTTTCGCCGACTGGCCTGCCGGGGAACAAGACTGTGCTGAGGATGGAGAACGTCACCGCGGGTTACGCTCCGGACGTTCCGGTCCTGAGCAAACTCTCCTTCGAAATCATCGGGCCGGAGCGCATCGCCGTAACAGGCCCGAATGGATCGGGCAAGACCACGGTGTTGTCGCTCGTTACCGGCCGATTGCACCCGTTTTCGGGCACAATAAAGGTAATGGTGAAGACCGCCATGCTCGACCAACAGGTAAGCCTCCTGGATCCCACATCGACGATCCGAGACAATTTCAGGCGGCTCAATCCTAGCGCGGATGAAAACGCCTGCCGGGCGGCGCTGGCGCGCTTCATGTTTCGCGCCGACGCTGCCTTACAGGTTGTCGGCTCGTTGTCGGGTGGGCAGGTGCTGCGTGCAGGCCTTGCCTGCGTGCTCGGTGGATTGGAGCCGCCATCGCTGCTCGTCCTCGATGAGCCGACCAATCACCTTGACATCGATTCCATCGCTGCGGTGGAAGCCGGATTGCGCGTCTATGATGGCGCGCTTCTGGTGGTCAGCCATGATGAAATGTTTCTGAATGAGATCGGTGTTACCCGTCGGCTCGCACTCGGTATCGGGCCCTAGATTTCAGTGAAGCTGGCGGTCGTCACGAGATTGACGCCGGCCTCGGCGAACTGTGCATTGTAGCGGTTGATGATTGCCGATGCCGCCTCGTCCGGCTGGTCGAGCGTACTGTGCGCATCCGAAATGACCGTGACCCTGAAACCGTTTGATAGGGCGCCTTTCACCGTTGCCGCGACGCAAAAATCCGTCTGCGCTCCAAGCAACACCACTTCGGGCGCGTTCTGCTCCTCGATCCAGCGGCCGAGATCAGGATTGCTGAAGGCATCACCAACGCTTTTCGAGAAGGTCGGCTCGTCGTCGGCCTGGCCAAGCGCGGGCCAGACGGGCCAGCCGGGCTCGCCGGGCGCCAGGGGGTCGCCTGGAGGCCCATCATGGCGGATGAAAGCGATCCTTCGACCCTGCCGGCGAGCCCAGTCCAAGATGGCTCTCGCCCGTTCGACCAGACGGTCAGCCTCATTGAGAGGTGGATCGGCAACGCCGTCAAACATGCCAGTCTGAAGATCGATGACGATGATCGGAGCCTTTCCGGATTTCGGTTTGATCGGCATAGCAGTACCTTCGCAGCCTCATATCGGTTGATACTAGTTTGCCTGCAACGGGAGTTTCAAGAGCGAAGGCGTCGCTACGGTCCAAGGGCAGCGTCTCGAGACAACCGGTTAGCCGTTATTGAATGCCGCGTGACCTATCTCAGCAGGCCTTGCCCGCCATCGACGAAAATAGGTACGCCTGTGACATGCCGCGAACGGCTGGACGCCAGGAACAGGATGACTTCGGCCACGTCTTCGCTTTCTCCTGCCTTGCCGCCGGTTATCGGAATATCACCTTTCGGGAATTTGACCGGGACCGCCGTATCTTTTTCGCTGCGCACGGTCGTGTTATCATTGATGTTCGTATCGATTGCTCCCGGGCAGACCGCATTGACCCGAATTCCATGCTTGCCGAGTTCCAGGGCGAGTTGCTGCACCACGGCTACCTGTGCCGCCTTGGTCGCGACATAGGCCGTGGCGCCCGGTGTATTGAAGGTGCGATTGCCGTTGATCGAAGAGACGACGATCACAGAGCCGCCCTGTCTTTTCAGATACGGCACCGCGGTGTGGAACGTCAGATAGGTGCCGCGCAGGTTGATCGCGATCGTCTTGTCAAATTCTTGCGGTTTCAGGTCGTCGATCGGAGCCCAAACGCCGTTGATTCCCGCATTTGCGACTACAATATCGATGCGCCCAAAAGTCTTCGCCAGCCTGTCTACGGCTTCGCGCATCTGAGATTCGTCCGACACATCCGCTTCCAGGCTGACAGCCTCGCCGCCTGCATTTCTTATGTCATCGACGGTCCTGTCGATTTCTTCCTTCGTATGCCCAAGCACGCCGACTTTGGCGCCTTCAGCTGCAAGCTTGATCGCTGCCGCCTTGCCGATGCCCGAACCCGCGCCTGTCACCAGAGCCACTTCAGATCGAAATTCCATGAGCCCATCCTGTCGGTCAATGCCAGCGCGTGCTGCGCGGAAACGAACGAGGGAGGCGGCCCAAGGTTCCGCCGCTCAGCGTGGATATTGCTCATCAAGGATGCGCAGACCCTCGACAAATTTGGATATCTCTCCCCCCATTTGTTTTGCCTGAGCCAGATTATCGTTCAGATCAGCGCGCTTGACGGGCCGTGCAAGCGAGTTGGAGATGGAACGCCGGACAAATTCGAAATAGTCCTCGCCGTCGCGTTTGCTCAATGCATCCACTGCCGCGACGATCTGTTCAGGAAAACCCTCCTGGCGCAGGCGATCCAATGACCAGCCCGGTCCTTTCTCGACGACATCGTGCAGCCAAGCGACAAGCTTTTCGTCGCTTCCGTAAACTTGTTCGGCCACTCGTCGCACATGTTCGATGAACGGGCCCCCGGTCTTGGACGATTGTCCCTCATGTGCGTCAACGGCGATCGCGATCGCTCTTGCAAGCAAATCCCTCTGCGGCATGAAAAACCCCTTTGATGGAGTGCCAGCGAGGCGTCCCGCTACTCTCTGTCTCGATCTTGCTCGTATTGAGCGATCGGAAGCGCACGCAACCAATTTTCCCGACGCTTCACCCAAATTTCGTAGGTCGGTTCGAGATCGGAAGGCGCCATGTCGAGCGACCCTACACGGATCTCCACGGCGTCTCCGTCGCTCTCGTTAAAGACACGCGAACCGCAATCCGGACAGAAACCGCGGCCGCGGAAATATCGCACATCGCCCGAGCTTTTAAAGGCGTTCCGCGGCCAGAGGCCGAAGGTAACGAAGCTCGAGCCGCTTTCCTTGCGGCAGTCGACGCAGTGGCAAAGGCCGATGCGAAGAGGAGCGTCCCTCACGCTGTATGTCACCTTGCCGCAGAGGCAGCTGCCTGACCGGACTATCATCGGCTTCCTCCTTATCCGTTCGTCCGACGAATGCAGGTAGGGCGGGAACCCAATAATGGAAAGCCCGACGGACGCTTGTGCCGGCCATCAAAAAAAGGCCGGCTCACGCCGACCTTTTCGTCTATCAGTCAACACCTCAGCAATCCGACGACTGGCCGCTTGTATTGGCACCAGCCTCACCTGCCGTGACGTTGGTATTACCGGTCTTGTCCGGCATGTTCGAGGTGCTCTTCGTTTGCAGATTGGGCGCACAGTTGGTGCGCGTGCTGTGGGTGGTCATATCGTCGGTGGCTTGTGGCGCATGTGTCGCACCTGGGTTGACCTTATTCAAAGGATCACCAGGCTGGTCCTGCGCATTGCCGCCGCCGCTGCTTTGAGCAAAGGCGCTCGTCGCCAGTCCAAGTGACAGAAGAGATATCGAGATTATCTTGAGCATGGTCTTTCTCCGTTGGTCCCTACCCGCCACTGATGACGCTTAGCTAACTGACGAAAAAGTAAACCGTTCCATCCAGAAGTGGCACGAGTAGGCGGGACTGATGCAAGCGGCCGTGATCACAGGTCGGCAAGGTACGTGTTTTCCGCTCGCGAGCGAGCGTAGACCGAAGGGTCTATATCAGCAAAGATCAGTGCCTCGTCGGTGATCGATGCTCGCCCCAGCAGCTTGCCGTCCGGCGCGGCGATGGACGACAGGCCAGCGTAGGAAAAGAGCGGATCGGAGCCGCAATGATTGATGTAGGCCACGAAAACCTGGTTTTCGAAAGCGCGCACCTTAATCATGTGTTCGGTGATAAAATCCCCCGACGAACCGGCCGGCAGCGCCGTCGGTACAGCGACAAGATCGGCGCCCGCCTTGGCGAGACGACGCACGTTTTCGGGGAATTCCACGTCGTAGCAGATCAGGAACCCGATCCGGATGCCGCTGATATCCGCCAGAACCTCGCGTGGGTCTTCCTGACGGAACCATTTCCGTTCATAGGGCCCGTAGAGATTGCATTTGCGGTAGACCGCCGTCTGTCCCTTGCCGTCGGTAAAGAAGGCACTGTTGAAGGTGTTTTCAAACGCCTTCTCCGCAAAGCCCGCAAGGATGGCAATCCCATGCACGGCGGCAATCTCCGACAGTTTATCCGTCACCGGTCCGTGAGCGGGTGTGGCGAGTTCGGGAAAGGCTTCAGCGGCACCGTAACCTGTCAATGCCAGTTCCGGAGCGATAAGCAGCCTGGCATCTTCTTGTGCAGCTTTTGCCGCGGCACCTGCAATTTTGTCGAGGTTTGCCTCGATATCGCCGACGACCGGCTCCATCTGAAAGCCGGCGATTTTCATTTGTCCTCCGAGAGAGCACCGAGCAGTTTCGGTAGGTCACCGAACCGTGCCACCAGACCGAAAATGACCGCCGCAATGACCAGGAACAGCACCGTCACCGAAGCCATGGTCGGCGTATATCCATAGCGCAACGCGTTGAAAATCTTGATGGGCAGCGTTTCCATGGTGAAGCCGATCGTCATGTAGGCCACGATATATTCGTTGAGCGACAGCACGAAGGCGAAGGCGTAACCGGAGACGATATACGGCAGGATGAGCGGCAGAACGATGGTACGGAAAATCGTCCGATCGTCGGCGCCCATTGTCGCTGCCGCCTCGACCAGAGAGCGATCGATGGCTGAAAAGCCGAGGGACAGTGTCACAAGCGGCAGAGTGACGAAGAAAATCCCGTGACTGATGACCGCCGTCCAGGACTGACCATAAAAGCCGGTTGTCGCCCAGAAGGTAAGGAGACCAAGCGCCGTGATGACGGGTGGTAGCGTGAAGGGGGCGACCCCGAGAAGCTGGAAGATATTGGCCCAGGGCGCCAGGCGGCGCCACAGGAACCAGGCGAGCGGCAGGGCGATCAGCAGTGCCAGCAGGGCTGATGTGGCCGCCAGCGTCAGCGAGGCGACCAGGGCGTTGCGCCATTCTGGATTGGTGAAGATCTGGGCGTACCAGGAGAGCGAAAAGCCTTGAGGCGGGAAAGCAAGCGTCTGCCGCTGATTGATCGAAACGCCGGCAACGACGATCAGAGGCAAGGCCAAAAACAGACCGACGACGAAGAACAGCAGGCGGCGCAGCGCTGTCATTTCGCCTCCTTCTGCCGTCCGGCATAAACTGCAAGGCCGACCAGTGCGAGCGACACCAGCACCAGGAAAACTGCCATTGCGGCAGCGAACGGCATGTTCGACTGATAGATTGCCTGGTCTGTGATGAGAACCGAGAGTGTCCAATGTTGCGGCCGCCCCAAAAGTTGCGGCAGCAGATAGGAGCCAAGCGCGAAGATGAAGACCATGATCAGCGTTGCGAGGATGGTGTTGCGCAAGGCTGGCACAACAACGGTAAAAAAGGCCTTTGCCGGCGAAGCACCAAGCGTACGCGCAGCTTCCGAAAGCGTCGGATCAAGCCGGACCAGGGCTGGATAAAGGACGAGGACAGTGTAGGGGAACGCCTGGTAGGCCATGGCTGTCATCACCGCACCAAAGCTTGGCGTCAGGGCCTGGGCTTGGCTCATCAATCCCAGCCAGACGAAGAGATTGGTGATGCCGGCAGTGCGCGAAAAAAGCGTCGACCAGGCAAAACCGATCATCACCTCTGAAAGGGAAAGGATGGAGAGCAGCGCGACCAGCCAGGCGATCTGCGTCTTGCGTGAGGAGCGAGCGAGCAGATAGGTGAAGGGCACCCCGACGACGACGCAGGCAATGGCGACCGCGACGGCGAGAAACAGGGAAAAGCCGAGGACTTTGCCGAAGAAGAGGCTCAGGAACCTCGCATAGTTGTCTAGCACGAAGGCCGGCGTATAAAAGCCGCCTTGTTGGCGTTGGAAAAATGAAACGGCGATCATCGTGGCAAATGGCACCACGAAAAACAGGGTCAGCATGCCGGCCGGGAAGAACAGCGGCCCGTAATCGCCTAGGCGTTGCGGCGGTTCACGTCTCATTTGGCGAGCACCACGCTTGTCGCTGGATCGAGCTTGATGCCGACCGTCTGACCGACGTGAACCGCTGGCCGGTTTCGCGGCGAAGAAACCGCAATCACCTGCTGGCCGCCTGCCTCCACGAATGTCTCGATCGTGCCTCCGAGGTCGCGCACGAAGGTCACTGTCCCAGGAATCAAGCCATTGCCTGCGGGCGCCAGTTGAACGTCTTCGGGACGCACCGAAAGCAGACCCTTCTCCGGTCCGGTGAGCGGAGCCAGTCCTTCGATAGATGTTCCGAGCACGGCGGCGCGGCCGGTGCTGTCGGTTTCGAATGGCAGGAGGTTGGTCTGGCCGATGAAGTCCGCAACGAAGCTGTCGGCCGGGCGGCGGTAGATATCAACTGGCGCGGCCGCCTGCCGGATCTCGCCGCCGTTCATCACCACGACCGTGTCGGCCATTGTCATCGCTTCGCGCTGGTCGTGGGTGACGACGATGGTGGTGATGCCGAGCCGCTGCTGCAACTGGCGCAGTTCAACCTGCATCGCTTCCCGAAGCTTGGCGTCCAGCGCCGACAGCGGTTCGTCGAGCAGGAAAAGTTTTGGCGAGATCGCAAGCGCCCTGGCGATCGCGACGCGCTGGCGCTGGCCGCCCGAGAGTTTGTTGACCGAGCGGTCGGCGAAACCCGGCAGATGGATCATCGCCAGAAGTTCGTCGACGCGCTTCTTCTGCGCGTCCTTGTCCGCGCCCCGGATGCGCAGCGAATAAGCGATATTTTCGCCGACCGTCAGATGGGGGAAGAGCGCCAATGACTGGAAGACCATGCCGAGATCGCGCCTATGGGTAGGCACCTGGGTGATGTCGGCGCCGCTGAGCCTGATTGAGCCGCCGGTCGGCAAATCCAGGCCGGCGATCATCCGCATCAGCGTGGTCTTGCCGCAGCCCGAGGGGCCGAGAAGGCAGACGAAGCTGCCGTCCGCCACCGCGAGGCTCACGTCGTTGACTGCGGTGAAAGTGCCGAATTGCTTCGTCACATGCTCAAGGATCAATCCGGACATTTTGCTCTCGTCAATCGGCTCGGCGAGTGGTGGGGGACCCTCCCCTCAAGGGGGAGGGATTAAGCGGCTGCGGCCGATGTTAGCCGTTCCCGAACCTGAGCGTAACCCTCGTCACAGAAGACAAGCGGTTCCCGTCAGCCCGCGATCATCTCGGTCCACTTCTGGTTCAGGAAGTCGGACTTGGTCTGATACAGATCGTAGCGCGGGACGATTGGCTCGATTTCGGAAGATACGGCGGCGAATTCTTCCGCGGTTAGATCGAGCAGGTCGCGCTTAATGGTCGGAGCAGTGCCGACCTTGCGCGACAAGATCGCCTGGATGGCCGGCTGGCACATGTAGTTGATGAAAGTGTGAGCTTCTTCCGTTTTCTTGGATGCGCGTGAGAGTGCCCAGCAGCCGGAATCCTGGATGCCACCTTCCTTCGGGAAGGTGGAGCGCACCGGATTGCCATCCGCGGCGGCAAGACCGGTGACATCGTGGTAGTACTGCCCCATCGGGATTTCGCCGGATTTCAGCGCCTGTTCGAACTGCGCCTCATCGCGATACCACAGGCGCACATTCGGCTTCAGCTCGGCGAGCTTCTCAAGCGCCTTGACAATGCCTTCCTCGGTGTCAAGCGCCTTGGTGCCGCCCATGAAGGTCTTGGCAGTCACTTCGAGAAGGAAGGAGTTGGACACCAGGGCGAGCAGACCGAGCTTGTCTTCCTTGTCCTTTTCCCACATTGCGGCCCAGGATGTCGGTGCCTCCTTGAACACGTCGGTGTTCGACACGAGCGTGATGTACCAGGAGACTGCACCGATGCCTGCGACCTTGCCGTCGGGATATTTGTTGACGAAACGGTCGATCAGGTTTTTCGCATTTGGAATTTTGGCGAGGTCAAGTGGTGCCCAGAGATTGGTGGACTGGCCCTTCAGCATCGAGACCTGCGACATCATCGAGACGTCGGCAGGTGCGGCACCGGCTTTGGCGGCCTGCTCGAGCTGCACCAGCCAAGCCTCGCCGGTCGGTTCCGCGACGGATTCGACAGCAATGCCGCTGGCCTTTGTAAAGTCGGCAAAAATGTTCTTGTCGAAAGAGTCCTTGAAGTAGCCGCCGTATACGCCGACCTTCAGGCTCTTGTCCTGAGCGCGCAGCACGGCCGGCATGGCCAGCATGGAAGCACCGGCGATCCCTCCGCCGAGCACGGCACGGCGGCCGATCTTGTTGTTGAAGATATCGGACATGATGTCTCTCCTTTGTTTGCCGGACGGTTCTTGGCCTGGACCGGCTTGTTCCCACTCTTCTATCGAACTTTAAATCAGCTTCGGCCCTTCACGGAAGGGCTGAACACCATCAGGCTCAGGATTTCGAACAGCATCTGCGCGCCAGCATGCGCCGTATTGTGAGTGGCGTCATATTGTGGCGCGACCTCGACGACATCACCGCCGACAATGTTGATGCCTTTCAGGCCGCGGATCAATTCGAGCGCTTCGCGGGTGGTGAGGCCACCGATTTCAGGCGTGCCCGTACCGGGTGCAAAACTCGGGTCGAGGCTATCGATGTCGAAGGAAACATAGGTCGGACCGTCGCCCACGATCGCCTTGGCTTTCTCGACGATCGCCTGAATACGGAGGCCGGTCACTTCTTCCGCGTGGATCACTGTCATGCCCGACTCATAGGAGAATTCCCACAGATATTCGGCCGCCCCGCGGATACCGATCTGTATCGTGCGCGTCGGGTCAAGTACGCCATCCAGTACGGCGTTGCGGAAGGGACCGCCGTGGTGGAACTTCGTTTCGTCGAAGAGGCCGCTCGTATCGCAATGGGCATCGATATGGATGAGCCCGACGGGAGCCCTCTTGCCGACTGCCTTCAAGATCGGATGAGTGATCGAGTGATCGCCGCCGACCGACAGCGGCAGCACGCCGGCATCAACGATCTGATTGATCCGCTTCTCGATGTCGTCGTGGCTCATTTCCAACCGGTAGCGGCTGCGGAAAGGCACGTCGCCAATATCGGCGACCTTCAGTTCATGCGCCGGTGCGCATTCCAGGACGTGGTTATAGGGGCCGACCCGCTCGATCGTGCGTAACGCCCGCGGCCCGAAGCGTGAGCCTGGCCGGTTGGTGACGCCGAGGTCCATCGGCATGCCGATCATGGCCACCTGCAGATCACCGAAATCCGGGTTTTGTGCATCAACCGGCAGGTAGGGAGCGTCAAGCAGCGTCGGTATTCCGGCATAGGGAGCAACGCGCGTACCCGCCTTGTTGAAGATCTTCTCGCCGACCTTCCTGAATTTTGCATCGAAGATCTCGCCGCCGTGGCTGTTGAGATATTTGGCTCGCAATTCCTCGAGCTTCTTGCCGTCGAAAGCCATGCATGCCTCGCCTTTTTTTCTGCCGCGTCGGGGGACGCAGCCTAATTTTTGTTCCCATGGGGCAATCGCCCTCGTTTTCATCATTATCAATCAGGAGAGACTGGAAAAGCAATTGAGATTGTTCTAGGGGTTTGTGTGAGAAAAACTCACAATAAGGATCAAAATGACCGGCCGGCTGCCGCCCCTCAATCCGTTGCGCGCTTTCGAGGCGACGGCCCGCAGCGGGTCGGTCTCGGCAGCGGCGCGTGAGTTAAACGTTACTCATGGGGCGGTCAGCCACCAGATTAAAGCGCTGGAGGAGTCGCTGAACGTTTCCTTGTTCGAGCGCGGCGGCAAGCGGCTCAAACTCACATCTGAGGGCGCATTACTGCTTCCCGCCGTCACTCAAGCCTTCGGCGAGATTGCTGCCGCCACCGCGCAAATGAAGCGCCCTGCGACAAGCGGTGAGCTGTCGATCACCTGCGTTCCGGCGCTCCTGTCCTTCTGGATCGTTCCGCGGCTCAACACCTTCACGGAGCAATTTCCGGGCGTCAGGCTGAAGATCTTCGCCTCCAATGACCCGGCGCAGCTTCATTCACCTGACGTGGACGTCTGTATTCTCTATGGGGACGGCAATTGGCCGGACGCGTGGACACGGCTCTGGAGCAATTTGCAACTGTTCCCAGTCGCCAGCCCGACGCTTTTGAACAGCCGGCCGCTGCGCTCCATGCGTGATCTCGAAGACCACGTCTTGCTGCACGGCGATGCGGATGGCCGTGAGTGGAATACTTGGCTTTCGGCCGCGGACGCCATCGAGCTGCCGCGTCGGCAGCAGCATTTTATGGGAGACGCCCGCTTCTCCACGGAAGCCGCGTTGCATGGACAGGGCATTGCACTTGGCGACACGATCACCGCCAGCAATCTGATCGCCCGCGGCGAACTCGTGGTTCCTTTCGACTTGAGCGTGGCAGCAAACGATTCCTTCTATGTCGCTTGCCGTCCTGCAGTGCGTGCCACGCCCATCGTGCGCGTCTTCATCGATTGGATATTTGCCTCGCTCGAAGCGGATCGGATTGCGGAGCCACAAACATCCGCTCGGACGCTGCTGCGGGGGCGCAGAGCATAAAAAAGAAGCCGCCCGAGGCAAAGTCGGGCGGCTTCAGTTCGTTCACGGAAGAACGGAAGGCTTAAGGCTGCGTACCGGTCCCGCCAGTACCACCGGCAGGCGGTGTTGCTGGAGCAGGATTGGCAGCCGGCGGAGCCGGAGTTGCAGGAGCCGGGGCCGGAGAGGCGTTGTCGGCGGCCGGCGGCGTGGTTGAAGAGGTGGTTTGGGGATCGGTGGGCGAACTGCCCATCTGCGACCAAACGAAGGCGCCGACAAGAATGACGGCGAGCACGGCTACCCACGGCACCCACGAGGAGCTGCGGCGAACTTCCATATTGTTGTTCACCCCGGGGGTTGTGCGAGGTTCATTCAATCTGTCATTGGGATCATAAGTCATGATGCTTCCTCCTTCTGCCTGGCTTTCAATGCCTCGGCGCGCGATTTGTTCCCGGAACTTTCAATCGGAGATGGTCGCTCAACGGGAGCGCTGGCTTGAACGGGCAAAATCAGGAATGGAAAAACGCCTCCGGTAAGCTGCCGGAGCAAGGCCGGTCACCCGTTTGAAAAGGCGGCGGAAGAAGGCGGGTTCTTCGTATCCGACCTGCCAGCTGATCTCGTCGACCGACATATCCGTACGCTCCAGCCGGCGCTTGGCCTCCTCGATCCGCAGCCGTTGAACATAACTGAGCGGGCTGATGCCTAAAGCACTGGTGAAGCGCCGTTTGAAGGTGCGCTCGGTCAACCCGGAATGGCGGATCATCTCTTCGAGCGGATTGGCAACCGAGAAATGCGCAGCAATCCAATCCTGCGCCGATCTGACGGCCGTGTCGCCGTGGTCCCTGCGCCCTTCGAACACGATGTAAGGCGCAAGCCCGTCCTGATGCCATTGAAGCGCAAAACTGCGGGCAATAGCCTGCGCTGCTGCGGCTCCGGCATGACGAGCAATCAGATAAAGAACGAGGTCGTGCCATGTCATCGACGCGCCGGACGTAACGAGATTCTCGCGGTCGCCTGAGACAACCAGCACCCGTTCAGGATGGATGCAAACCTTAGGAAAGGTCTTCGCAAAGGTATCGGCGTAGCCGAAATGCACGGTGGCGTCGGCGCCGTCGAACAGACCTGTTTCTGCCAGCAGGAAGATGCCGGAACATGCCGAGCACAGGAGGGCGCCCTTGTCGTGCATGCTGCGTATCCAGGCAACCAGCTGCGGATATCGACCTTTCTGCCAGCCATCTGCTGCGAGCAATATGGAGGGAACAATGATGATCTCGGTAGTTTCGATTTCTCCAATACTCCGCTGCACGGTAATCGGCACGCGACTTGCCAGCGGTAGCGGACCCGCCTCAAGCCCGACGATCTGTACTTCGAAAGGTTGCGATCTTGCAGGTCCCGGAGGCGGGAAAACGGAAAAGGCGTTCATAACGTCGAACACACCGCTGAGCGTCGAGACCACCGCGTCGGGAATAGCCACAAGGCTCACATGTATCGGCCTGACATCCGTTCCGGTCGCCTCACGCGACATCACCCTTCTCCATATCGATTCGTGCCGCTGCAACCAGGTGGCCCAAACGACCCGATTTTGGTGTTTCCCGCTCTGCCGGTCGAGCCCCTGACCTGCGATCTTCCAGTCATCATCACAACAGATGAATGAAAAGGAGATAGCAATATGGATTATGTTACGAGCACTGCGATAGATCCGGCAAAGCTGGACGCAATCGTTTCCCGTGCCATCGGGGATCTTTCCGCCGGTTATGGAGGCGTGATGATCAGCATCGGCAACCGCCTCGGCCTTTACAAGGCAATGGCAGGTGCAGGCCCGCTGACTTCGCGGGAGCTTGCAAACCGCACGTCCTGTGCGGAGCGCTATGTGCGCGAGTGGCTGAACTCGCAGGTCGCAGGCGGCTATCTCGCCTACCACGCCGCAACGGATCGTTTCGAACTCACCCCGGAACAGGCGCTGGTACTTGCGAATGACGAAAGCCCGGTTTTCGTCGCAGGCGCCTGGGCCGTGCCGGCCTCCATGTGGGCGGATGAGGACAAGGCGCTTGAGGCCTTCCGGACAGGATCCGGAATCCCCTGGGGAGACCACGACGGCCGTCTTTATTGCGGCGTCGCTTCGTTCTACCGGAACGCCTACAAGGCCAGTCTTGTCCCTGAATGGCTGCCTTCGCTTGATGGCATCATCGAAAAACTGACGGCCGGGGCGTCTGTTGCCGATGTCGGTTGCGGTTATGGCCATTCCACGGTCATGATGGCAGAAGCCTTCCCGGCCTCGCGCTTCCGGGGTTTTGATACGCACCATAAATCCGTTCTCGAGGCGAGGAAGATTGCAGCCGATGCGGGCGTCGCAGACAGGGCGACGTTCGAACAGGCACGTGCGGAAGACTATCCTGGGGCAGGTTATGACCTGATCTGCTTCTTCGATTGCCTCCATGACATGGGCGACCCGCTCGCTGCTGCAAAACACGCTGCACGAATGCTCGCCCCTGGCGGTACCGTGATGCTGGTGGAGCCCTTTGCCAATGATCGCGTGGAGGACAATATTTCGCCCGTCGCGCGCCTCTATTACGCGGCCTCGACAACCATCTGCTGTGCGCATGCCATTTCCGACGGCGGCCGCACCGTGCTGGGGGCACAAGCCGGCGAGGCGCGATTGCGGGATCTGTTCTACAAGGCAGGTTTCACCCACTTCAGGCGGGCCATGGCAACGCCGTTCAATCTGATCCTTGAAGCGCGGCTTTGACTTGACCTGAAGGAGATCGGGGGCGGGAAAGAATATCCCGCCCTTATACATTGAGAGGCCGGAGCGTCTGTTATGATGCTCCGGCCTCGTTTGTCATTGGGGTGATCGCAACACCGCAATGGCTGAGGGCAA
>NZ_SMCL01000021.1:0-99943 GCF_004343065.1 Neorhizobium sp. S3-V5DH
TTGCCCTCAGCCATTGCGGTGTTGCGATCACCCCAATGACAAACGAGGCCGGAGCATCATAACAGACGCTCCGGCCTCTCAATGTATAAGGCGGCACTTGTGGTGCCGCCTTGGATCAGCTTGTAGTGCTGATCGTACCCGCGAGCTGGGAGGAGGAGCTGCTCAAGCGGGTCTCGTATTCCGAAAGCCGGGGCGAGTGAGGGAGGATCATCGCGCCGGCCAGAAAATCAGAATACGTAGCTGGTGGCGCCCTTGCGGCGCAGTTCTTCGCGGCTGGTGCCCAGACCCTTCAGCGTTTCGTCGTCGAGGTTCAGCAAGGCGCCGTTGACGTAGCGGGCAACCTGACGTTCACGAGCTTCTACCACGCGGTTGAAAGCACTGCGGAAGAAAGAATTTGCCATGGGAGTAATCCTTTTGGAGCGAGCCTTGTTCGGCGCCCGTTCGATGATTGAGATATAGGTTATTTTGCACTGCACAAGGAGAGGGCTTCCATCATTGGTGATATGCGTCCAGCGCATAGGACGCCGTGAACCTCGCGTTAATTTGACGGTAGATGTGTTCCGTCATTCATCTTCGGACTGGCTGGCACACCCCGCCAAAAATCGTCTAACATGGCATGGTGTTGTCGGAATCAAGCAGCCGGAAATTTGCACCCATGTTTCAGTCTTTCGAAGTAAAGTCGTCCCCACAATTCGGCCGTGAGCGTGTCACCGCGTTGAGGGCGAGGCTGGCCGAACTTGGTATCGATGGGTTTCTCGTGCCGCGTGCCGACGAATATCAGGGCGAATACGTGCCCGCGTCAGCCGAACGGCTTGCCTGGCTTACCGGCTTTACCGGTTCGGCTGGCATTGCACTCATCACGCAGCGTGAAGCCGTGGTTTTCGTTGATGGACGTTACGTGACGCAGCTTGCCGAGCAGGTGGACGGTACGGTCTTCACCGGCGGCGACCTCGTCAACGAACCGCCGCATATCTGGCTGCCGCGCCATGCGCCCAGAGGATTCCGGTTAGGTATCGATCCGTGGCTTCATGCGGGTGCCGAAGCGCGGCGCCTCGAAAAGGCGCTTGGGCAGATCGATGGCGCGCTGGTGCTTCTGGATGGCAATCCGCTCGATGCTATCTGGAATGATCGTCCGTCCGAACCGCTCGGCCCTGTTTCGATCCAGAAGCAGGAGCATGCGGGCCTGCTTGCCGGCGAAAAAATCGCGGAGATCGCCAGGCACGTGAAAGAGAAGAACGCAGCGGCGGTCCTCATAACCGACCCGTCGTCCGTCGCATGGATATTCAATATCCGCGGCGACGATGTTCCGCATACGCCGCATCCTTTGAGCCGCGCCATCATTCCGGCCGAAGGCAAGGCTGAAATCTTTCTGGATCCAATGAAGACCGGTATCGAGGTCTCAGCCTATCTCGCGCAGCTTTCCGTTCAGCGCCCGCCGTCCGAATTTCTCGCCCGACTGTCGGCTTTTGCGAAGGATGGCGGAAAGATCCTGATCGATTCCGAGCTGACGCCGCTGGCGCTGACGAAGGCTATTGCCGCTGTCGGCGGCGAGGTGGTGGAGGCTTCCGATCCCGCAAAACTGCCCCGGGCCTGCAAGAACAGGGCCGAGCTGGATGGCTCGGCTCAGGCCCATCTGCAGGATGGTGTGGCGATGGTGGAATTTCTCCATTGGCTCGATGCGCAGCCGCCCGGTTCGATTACGGAGATCGATGCGGTAAAGGCGCTGGAGGCGGCCCGTACTCGTGTGGGCCAGAACATGCAGAACCCGTTGAAGGATATTTCCTTCGACACAATCTCCGGAGCCGGCGAGCACGGTGCTGTCATCCACTACCGGGTGACGACCGAGACGGACCGCAAACTTGAGGCTGGCGAACTTTTCCTGATCGATTCCGGTGCCCAATATATCAACGGTACGACCGACATCACCCGCACTGTCGCTGTTGGCGCCGTAGCGGAAGACTGGAAGCGCTTCTTCACACTGGTGCTGAAAGGGATGATCGCCATCAGTGCGGCGCGTTTTCCGAAGGGGACGCGGGGCTGCGATCTCGACCCGCTCGCCCGCATTGCGCTCTGGAAGGCTGGAGGGGACTACGCCCACGGAACGGGCCACGGCGTCGGCTCCTATCTTTCGGTCCACGAGGGGCCGCAACGCATCTCACGGCTGGCGACACAGGAGCTATTGCCGGGCATGATCCTTTCCAACGAACCGGGCTACTATCGCCCCGGCTCCTTCGGCATCCGCATCGAAAACCTGATCTATGTGAAGGCGGCAGAAGAGATCGACGGCGGCGATCAGCCGATGCTCGCCTTCGAGACCCTGACATGGTGCCCGATCGACCGCCGGCTCGTCTTGCCGGCGCTGATGACGTTGGAAGAGCTCGGATGGCTCAACCGCTATCATGCCGACGTGCGGGAAAAGCTAATGCCGCTCGTCGATAATCAGGCGGTCAGGGATTGGTTGGTGGAGGCCACCGAGCCGCTGGCGTGAGCCGCGGAACGATCAGAAGCCGAATAGGTGGCGGCTTGCCATTGCCGCCGCCCAGCCGGCGGCGAGCATGATCAGACCCGGATAACGCAAGCTGACGAGAAGCGCCACCGACATGGCGATCTTCACATCCCATCCGCCATTGAAGAAGGCGGGTGCGACCAGTGTGGTCAGGACAGCTGCTGGCACGGCATTCAGCGCCTGTTCCATCCGGGGAGGGATGGTCTTCATCCGCGTGATCAGGACATAACCGCCGACACGCGTGAGAAAGGTCGCAACTGCCGCGGCGAAGATCAGCAGGAGCATTTCCGGGTTGAGAACCTCGCTCATGTCAGGCCTCCGCCTTCTCTGCCATAGGCTCCGGTTCGCTCGCCGGCAGCGGCAGCAATGCCGCCACCGCTACCCCGACCGCCGCGCCAATGCTGACATGCCATGGGGAGCCGACAAAGTGATAGGCGGCAATGGATCCGAGCGTGCTGGCAAGCACGACAGGATAGAAACCGGAGCGCCTGCGAAAACCGAGCACCAATCCCATGAAATACGTCGGCAGCAGGACGTCGATCGCCAATGTCCGCGGGTCGCCCATCATGCTTCCGAACCAGGCTCCGACGGTGCTGAAGAACAGCCAGGGAAAGTAGATCGAAAGCCCGAAACCGAGATACCATTCAAAGCTGACACCCCGGCCGTCCTCACCGCGCTTCACCGACTCGGCAAATTGTGGGTCCGTCAGCAGGAAAAAGGCGAAGAATTTCTGGACCGGTGAGAAGTGGGTGATGAAGCGCGTCAGCGCTGCCGAATAAAGGATATGCCTGAAGTTAACCGCGAAGACCGAAAGCACGATCAGCCAAGGGGCGACATGGTGGCCGAAGAGTTCGATGCCGACCAACTGGCTTGCCCCCGCGTAGACGGTGGCGCTCATGATGGCCGCATCGAGCACCGACAAGCCATTGTCGACAGCCACGGCACCGAACAGGATCGCAAAGGGCGCGGAGGAAATCGCAATGATAGCTCCGCCCTTCAGGCCATCGATGATGTCTTCGCGCTTCATGAAAAAGTCCTTTGGGACGCTTTAGGGCCGTGCCGAATTCAACGCAATTGAATATGGCTGATGGGACGATCGATTTCGCTGAACTGTCATTGGCTGCAGCCGTTCCCGCCGATCAATCAGCTAGCACGTCCTTGCTCGAGATGATGTCGACGCCGTTGGCTTTCATCTCGGCTATCGCAGCCACGACTCCTTCCGGATCGATCCCGCGGCTGGCGTCTTCTATGAACCGCACCTTTACATCCGGCAGCATCTCGACCGCATCGAGCACCGAATATCTGACGCAATAGTCGGTGGCGAGGCCGCAGATATCGAGTTCCGTCACCTGCTGCGCCTTCAGATATCCCGCGAGGCCCGTCAATGCCGCCTGATCGTTGTCGCGGAAGGCGGAATAGCTGTCGACAGCGGGGTTTTCGCCCTTCTGCTGAATATAGTCCACGGCTGCGATGTTGAGGTCCGGATGGAATTCGGCGTCGGGTGTTTCCTGCACGCAGTGATCGGGCCACATCACCTGCAGCTTGCCGGAAAGCTTTCCCATCTCGAAAGGCTTTTTACCTGGATGCTGTGAAGCGAAGCTCCCGTGATTTTTCGGGTGCCAGTCCTGAGACGCGACAATAACGTCGTATCCACCGTCCTCGATCAGCCGATTGGCGATTGGCACCACGTCGTCTCCGTGCGGCACGGGCAGGTTGCCACCAGGGCAGAAGCCGTTCTGGATGTCGATCAGCAGCAGGGCCTTCATTGCGACTTCCTCCGAATCTTGCTTCCAACAAAATGCCCATCACGGCGCCAACGATCAAGCCGGCCAATGCAAAGCGCCTTTCTAGGCAGATCCAAAGGTACCCTTTGGGTTCTGCCTCTGGAATGCCTGCAGCGATTACTCTGGTGTCCGCTCATCCGCTTGAAACATCGCAAAAAATTCCCCCGAGCGATGTTGCCGGCGTCATCGGCGGGCGCTAAATCGTGAGGCATGACACAGGATATCAGCCAGACACTCCGTATCGCCGTCGCTCAGCTCAACCCAACTGTCGGCGATATAGCCGGCAACCTGGCCCTTGCGCGGGAAGCGCGCAGGGACGCCGCCGGCGAAGAGGCAGACCTTGTTCTCTTCACAGAGCTCTTTATCTCCGGATACCCGCCAGAAGATCTCGTCCTCAAACCGGCTTTCCTGGCTGCCTGCCAGAGGGCTGTCGAACAGCTGGCGGCCGATACTGCCGATGGTGGTCCCGGCGTCGTCATCGGCTTTCCGCGACAGGGGGAGGCGGGCCGGCACAACTCGGTTGCCTTGCTGGACGGTGGCAAGATCGTTGCGATACGGGACAAGGTCGATCTGCCGAACTATGGCGAGTTCGATGAGAAACGCGTTTTCACGGAAGGATCGATCTCGGGGCCTTACAACTTCCGGGGCGTCAGGATCGGCATTCCGATATGCGAGGAGATCTGGAACGACATGGGCGTCTGCGAGACGCTGGCGGAAAGCGGAGCGGATATCCTGCTCGTGCCGAACGGTTCCCCTTACTATCGGGGCAAAGTGGATGTCCGCCATCAGGTCGCCCTGCGTCAGGTGATCGAAAGCGGTCTGCCGCTGCTGTTCGCCAACCAGGTCGGGGGACAGGACGAGCTTGTCTTCGACGGCGCAAGTTTTGCTTTCAACGCCGACAAGACACTCGCCTTCCAGATGAGCCAGTTTGAACCGGCAATCACCGTGACCGAATGGAAGAAGGCCAACGACAGCTGGCGTTGTACGCGCGGCCCGATGGCGCGTATTCCCGAAAAGGAGGAAGCGGATTACCGCGCGTGCCTGCTGGGCTTCCGCGACTATGTCAACAAGAACGGCTTCAAATCGGTGGTTCTCGGGCTTTCAGGCGGTATCGACTCGGCGCTCTGCGCGGCCATTGCCGTGGATGCCCTGGGAGAGGAACGGGTGCGCACGGTGATGCTGCCCTATCGCTACACGTCAGAAGAGTCGCTCAAGGATGCGGCCGATTGTGCCAAGGCTCTTGGCTGCCGCTACGACATCGTGGCGATTGCCGAGCCGGTCGACGGATTTTCATCGGCATTGTCGGAATTATTCGAGGGAACGGACGAGGGCATCACGGAGGAGAATCTGCAGAGCCGTGCGCGCGGGACGATCCTGATGGCGATCTCCAACAAGTTCGGTTCCATGGTGGTGACGACCGGCAACAAATCGGAAATGTCGGTGGGTTATGCGACGCTTTATGGCGACATGAACGGCGGCTTCAATCCGATCAAGGATCTTTACAAGATGCAGGTCTACGGGTTGTCCGCATGGCGCAACGAGCATCTGCCGCCTGGCGCGTTGGGATCCGGCGGCGAGGTCATCCCGAAGAACATCCTTGCCAAGGCGCCGTCTGCGGAATTGCGTCCCAACCAGACCGACCAGGATTCGCTGCCGCCCTATCCGGTACTCGACGATATCCTCGAATGCCTGGTCGAGCTGGAAATGGGAACGGAAGAGATTGTAGCCCGGGGTCACGATCTGGCGACCGTCCACCGAATTGAGCACCTGCTTTATCTTGCCGAATACAAGCGGAGGCAATCCGCACCCGGTGTAAAGATCACCAAAAAGAACTTCGGTCGAGATCGGCGCTATCCGATCACCAACCGATTCCGGGACCGGTGAGGGCATGGCGCTGCGGAGTTCTGTCGAGATCTACAATATTCGCACCCGGCAATACCGGGTTGTCTGGCAGACTGAAGCTCTGTTCGAAGCGCCGAACTGGTCGCCGCGTGGTGACTATCTGATGCTCAACAGCGACGGGCTGATCTACCGGCTGTCACCGCTGGGTGACAGCGCTCCCGTTCCAGTCGATACCGGCTTTGCGCGTGAGTGCAACAACGATCATGGCATTTCGCCGGACGGCTCGCTGATCGCCATTTCCGACAAGGTAGAATTCGGCAAGTCGGCAATCTATGTGCTACCGGCGGAGGGTGGTGATCCCCGGCTGGTGACGGAGAAACTGCCCTCCTACTGGCATGGCTGGTCACCGGATGGTGGAAAATTCGCCTATTGCGGTATCCGCGACGATCTCTTCGATATCTATACGATCGATAGGGAAGGCGGCGAAGAGACACGATTGACTTTCGGAGAGGGGCGGAACGACGGGCCCGACTATTCTCCCGACGGCGAATGGATCTATTTCAACTCCAGCCGTACCGGCATCATGCAGATCTGGCGCGTACCTGCGTCGGGAGGCGCAGCGGAACGTATCACCGACAGCAATTACGGCGACTGGTTTCCTCATCCGTCACCAAAAGGAGACAAGATCGTTTTCATCTCCTACGACGCGACGGTATTCGATCATCCGCGCGACCAAAACGTCCGCGTGCGGCTGATGGACATGGATGGCGGTCATGTGGAGACCTTGTTCGAGTTGTTTGGCGGGCAAGGCACAATGAATTCGCCCAACTGGTCGCCGGATGGAAACGAGTTCGCCTATGTGCGCTACTTCCCTGTCGCATGAGGGGCTTGAATGCGTGAGGCCGCTCATGCATAACCGCGACGTCAGGTGCCTGCCGCTGGCAGGAGAATCGGGAATCCGGTGCGAGACCGGAACGTGCCCAACGCTGTGAGGCGGACGCTTGCCGCAAAGTAGATGCCACTGGGATTTCCGGGAAGGCTGCGGCGAGCGGATGAAGCCAAGTCAGAAGACCGGCCTGTCGAGATAGACCGACCCGCGTGGACGGCGGCAAGGTTTTTTTGGTGCCCTGCTTTATTACGCGGGGTGTCAGCATTGTTGGGGATTAACGATGCGACCTGATCTTTTTGCCGATGCCTTGATGCCTGCAGAAGAATTCCCGGAACGTGACCGTGCTGCGGTCTACCGGGCCATAGAGACGCGCCGTGACGTGCGCGATCAGTTTTTACCCGAGCCGCTTCCGGACGATCTCGTTGGGCGGCTGCTTGGGGCGGCGCATGCTGCGCCGTCGGTCGGTTTCATGCAGCCGTGGAATTTTATCCTGGTGCGTGACCCGAAGGTCCGTGAAGCCGCCTGGCAGGCCTTCTCGCGGGCCAATGAGGAAGCGGCGGAGATGTTTCCGCAAGAACGACGCGAGGTCTACCAAAACCTGAAGCTGGAGGGCATCCGCAAGGCGCCGCTCAGCATTTGCGTCACCTGCGATCCCGAGCGGGCAGGCCCCGTTGTCATCGGTCGCACTCATGATCCGCGCATGGACGTATTCTCGTCCGTCTGCGCGGTGCAAAACCTTTGGCTGGCGGCACGGGCCGAAGGTGTCGGAGTGGGCTGGGTCAGCATTTTCCACGAGGCGGACCTGCGGACACTGCTTGGTATCCCCGAGGGAATTCAAATCGTTGCCTGGCTTTGCGTCGGCTACGTCGACCGCCTTTATCGAGAACCGGAGCTGGCGGTAAAGGGCTGGCGCCAGCGGCTCTTGCTCGAGGACCTGGTATTCAACGACAAATGGGGCCGAGCTTGATCACTGCTGGGGTTGTGGGCCGGTAGACTTCGGATTGGCAAGATCAATGCTTGTATCCGGCAGAAACTGGGGGCCCACTATGCGAACCTTCTTGTTCGGATCGTAGGTGCGCTCCAACGGCGGAGGCGGCGGCAGGTTTGCCGCTTTCGTTTCCTTCGGATCTTTTGTCCGCAGGTCGGTCACTCCTGAATAGGGCTCCGGTTTCGGCAATTCGATCCCCTGAACCTTCAGCCGCTCTTTCCGCTCCTCTTCGACATCGGAAGGGAGGCAGCCGTTCGATCGGATCGACGCAAGAATGGCATTGCGTTCATCCGACGAGCGCCAGAGCTGGCGTGCATTCTCCCGATCCGCCGTCAACGCGTCGCGCTCACGCTCCATCGCGCCAAGCGCATCGCGCATCTCGTCGCAGGCGCCGCCATTAGCGCTGCCACCGAAGACGACGATGCTGCCGCCGCAGCCGCTGCGGCGCATCTCGATTCGATGCCGACGAATGTCGCCGTTGATCTCGCTGAGATGTTGCGAATAGCGCCGCATCTCGGCGGTGTTGCCGATGATTTGCGGAGCATTGTTGAGTTGCCGGTAAAGCGCCGCGCAGGTGCCTATATCCCGCGCGGAAGCCATGTCGGGTGCAAGCAGAATTGGGGCGATCAGCAGGTTGCGAATGCGCATCAGTCGATGTCCGGCGATCTCTAGAATCGGTAACCGCATCATGAGGCAGGCCAGTTGACAATATCATAAGCACGCTCTCGCAATCTGCGGAGCCAGTACGGATTATGCGGTTCACAGGCCTAGGACTGCAGAGCGAAATCCGGTTGTGAGGCCTCCACAACAGCCAGCGCTGCCATGTTTACCACGCCGCGCGACGTTACCGAGGGCGAGAGGATATGTGCAGGCAGCGCCGTACCCAACAAAATCGGTCCGACATGAAGTGCATCGGTGAGATTTCGAACGATCCCCAACGAGATATTGGCCGCGTCCAGGTTCGGGAAGATCAGAAGATTGGCCTCTCCGGTCAGCGAGCTGTCTGGCATGGCGCGCTTGCGCAGGTCTTCCGAAAGCGCGGAGCCGCCCTGCATCTCACCGTCGACTTCCAGTTGAGGAGTCCGTTTGCGTACAAGGCTGAGGGCGGCGCGCATCTTTTGTGCGCTTTCGGAATCCCGAGAACCGAAATTCGAATGGCAGATCAGCGCCGCTTTGGGGACGATGCCGAACCGCTGGACTTCCTGGGAGGCGAGAATGGTGATTTCGGCGATTTCCTGTGCGGAAGGATTGTAGTTCACGAATGTATCCGTGAAGAAAATCGCGCCCCGTTGAGAGATCAAGAGGCTCAGGCCCGAGAAGGCGCAGACGCCCTCCCTTTTTCCGATAATCTGCTCGACGTCGCGCAGATGCCGATCATAACCGCCTTCCACGCCGCAAATCAGCGCGTCAGCCTCGCCGCGCTTGACGGCAAGCGCCCCGATTACTGTGTTGTTGGTGCGCACGATGGTGCGCGCAGTCTCCGGGTTGATGCCCCTGCGCCCTACCAGAGCGAAATAATCATCGACATATTCGCGGTATCGAGGATCGTCTTCCGGATTGACGACTGCGAAATCGACCTCAGGCCGAATACGAATGCCAAAGCGCTGAAGGCGCGCCTCGATGACCGACGGGCGGCCGATGAGGATGGGCGTGGCGGTCTTTTCCTCCAACAATACCTGCGCGGCGCGAAGCACGCGTTCATCTTCGCCCTCCGCAAAGATTACGCGCTTTTTCTCGGCGGTCTTGGCGGCGGCGAAAATCGGCTTCATGACAAAGCCAGAGCGCCAGACGAAGCGGTTGAGCTGATCGAGATAGGCGTCGAAGTCCTGGATCGGGCGGGAGGCTACGCCGGTTTCCGCTGCGGCTTTTGCGACGGCCGGTGCGATGCGCAGGATAAGCCGGGGATCGAAGGGTGAGGGGATGAGGTAGTCGGCGCCGAAGACGGGCGTTTCGCCGGAATAGGCGCGAGCGGCAACGTCGGAAACCTCCTCGCGGGCAAGTGCCGCGATCGCCTTGACCGCCGCCATCTTCATTTCCTCATTGATCGTCCGGGCGCCGCAATCCAGCGCGCCGCGGAAGATATAGGGGAAGCAAAGGACGTTGTTCACCTGATTCGGAAAATCCGAACGACCGGTGCAGATCATGGCATCCGGACGGGCGGAGCGGGCGAGTTCCGGCATGATTTCCGGTGTCGGGTTGGCGAGCGCCATGATGAGCGGCTTCGGCGCCATGCGCGCAAGCAGTTCTGGTTTGAGCACTCCGGCTGCAGACAATCCGAGGAAGACGTCGGCATCGTGGATGCTGTCGGCCAAAACACGCTTATCGGATTTCTGGGCGTAGATTTCCTTCCACTCGTCCATGAGCGTGTTGCGGCCGTCGTAGACCAGGCCTTCGATGTCATGAACCCAGATATTTTCCTTCTTCGCTCCGAGCGAAACGAGAAGATGCAGACAGGCAAGCGCCGCCGCACCGGCGCCGGACGTGACGATCTTCACGTCGCCGATATTCTTGCCGGCGAGTTCCAGCCCGTTCAGGATCGCGGCTGCCACGATGATCGCTGTGCCATGCTGATCGTCGTGAAACACCGGGATGTTCATCTTTTCGCGCAGCCGGCGCTCGACCTCGAAACATTCGGGAGACTTGATGTCTTCCAGGTTGATCCCGCCGAAGGTCGGCTCCAGCGCCGAGATGGTAGAAACCATCGTCTCGATACCGCGGGCTTCGATTTCGATGTCAAAGACATCGATGCCGGCGAATTTCTTGAAGAGGACGGCTTTGCCCTCCATGACCGGCTTCGATGCCAGCGGGCCGATATCGCCGAGGCCGAGCACGGCCGTGCCGTTGGAAATCACCGCGACAAGATTGGAGCGGGCTGTAAAATCGGCAGCCGCATCGGGATTGTCGCGGATCGCAAGGCAGGGAGCGGCGACACCCGGCGAATAGGCAAGTGCCAGGTCGCGCTGGTTTCCGAGCGGTTTGGTCGCCTGGATTTCGAGCTTGCCGGGGCGGGGATAGCGGTGGAAGAACAGCGCCTGCTCGTCGAGATCGCCCGTGGCCGGCACGGCCGGCGATTTTGGTTTATCCTGCGCGTTCATGGTTCCTCCTGGCTTGTTTTTTCTGCATGGGCTGATGGTAAGGAGAGACCCTCCTTACATCAATCGGCCGGGTGCGACAGCAGCTAATTTGCGGTGATAGCGGAAATGGAGCGATATCGGAGCGCCGCTGATCGGGGTTTTCCCGGAGCCTGTCATCATCCTGAAACACGAGTCTGGTTTTGAAAAACAAAGAAGCGGCGACGAAAGGACGACTTCGTGACCGGGCAAGTGGAAACAAGGCATTTCAGAACGCTCTTTATTTCGGACGTGCATCTCGGCTCCAAGGCCGCCCGAACTGACTTCCTGCTGGACTTCCTGCGTTATCATGAAGCCGATACCATTTTTCTCGTGGGTGACATCATCGACGGCTGGCGGCTGAAACGGAACTGGTATTGGCCGCAGGGGTGTAACGACGTTGTTCAGAAACTTCTGCGCAAGGCGCGCAAGGGAACACGCATAGTCTATATTCCCGGCAATCACGACGAATTCCTGCGGTCGTTTCCCGGCACGCATTTCGGCGGAATAGAGGTGGCCGAGCGAGCAATTCACGAGATGGCTGACGGCAGGAAATACCTCATCTTGCATGGCGACGAGTTCGATGTCGTCGTTCGCAACGCGCGCCTGCTCGCCTATCTCGGCGACTGGGCCTACGACGCGGCCATCGTCATCAACCTCGGCCTGGCTGCTATCCGCAGACGCCTCGGCATGCCTTACTGGTCTTTCTCCGCCTGGGCAAAGCTGCAGGTCAAACATGCTGTCAACTTCATTGGCGAGTTTCAGCGCGTCGTGGCCGAAGAGGCGCGCCGCCATAACGTGGAAGGCGTGATCTGCGGCCATATTCACCATGCAGTGATGGAGGACATCGACGGCATCCATTATGTCAATACCGGCGACTGGGTGGAAAGCTGCACGGCAATTGTCGAACATCAGGATGGCAGGCTCGAAATGATTTCCTGGCAGCGGGATACCGCTGCCGCCGAGATCAAGGCACTGGCGGCGCCGCAGGTCGTCGAGGACATGCGGGCTGCCTGAACTGCGATACGTGTCAGCTCTGCCTAGGGCCATTTCTTGCCATAGGCATAGGCAGGGCTCTGTGTTAGGTAAGCGGCAAGTTTCAGCAACCTACCCGTGAAATCGTGATTCCTACACAGACGGCGCCCGCCGCGCCCCGGTTCTTCCAATTGCGCTGCGCACTCGCCTATGGCGCACCACTGGGAGTGAACGGCGTCATTTTGCCTTATCTGCCGGTTTGGCTCGACGGACTTGCCTTTTCCGAATTCGAAATCGGGATTGTGCTGGCCGCGCAACTTCTCTTGCGGGTGTTCGCCGCGCCGGTGGCCGGCGTTTTTGCCGACCGGCTGGGGGAGCGGACGCTGATGCTTGTTTGGTCCGGCGCGTTGTCGTTGTCGACGGCGCTGGCCATGTTTTTTACGGACACCTTTTGGCCTGTGCTGTTGATCGTCAGCCTCCAGGCGGCTTTCTTTGCGCCTTATGCGCCGATCGTCGAATCCGTCGCAGTCACAGGTGTCCGGCGTTGGGGATTCCAGTACGGCGCCATGCGCGTCTGGGGCTCAGTCGGCTTCATGGCTGTCGCGCTTATCGTCGGAGAGCTTCAGGGTTACTGGGGTTTTCAGACGATCCCGCCCGCAGTGGCGGTCGGATTTGTGCTAACAGTCTTGGTTGCGTTTGCCGTTCCGAGGCTCGGTCAAGCCGTGATTCGACCCGCCAATGCCGGTTTTAATCCCAGCTCGATCCGTCGTGTCGACTTGCATGTGTTGATGATCGGAGCGTCGATTGCTCAGGCTAGCCATGGAATGTTCTATACCTTCGGCACGATCCACTGGCAGCAGATCGGCTTCTCGAGCGGATCCATCGGAATATTGTGGAGCGCCGCGATCATTTTCGAAATCGTCGTATTTTTGACGGCCGGCAGGCTCGCGAAGTCCGTATCGCCTTGGACGCTGTTGCGGATCGGCTGCGCGGCGGCGATCCTGCGCTGGAGCCTGTTTCCATTCTCGCTGGGGTTCTGGGGCTACATGGCGCTACAGGGCCTGCATGCGTTTTCGTTCGCTTTCGTGCATCTGGGACTTCAACAACGCCTGGTAGAGTCAGTGCAGGAGCATCAGGAATCCACGGTGCAGGGCGCGTATGTCTTCTACAACGGCGTGTTTCTGGCAATTTCGACCATATTGTCCGGTTTTCTTTACCGGCAATTCGGGGTGACGAGTTACCTCGCGATGTCGCTTCTCGCCTTGATCGGGCTGGCAACGATCGCATTTGCGGCTCGCATTCAACCCCAGAGGTCAGGGTCTGGCGGATAAACCAGCGAACCCTCGTAGCGAAGGCCGGTCGGCCTGTCCCTTGCAAGCAGCAATGGCCCGTCGAGATCGGCGTAATCGGCTTCCTGCGCCAATAAAACAGCCGGAGCCATCGCAAGCGAGGAGCCGACCATACAGCCGAGCATGACCAAAAATCCAAGTCGCTGAGCCTCGGCCTTCATGGCCAGTGCTTCCGTCAGGCCGCCGGTCTTGTCCAGTTTGATATTGACTGCATCATAGCGATCGCGAAGGCTTTCGAGATCTTTTGTCATGTGCACGCTTTCATCGGCGCAAACCGAGACCAAGCGCCGGATATTGGCCAGGGCCGCATCCTTGCCGGCGGGTAGAGGTTGCTCGATGAGCGACACGTTCAGTTCCGCCGCGACAGCCATGTGGTGCGAGAGATTTTCTTCCGTCCATCCTTCGTTGGCGTCCACGATGATGCGTGCGTTCGGAGCCGCTTCGCGAACGGCGCGAAGCCGTGATTCGTCATCCTCGGTACCGAGCTTGATCTTGAGGAGCGGGCGTTGAGCATTTCTGCGGGCATCGGCAGCCATAACCGCGGGCTCGCCGAGTGAAAGCGTAAATGCCGTAACGAGAGGCTTCTGGCTGGCTGCGCCAATGAGGTCTGCTACCCGGAGGCCGTCGCGCTTCGCCTCCAGATCCCAAAGCGCGCAATCGACTGCATTCCGTGCGGCCCCCGGTTTCATCCGGGTCTGCAATTCCTCGCGCGTCAGCCCGCTGTCGACAGCCTCCGTGATCGACTGGATATCGGAAAGGACGCCATCAAGGCTTTCGCCATACCGTTTATAGGGCACGCATTCGCCGCGTCCGGAGAAACCGTCTTCGCGGATCGTGCAGGTAATGACTTCGGCTTCAGTTTTCGAGCCGCGCGAAATCGTGAATAAGCCGGCGATCGGAAAAGTTTCTATTGTGGCTTCGAGGTGACGGCGCATGGTTTTACGCATCCTTTTGACGCAAATACCTGTGAGGCGGCTTTATTGCTGATCCTGAAAATGCGATCAACCGTATCGTATTGAAACCTCAAATGACCAGTGACTGCGAAAGAAGCCGTGACGTCCAAGGCAGCCGAAATCAAGGCCGAAGATCTGCCAGGCGGCGAACGTTATCTTTTGGCGGGCGACTGGCGAGGTTCGACAATTTCTCCGATCCTGAATGATCTTGAAAGGCTGGAACGCGCCCAGGGGCAGGGCAGGCTGGAGATCGATCTCAACGGCGTCGGCGGCGTCGATACGGCTGGAGCGTGGCTGATTCGACGGCTGATGACGTCCAAGGTTGAACAGGGCCGCGACGCGGTCCTTACCGGGGGCGAAGGACCGATCCGGGAACTGATCGGCGCATTGCCGGAAAAGGCGCCTGCGCCTCCCGCCGAGAATGGAAAGAAAGGCACGCTTTTCGAGCGGATATTTGCTCCGAGCGGCAAGATCATGGTGGGGCTCGGCGGCGATTTTTATGCTGCCATGCACATTCTCGGTTCGGCGGTCCGCGGCGCGCAGATGAAGTTCGGCCGAGGGGCGGGGGTTTCTCCCGCATCGGTGGTCACCCATATCGACCGGATGGGCGTGCGGGCCGTGCCGATCATCGTGCTGATGTCGTTCCTGATCGGCGCCATCATTGCACAGCAGGGCGCTTTTCAGCTCCGGTACTTCGGCGCGGAAATCTTCGTGGTCGACCTTGTCGGCATACTTCAGCTTCGCGAGATCGGGGTTCTCCTCACGGCGATCATGATCGCCGGCCGCTCGGGCAGCGCGATTACCGCGGAGATCGGTTCGATGAAGATGCGCGAGGAAATCGATGCGCTGACCGTCATCGGCCTCAATCCGGTGGGCGTGCTGATCTTTCCGCGCCTCGTGGCGCTTACAGTGGCATTGCCGCTCCTCACCATCATCGCCAATTTTGCCGCTCTTTTCGGCGCGGCGGTTGTTGCCTGGGCTTATTCGGGCATCACTTTCGACACATATCTGTCACGTCTGCATGAGGCGATCGACCACACGTCCGTTGCATCGGGAATGATCAAGGCGCCGTTCATGGCACTGGCGATCGGTATCGTTGCCGCCGTGGAGGGCATGAAAGTCGGCGGCAGCGCCGAATCTCTCGGGCAACACGTCACGACCTCCGTCGTCAAAGCAATCTTCGTCGTTATCCTCATGGATGCGCTTTTCGCCATCTTCTATTCGGCAATCGATTTTTGATGGGGGCGGGGTTGGAAGAGGCGGTAGAGGGTAACGGCAAGGATAAGCCAAACAGTGGCCAAGTCGTGCTTTCGGTACGTGATGTCACTGTCGGCTTTGGTAATCAGGTGGTGCTCGACCGTTTGAATCTCGATGTCTATCGCGGCGAAATTCTGGGCTTTGTGGGCGCTTCGGGCACCGGCAAGTCCGTTCTGATGCGCACGGTTCTCGGCCTTCTGCCGCACCGGTCAGGCGTGATCGAAATCCTCGGCATCGACTATGACAACGCCTCGGAAGAGGAGCGCATGCAGGTGGACATGCGGTTGGGTGTGCTGTTCCAGCACGGGGCACTGTTTTCGGCGCTGACCGTCAAGGAGAACATCCAGCTTCCGATGCGCGAATATCTCGACTTGCCACAATCCTTGATGGACGAGTTGGCTTATCTGAAGATCGAGATGGTGGGCCTGCCGCCGGATGCCGCCAACAAATACCCATCGGAGCTTTCAGGCGGCATGATCAAGCGTGCCGCCCTGGCCCGCGCGCTTGCGTTGGACCCGGATCTTGTATTCCTGGACGAGCCAACGTCGGGTCTCGATCCCATAGGGGCAGCCGATTTCGATGCGCTGATTGCCAAGCTGCGCGACACTCTCGGGCTGACGGTTTATATGGTAACACACGACCTCGACAGCCTTTTTTCGGTCTGTGACCGTATTGCCGTGCTTGGTCAGAAACGGGTATTGGTGGAAGGTACTCTTGAAGATATGTTTGCTCATGACGATCCATGGGTTCAGTCGTATTTCCGCGGAAAGCGGGCGCGGTCTGTCGTAATTCAAGAAAAGCGGCCGGCTGCGGAAGTAGAGAAGTGAACTAATCCATGGAAACCAGAGCCAATTACGCCCTTGTCGGTTTCTTCACGCTGCTGGTGATCGCCGCCGCCTTTGGCTTCGTCTACTGGATGGCGCAATCCGGTCGTGGTGGACCTACGGCTGAGCTCGCCATCCGCATCCCCGGATCGGCGAACGGCCTTTCCGTCGGCTCACCGGTCCGTTTCAACGGTATTCCGGTCGGTTCGGTCCGTAACCTCACCATCGATCCAGACGATCCGCGCTACTCGATCGCGTTCACGGAGGTAAGAGCGGATGCACCGGTCTACCAATCCACGCAAGCTGCTCTTGAAGTGCAGGGGTTGACCGGAGCGGCTTATATCGAGCTTTCAGGTGGCGCGAAGGGCGAAGAGAACATCCTCCAGAAGTCGTTGGAGACCGGTCGACCGGCCGTTCTGATCGCCGAGCAGTCGAGCGTCACGAACCTGCTCGCCACTGCCGACAAGATCCTCGACCGAGCCGACGCGGCGATCAGCGATATCCAAGGGTTCGTCGCGGATGCGCGCGGGCCGCTCACTCAAACCATTCGCAACGTCGAAACCTTCACCGGGGCTCTGGCTCAAAATTCCGACAGCATCGACAAGTTCCTGAACAGCTTGTCCACGCTGTCTACGACGATCGATCGCGTCTCCGGCACATTGAATTCGACCCTTCAGGCCGCCGAGCGGCTGGTGAGCGCGATCGATGCCGAGAAGATCAACGCGGTCGTGGCCAATACCGAACGAGCCACCCGAAATATCGCGAACGCTTCCGACAATTTTGGCGATCTCGTCGCCAACGTCAGGAACGCGGCGGCAAATTTCGAACAGGCAGGAACCCAAGCCCAGAGCGTATTGCGGCGTGTCGATACGGTGATGAGTTCGGTTAGTCCGGAGCAGGTGAAAACAACTATCGGCAATATAACGGCCGCGTCGGAAGACGCCCGGCAGACGATCAGTTCGGCGCGCGACGTGGTCGACAGCTTCGCCAATCGCAGGGAAGACATCGATCGCGCGGTTGGCGACTTCACCGAACTGGCCCGAAAGCTGAATGAGGCATCCAGCCGCGTCGACGGCATTCTCGCCAAAGTCGATGGCCTCGTCTCCAGCGACGATTCGCAGGGGCTTTTTGCCGAAGCGCGCCGGACGCTCGAATCCTTCCGGACCGTGGCCGACAACATCAACGCGCGAGTCGGCCCGATTGCCGACAATCTGTCGCGCTTCTCCTCAAGCGGTTTGAGGGACATCCAGACATTGGTGAACGACGCCCGGCGCACCGTCCAGTCGCTCGACCAGACAATCAACAATTTCGACCAGAACCCGCAAAGGCTGATCTTCGGCGGGGAGACAGTGAAGCAGTATGACGGCAGGACACGCCGGTGACGCGGGACGCCATTTGGAGACTGGGATTTTGATGACTGGTACGGAGTTATTAACGCGACGCGCAAACCGCCGCCCGCTCCTCGTCGCGCTGCCACTGGTGGCGGCGCTTGTCACCGGCTGTGGCAGCAGCGCGAACAACGATACGTTCGATCTGTCAATCACCCCAGCAGGCCAGGGGCCTTCGGCACGCAACCGGCAGATCCTGATACCCGAGCCGACGGCCGTCAAGCTTTTGAACAGCGAGCAGGTGGTGGTTCGCGTTTCCCCGTCGGAAATCCAGTATCTTGCCAACTCCCGATGGGGAGATCGCCTGCCGGCTCTCGTTCAGTCAAAACTCGTCGAAGCGTTCGAAAACTCCGGTCGTCTCGGTGGCGTCGGTAAACCGGGGCAGGGCCTCGCCATCGACTATCAGGTGGTGACCGACATCCGGGCCTTTGAAGTAAGCGCCGGCAGTCCCCGGGTCGCCGTTGTCGAAATTTCGGCAAAGCTGCTGAACGACCGCAACGGCACTGTGCGCGGCCAGAGCGTCTTCAAAGCCACCTCGCCAGTCTCCGGCTCCGAGAACCGTCATTTTATCGAAGCGCTCGACAAGGCTTTTGCCAAGGTTGGGGCGGAGATTGTCGACTGGGCGCTCAAGTCGATATAGGGCGTCGTTTCACCGCCTGGGGCAGCAGCCAAATCCGCAACTAAAAAGGCCGCCTTTGAGGCGGCCTTTTTAGTCTGTCTATTGTCGTTGCCTTCAGTTGAACCGGCCAGCGGCATGGGCGAGCATCGTATAGACCTTGCCCGTATCCGATGTGAGGTAACTCTGGGTGACAGTCTTGTCGCGGTCAGTGCGGGCGACATCGGCGAGCAGCTTTTCGAAGTCCGCGATGTAGCGGTCGACAGCGGTACGGAATTCCGGCTCCCGCTCGTACTTGCGCTTGATCTCGTCGAACGTCTGCTGACCTTTCAGCGTATAGAGACGGCGAGTAAAGACATCGCGTTCGCCGCGCTGGTAGCGGCGCCACAGGTCGACCGATGCGTCGTGATCGATCGCCCTGGCAATGTCCACGGAGAGCGAATTCAGCGACTCGACCATGTGGCGAGGATTGCGATTGTCTCCATTGCTGCGGGGTGCCGGCGCAGGTTCGGCTGTACGCACCGGCTGCTGCTGGCGTGGTACCGGAGATTCGCCCAGTTCATCGCGCGATGCGCCGCGGAGCAGATTGCTGATCCAGCCGTCATCGCTGGCATTGCCGCCGCGGGGGGCCGGTTCAGGCGCGCGTGAAGCCGGCGTCTGGGCAGGCCGATCAAGCGGAAGCGCGCCTCGCAGCGAGCTTGCGCCATATGTATCGCTGCGAGGAGCAGGCGGAGCGGGCTGCGGCGGGACAGGCGCAGGAGCGGCAGGCTGGGGACGAGCAGGTGCCGGAGCCGGACGGCTGGCGGAAGCCTCCGAAACTTCGAAATTCTGCGTCGAGCGTCCAACCAGGGCAGAAATGTCCTGGAGGGCCTTGATCTGTTCGGCGACTGCACGACGCATTGCGGCAGCGCTTTCTTTGGCCTCTTCCGGAAGATCGAAGGCACCGCGCTTGAGTTCCGAGCGGGTCGTATCCAGCTCGCGCCGGATGTCCTGGGCCGAACGCCGGATTTCATCGGTTGCGCCGGAGAAGCGATTGATGGCTTCCTCGACCGACTGGCGCAGCGTCTCGCGAAGTTGTTCTGCGGCACTGCCGGACCGGTCAGTGGCATCCGACAGAAGCCGCTCGACGTCGGTGAGGGACGCAGAGATACTTCCGCGCATCCGTTCGGAAAGGTCGCGCGTTCTTTTCTCGGCATCCGACAGGGTCGACTCGATGGCACGGGTGGCGTCGCCACCGGCATTGACTAGGGCTTCCCGCATCGCGTCGGCCGTTACTTCGGCGCGATGCTGGGTTTCACCGAGCGTGCGGCCGATGTCGGCGAAGGAGGCATGCAGGCTTTCACGCAGTCGCGAGCCGACCTGCAGGGAGCGTTCCTCGGCCTTTTCGAAAGCGCTGTCCACAAGGCCTGTGAGGTTGCGCATCGTCCCTTCGATTTCTTCCGAGCGCTTGAGCAGGCCGCCTGCCAGGCTGCGGAGCGCATTCTGACGTTCATCCAGGGTGCTGGCGAGGTTAGACTGCGCAGCACCGAGGAGGTCAGATGCCTCAGACAGCACTCTGGAGTGTTCGTCGAAGCGGCTGACGATACCGCCGACTTGCTCAAGCGTCTGGCCAAAGACTTCAGACATCCGCTCGATGTTGGTTTCGAGCATACGGGTCGAACCCGACACGATATCTGCAACATGGCCTGCCGATTGCGAGAAGCGGCTGGCCGTTGCGCCGAGCTTGCGGTCGGCCTCGGCGAGATGTTCAGCAGCGACGTCCGCGGTGCTGCCGATATCCTGCGCTGCCTGCTGAACCATGGCGCTGATGCTGGAATTGCTTTCAGCGAGCTTGTCGATGAGGCTGTTCACAGCCGCGGACAATCCCTGCTCAACATAGCGCATGGTGCCGGCGGCATTTTCAGTGCGCTGGGTGATGGCCGCCAGGGTATCGTTGGTCCGGGTGGCGATGGCGTCGATGAGCGCGGAATTCTCGTTGCGGATTCGGGCAGCGGTTTCCTCGGCCGTCGCAGACAGGCGTTCCGCACCCTGTTGGGCGGCACCCGTGATCTGCTCGACGGCAGCGCGGCCAGTCTCGGCATATTCCTCGACCATCGGTTTTGCCTTTTCGTCGAGAAGGCGGCTGAGTTCGGCCGAGCGGCTGGCGAGCATGGAATTCAAGTCGCGAGTGCGGTTGTCGAGCGCCGAACGGATCGCCTCGCCGCGGGCCGCGAGTGCGCGGTCTACGGCGTCCATGGCATTGTCAAGCTGGTCTGCCGTTTCCGTGAGCGTGGTGCGGATATCGTTGCCGCGTTCGCCAAGCGCCTTCTGGGCATCGTCGAGAGCCTCGGAGATTGCCGTTACCTGCTTCTTCACGAGGCTATCGGCTTCGGCGACCTTGTTGACGATCGCGTTCCCGGCTTCGGAGAAGGCATGTGCGACAGTCGCAGCCTGGCCGGCCAGCCTGTTCTGCGTCTCGGAAATTCGCCCGACGATCTGGATTGAGCGGTCCTCGATCGCCTTGGTAAATTCGCTGTTGCGGTTTGCCAATTCTTCCGTGAACTCGGCGCCTGCGCGGGCAAGCACCTCTGCCGAGCGGGTGGCCTCGCTGTCCATGCTTTGCGCCGCGGCGCTGACGGCTTCGCGTAGTGTCGAGGCGAGGCCGACAGCCTTGCTTTCGATTGTCTTGGTCACATTGTCCAGCCCGATCGTCAGGGCGCGGTCGATCGTGCCGAGACGCTCTTCGATACGGGCGGTGCGTCCGTCCATCGTGTCGGCGATCCTGTCCGTGGCCTCGACGGCAACGCGCTCCAGCTCAGCGGTGCGGCTGTCGAGTGCGGCCGAAAGATTGGTTCCGGCGTCGTTGACCAGCTGGGTGGCATTCACCACTTCGCCGCGGATGCGATCCTCAAGCCCTCCGAACGTCGATTCGATCCGGCTACCGGTCTCCTCGAGAGCCCCCTGAACGCCGCCGACAGTCTGGCGGATACGATTGGAGAAGGCATCCGCCGACCGACCGATCTCGCCGGCGGCATCGGAAAGACGAACGGCAAGGGTGCCGACGTTATCGCGGAGCCGCTCTTCGAGGGATTGCCCGGCAGTATCGATCGCATCCTTCAAGGCGCTGTTCTGATTCTCAAGTGTCATCTCCAGCATACCGGCGCTCGCCGCGATGGAGGTGCTCAGCGATGTTGCCTGATCCTGCATCAGGTCACCGATCTGGTTGCGCGCGTCGCCCAGCGTGTTGGCAAGCAGGCTAGTCCGCTCTTCGAGCGTTTCCCGCATCTGGTCGTGGCCGGAACTGAGGGTTGTCTCGAGCTGCTGATGGCCGAGGCCGATGGTCGCCGCAATCCGCTCCTGCGTGGAGCTCATAACGGTTTCCATCCGCTCCAGGCCGCCGGCCAGGCCTGCTTCAAAGCGGCCCGTGCCGTCGGTAAGAGCGCTTTCGATGCGATTGCTGGCGTTGCCCACGGCCTGTTCGAGCCGCTCTCCGCCGGATTCCAGGATACGCGAAAGCTCCGCGTTGCGGTTTTCCAGCGAGAGGTCGAGATTGAGCTGGTTATCGGCATAGGCGTTATGGATAGCCTCTGCCCGGGCCGCGAAGGACTGCTCGATGCGGCTGTCGGCATCGGACAGCACATTCACCAGCGCCGAGGCCTTGGCGTCCAGCATGCCGGAAAGACGATCTTCGCCAAGCGCGAACGACGTTGCGATTTCCATCGACTTGTCGTCCAGGAGTTCGGCGAGCTTATCGCGGTTGGTGCTCAGAGCTTCATGAATCTCGAACGTGCGACGCCCGAGATCGCCGCTCATGCGTTGTTCGGTTTCGGACAGGGCACGCGCGATAGCTTCCGACTTTTCGTCGAGCATGCCGGTGAGCCGGTCCTCGCCAAGCGCAAAGGACGTGGCGATCTCCATGGACTTGTCTTCGAGGATCTCGGAAATCCGCTCGCGATTGGTCTCCAGCGAGGCCTGCATCTGCGATGCATGGCGCCCGAGATCGCCGCTGAGCCGTTGCTCGCTTTCCGACAAAGTGCGAGCGATATGATCCGCCTTTTCATCGAACATGCCTGCGAGCCGCTCCGGCGCGTTCGACATCAGAGCGTCGATAGCTGCGGTTTTCTGGCTGAGCACCTCGGTCAGATGGTCGTGGCTGCCGGAAAGCGCAGCGATGATCGCACCCGAGCGGATTGCCAGTCCCTGTTCGAACTTGGTCTGGTTTTCTGTGAGCGTATTCAGAAGAGCGCTGTTGCCATCCGTCAGGGTGCTCTCGATTTGTCGATGAGCGCCCGTGAGGCCCTGCTGGAGCTCGCTCGTACGAGACGCGAGCACTTCCTGGATCTCTGCGGTACGGGAACCCAGAACATCCTGGATTTCCGCGGTGCGAGAGCCGAGAACATCCTGGATCTCTGCAGCGCGGGAGCCCAGAGCGTCCTGGATTTCGCTGCTGCGCGCAGACAGCGCATCGGAAAGCTCGCGCGAGCGGCTTTCGAGCATGGAGTCTAAAACTTCCTGGCCGGTGCCGAGTGTGGTGGCAAGCGCGAAGGATTGATCTGTCAACGATGAGCTGATGCGTTCGATGCTGGAGCTGAGAATATTCTCGATAGACTCCGAGCCGCTCGCCACCGTCTCGTTGATACGCGCCAGGCTGTCCATCAGCTTGCTGTCGAGCGAACCGGCCCGCTGATCGAATGCGGAGGTAAATTGAGAAACGCTGTCGTCGAATGTGGTGCTGAGGTGCCCCACGGTCGCCTGCAGGCGTTCCTCGAAGAAGCTGGAGCGCATGTCGAGGTCCATGACGACATCCTCGACGGTCGTCTGAAGGCTCTGGCGGAAGGAGGAACCCTTTTCCTCCAGCGAGCTGTTGAGGCTCGACAGTATTTCGTCGAGCGAGCCGGTAAGGGTCCTTTCGCTGCTGGAAAGCCCTTCCGTAATCTCTCGCGTGCGGGCCAGCAGGGTCTCGTTGAGCTGCCGGGTGCGATCTGCGAGCGCGGCATTCAATTTCTCGGTGTTGGCGTCGAGAGACGAGGCGCGGGTTTCGAACTCGGTCAGGAGCGCTTGGCCGCGCGTAGAGAGCACCGAGGTAAGCTGATCCATCCGCTCATCAAATTCATGGGCGAGCGCAAAGCCGGAGGAGTTCAAGGTTTGGAGCAGGTTTTCTGCCTTGGTGGTCAGCAGCGTTCCGAGCGCCTCGCCGGCGGCATCGGACTTCTCCATGAGTGCGGCTGCCCGGGTATCGATCATCGAGGCGAAGGCTTCGCCCGAGGTCGCAAGACGGATCGAAATCTCCTCCGTGGCCAGCGAAAGTTCTTCCTTGAGCTGATCGTGGGCGCCAACGATCGACGAGCGGATACGCTCGGCATGATTGACGATCGCATCGCGCTCTGCGCCGAGTTCGTGAACGAGACCGCGGACGCGCAGTTCATTGTCGGTAAAGCTGCGCTCGAGTGCGTTAACTTCCGAATGTACCAGCGTTTCGAGTTCTGTGGCGCGGGCGATCGTGCGTTCGATGCCTTCGTTCATCGCGGAGACTTCACGGCGCACGGCCTGGCCGACGCTCATGATGCGCTCGGAGGCGATGGTCTCCGGCTCGGAAAGGCGAAGCGCCACCTCCGCCATGGAGCGGGCGGCGTTTCTGAGGTCCTGTGCCCGCGCCATCATGATGGCGAACGCGAAGAACAGCATGATCGGGATGAGGATACCCACTGCGAGGGCGACAATGCCTGGAGCGGCAAGCACGCCTGCAACGGAGGTGATTTCCCAAAGCTGGTTGCCGTAAATTACCTGTCCCAACCCGATGCCGGCCACCGCCCAAAGAAGGGAAATGATCACAGCATTGCGGATAGCGGAGCGCATGGCGCCGCCTTCGAGCGTCCTGAGGATCGCGCTGGCGCTGCGTCTGCCGGCATCGTTCGCAGGCTGGAACGTCGGCGACTTGGCTGCAGCTTCGGAGACGGCCGACCTGAACGACTCGGCGGGCTCCTCTTGATGTTGCGGAGAAGACGGACGCTGCTTGGGTGTGTCTGACACTCTTGTCTCCGAGGCATGGGGCGCGGATCTGCTGCGCGGCGACTCATCGTTGAAATTGATCTTCAGAGCTTCTTCCAGCGCCTGGAAAGCCGTCTCGTCGATCGACTCGCTGCTCGTTTTCTTCGCCATGCGGTTACGCCTCGTTACATACTCGCCCGGCAATCCCATCAGACGCGCTGCCGCCCGCAGACCGACAGATGGAACACTGCCTGCCGGAAACCCGTGCCCCATCATGGGGCTTGAGTTTCCTATTCATTTTCATGTCGGACGGCCGTTCTTTCAAACGGATGATAATGAAAGCTTACCAACCTGCCATCCGTGGCAAAAGGAGAATATTCCCCGCCACCTTAGTCGTACTGTAGTGGCACATTCGGCTCCCTGGCACAATTAAAACGCCGGCCAGGGAGATCCGGCGCTGAATGTTGTTAACAGAATTTAAACCATCGCCAGATGCAAAAGTCCTAAAATCTCGGGAGCTTAGCAGAAATTAACCATATGGGAAGATTTCAGCCCCGATTGTGCCGGAATTTAACGGGATAGCCGGCTCCGACCCGCACAATTCGGGACATGTAAGAACAACAACAAGGAAACCTCCCATGGCAGTGGCAGCCGTCAGTATTGCGTTTGAAGCCCCCGAACACCAAGGCGGCGCTTGCCCGTCTCAATCCCGACCGATTGATCTTGTCCATCTCGCGACACAGACCATGGGCGACAAGGCTCTGGAGGTTGAGGTGCTTCAGATGTTTGCACGCCAGGCTCGGCGGGCGCTGCAGGATCTTGCCGTCGCGGACACGACCGCTACCGTCGCAATAGCTCATCGCCTGAAAGGGGCGGCCAACGCAGTCGGCGCCTTCAAGGTCGCCATTGCGGCCCAGAAGCTCGAGGACAGTGGCGCAGATACGGCCCTCAAGGCAGCTGTCGGGGCTGTGGTCGTGGAAGCGGAGAACTTCATCAACAAGCTCTGCCGCTGAGAGCGCCCCTTTATACATAGGGCGCCCGTGGAACAGCCCGCGGCGCCCGAAAATGTTGACTGCGCCGGGGTTTTATTGGAAGACAGCGCGCTTAAATAGAGCAGCAACCTTCAACATCCCGGATTTCCAATATCATGACGAAAATTTCGATCGTTGCCTTTGACGGAACGCGCTTCGATATCGAGGCCGAGCCGGGCTCCACGGTTATGGAGAATGCGGTTCGCAATTCCGTTCCCGGCATCGAGGCCGAATGCGGCGGTGCCTGCGCCTGCGCCACCTGTCATGTCTATGTCGATGAAGAGTGGACCGAAAAAGTCGGCCCGCCGTCTCCGATGGAAGAAGACATGCTCGATTTTGCATTCGAGGTGAAGCCAACCTCGCGTCTTTCCTGTCAGATCAAGGTCAAGCCGGAACTCGATGGCCTCGTGGTCAACGTGCCCGAGCGGCAGGCCTGATCACACTTCGGATTGCCGGCGAAAAAAAAAGCCTCGCTGCGCAGGAACGGCAAGCGAGGCAAGGCGGGCGCATCACCGACAGGCGAGGGAGGAGACACCTGCGGCTGAAGACGCGCCAGGAGAACAAAACGCAGGAGACCGTTACGCGGAACGCTTGAAACCGCTGCTTGCGACGCCCGGCGGTACCGATAGCGCGCTGATTGGTTATACCTTCCGCCCCAATCTCTGAAACATGCGGCAGGTAAGTTATGTCTTACTTCTATCCGAGATTCGTATTTTAGACTATCACCATAAATCACCTGTCATTGACAGGATGATGCGCAAGCTTCGCAAAAGGTTCGCGGGTGGTCTATTTGCCGCCCCGTTTCAGGCGGTATTGCAGCAGTCGCATCATACGGGCATCGAAATTGGCTGCCTCGACCTGATCGAATCGCAGCTGCTCGCGGTCATGCGCCTCCAGAATACGGCGCGTCGTGTCCGCCACCCGTTTTTCCAACGCGTCGCAGCTTTTCTGGGAGGGAAGCGCCAATAGCTCTCTTTCCAGCTGACGGGCGTGGTTGCGGGCGATCTCGGCGTGCCTCTCCTCGTGCCGCTTGATATCGGCCGACAGGGTATCCCAGATGAAGCGGAGGTCGTTGGCGGCCCGGCCACGGTTGCTCCAGCGGGGAAGTATGATGCGGGTGCGAAGCGTCACACGAGCGCCGCCGATTGAGCAATTGCCGCCCTTTTCCACGTAGGTAGCGTCGCCCCCGAATTTGATTTCGGTCGCACCGGGATGGCGATGGCCCGAGGTGCGGGTCATCGGTCCTCGTTTCTCCAATTCCTTGTCGAGGTCTTCCGCCGTGCGACCGCCGATCCGGAAATAGGAATAGGTCTTGCTGATCAGAGGTTCGGCGGTGGCTGGCGCAGAGATCACGCAGGAGACAAGAATTGCACCGAAAAGTCGGTGGACTCTGCGCATCAAAAACATTCTGGGGCCTGCGACGTTGAACTTGGGGTTAGCTTGGGGCATAGCCAGAAGGAGCGCAACATAAAGGCATCAAATTTTGCGTGATCCTTCGACAGATGGGCGGCGGGTGGTATCGCGCTGCAACAGCACGTGGCGCGTGGGGCACGGCCGAACCCTCGAACTCGGTTTTCAAGGCCATATCATGGCGATCATCAATGTCACGCCTGATTCGTTTTCCGATGGCGGGCGTCACGCAACTCTGGAAAGCGCCTTCGTTCATGCGATGGCTTGCGTAGAAGACGGCGCAGTCATCCTCGATATCGGTGGTGAATCAACGAGGCCGGGTGCGGCCGAAATTGCGCCTGCCGAAGAGCAGGATCGTGTCCTGCCGGTGGTCGAGAAGCTGCGCGCTGAGACGGACGCGCTCATTTCGATAGATACCTACCGCGCCGAGACAGCCAGGCTCGCGGTCGCAGCCGGCGCCCATATCATCAACGACGTGCACGGCCTGCAACGCGAGCCCCTTATTGCCGATGTCGCTGCGGCGACAGGCGCCGGGGTGTGCATCATGCATACTGGCCGTGGACGGGAGCAGGAGAGGCTTGCCGACAGGATCGACGACCAGGAGTTCTTTTTGACGGAGTCCGTGAGCATTGCACGAAAGGCTGGGGTGCCGGATGAGGCGATCGTGCTCGATCCGGGTTTTGGTTTCGCGAAGAACAAGGACGATGACCTGGAATTGATCGCCCGCTTTCCCGAGTTGCACCGGCTTGGTTTTCCACTGCTGGCCGGCACGTCCCGCAAACGCTTCATCGGCGCCGTGACGGGCCGCGAGCGGGCGGACGAACGCGATATCGGCACTGCCGCAACCACCGCCATGTTGAGGCTTGCAGGCGCGTCCATATTCCGTGTTCACAATGTCGCGGCCAACCTGGATGCGCTGAGGATGGCGGATGCCGTGCTGGCGGCGGCCTGGGCCGGTGAAGAGAAGAGAGGCTAGTCATGGGCATCTATACTATCACGCTGAAAAACTGCGGCTTTTATGCAAAGCACGGTGCCTTCGAGCAGGAAGCGTCTCTTGGCCAGCGGTTCTTCCTGGACGTGGTGATGGACGTGGAGGCGGACGACGCTCTCGAAAATGACAATGTCGCGAGCACGGTTCATTACGGCATAGCCTACGAAATCGTGGAGAGGGTCGTGACCCAGAACCGCCGCAACCTGATTGAGACGCTTGCTAAAGACGTGGCCAAGGCATTGTGTGCATGGTCCCCGCAGATCAGGCGTGCGGATATTACGGTGCGCAAGCCAAGTGTCCCGATTCCGGGCATCCTGGATTATGCAGAGGTCCGTGTTGAACACTTTGCCTGAAGACGCCTTGCATATTGCTGCGCTTGGGTTGGGAGGCAATATAGGCGACCCGCCGGCAGCAATGGCGGAAGCTTTGCGACAACTGGATGCGAGGGATAGCTGCCGCGTCGTATCGGTCTCCAGACTTTATTCCACGCCGCCATGGGGCAAGACGGATCAGGCGGATTTTTTCAATTGTTGCGCGCTGGTGGAAACGCGGCTCGATCCGGAGGATCTGCTCGAAATTTGTCTATCGATCGAGCGGGCAATGAAGCGCGTGCGTCTGGAGCGTTGGGGGCCGCGCATCATCGACATCGACATCCTGACTTATGGTTCTCGTGAAATGAAGACCTCGAAACTGGAAGTGCCGCATCCGCGGATGACGGAGCGCGGCTTCGTGATCATGCCGCTTGCGGACGTCGCGCCTGATCTTATCGTGAAGGGAAAGGTGGTGCGCGACTGGCTTGAAAACGTCGATACGGCGGGCATCAAGGTCGCGGAGGAGAGCCGGGACTGGTGGCGGCGCGTGTAAGCGCGCGCCGTCTACTGTTTGATCGAGCCGACCGCGATCGAATCCATGTCGCGATCCAGGGAAAGCCCGATAACGGGTACCATCTGGTCCTCGACCTTGACCGAAATGGTGATGTTCATCTTGTTTTCGTCGCGCAGGCTGGCGACCATGGCGCCATTGAGCTTGGCACGATTGATGCCCATGACCACCTTGTCGCCATTGACCGAACCGGAAATGATATCAAGTCCCTTGCCATCGGCACCATCCAGAAACCTTCCGGTGTAGCCACGGCCGTTTTGGGTGATGACGGCAGACATGGGCTGCTGGAAAACGCCGACGCGGCAGGTCCCGTCGAGCTTGATACCGATGTCTCCCTCCGGCGTGGGAGCGCCAGTCAGATTGCAGCTGAATTTCGTGCCCTTGTATTTGCCGGCGACGATTTCACCAGGCCCCTTCCATACGCCGGCGACCGATTGAAAGAAGGCCTTGTCGCGGGGAGCAGCCTCGGCTTCGGGCGCCATGGCGGAGGTTGCCGCAACGGCTAGAACGGCGAGCCCGCCGAGAAGCGAAAAGAAGCGCGGATACATAAACTTTCCTCTGGCAAGCAGCGACTGTAAGAGGCCTGTAATTTAAGCTGGAATGGTTAACGAGTGGTATCGGCGACGGAGGCTGCGCCATCCTGCGCCCGCCGATCATTCACTTTTGGAACCGCCGATCGACGCGATATCCGAAAGAAAATCGCCTATTCCAGGCCGTTTGACTGCCCTGAACGGCAACGGTCTGCAGAGATCCATCGCAGCAATTCCAATGCGGGCGGTGAGCAAGCCATTGATCACTCCTTCACCCAGCCGGCTTGAGAGTTTCGAGGCCAATCCATGGCCCAGGACCTGCTGTGCAAGGCTGTCCCCAACCGCGATCGAGCCAGTTACTGCAAGATGCGCAATTACGTCACGCATGAGCCGCAGCAGACCGAAGGTTCCGGGCCTGCCACCGTAAAGCTCGGCCATGGCCCGGATGAGCCGCGTGACTTCGAAGAGCACATAGGCGAGATCGACAATGGCGCGCGGGCTGACGGCCGTGACGATCGAGACTCTCTTGGCTGAGCCGAGAATCAGCGAGCGGGCCTTACGATCGAGCGGCGCCAGCAGTTCCCGTTCCGCGAGATCGAGAAGCTGCGGGCCGTCTATGATTTCGTCCTTGGTGGCGTCAAGCGCCGTGCGGCCCCTGGCGGTCTCCGCGCGGTGACTAAGCAGTTTGCCGAGTGCGGCCACGACCGAGCGCGCGGCCAGCGGACGGGGGGATCGGACCGCTTCCTCCGCCTCCACCTTCAATGTCTGGACGGCCGAAAGCCGCATCATTCCGAATATTTCGCGCCCCACGATCACCGCCAGCGCGAGCATTCCAAGCCCGAGCGCGGCCAGTGCCGCATAACCCAACCAATCGGCGCGCGCGAAGAGATCACGGATGACGCGATCGGCCCAGAGGCCGAAGGCTAGCGACAGGAAGGTACCAAAGGCGCCGATCGCGAGGTTGGCGAAGGAAAATCTTCTTCGGGCCCGAGGCTGGGCAACAGGGATCGCTTCCGTGGTTAACTCGGAGGGTGAGATGAATGGATCCTGCTCGTCCGGTGTGATGGCGACGTCATCGGCAAAACTGCGCGGACTGCGCCGAGCGGGTGTAACCACATCGCTTTGCGGCGTGTTCTTTTCTTCCACATCGAAGGAAGCAGGCCGACGGGTGCCGCTCTCGGATTTTTCGGGCGGTCTCATGCGAGGCGGTCTCCAAATAGAAACTGCATGGCGCGGTCCAATCGGATATGCGGAACGGAGAGTTTTATGCCGCCATTCGTCTCATGGAGTGCGGGCGGGCGGAAACGCACGACGTTGAGTTCCGGAAGCTCCGCATTTGGTTCATCGAGATGTTGAAACAGCGAATCAGGATTTTCAGGCAAATCACCGGGAAATATAGCTGTTTTTCTGTTTCCGTCGAAGCATTCGCCATTGATCGTTTCGCCTGCAATTGGCGTGCCGACGATCACCGGCAAAAGATGGTTGCCTTCCTTCACCGTGGCTTCCCTGGTGGCACGGACCGAGGCGATCGCCATGACTTCGATGCCGGCGCCGGCCATGCCGATCCGCTGGATTGCCCGATCCACGAGCCGGCCGGTCAGCCTCTCCAGCCGGTCATGGCTTTCGTGGTGCAGGTGATCGGCCTTCGTCGCCGCCACCAGAACCTTGTCGATCTTGCGCCCGACCAGAGACGAGAAAAAGCTGTTATGGCCGGGCTGGAAGCAGGTGAGCACGTCCGCGAGTGCGCGCTCCAGATCCTGCACCGCTTCGGGGCCGCGATTGATGGCCTGCAGTGCGTCGATAAGGACGATCTGCCTGTCCAGTCGGGCGAAATGTTCGCGGAAGAAGGGTTTGATCACGACGTTTTTGTAAGCATCGTAACGCCGCTCCATCATCGCCCTGAGCGAGCCTTTGGGTGCCTTGGTTGCAGGCAAGTTCGGCAGGGGCGCAAATGTCAGCGCCGGAGAACCTTCCAGATCACCCGGCATCAGGAAACGACCGGGGGGCAGGGTGGAAAGGGAACGCTCGTCAGCCTTGCAGGCCCTGAGATAGGCGGCAAAGCTTTCTGAAAGTCGGCGCGCCGTCATTTCATCGGCCGGTGCGTCCAGATCGACGCTCGCCGCCAGCGCCAGCCATTCCTCCGAGAGAGCCTTCCTGATGCCGGTGCCGGCAAGCGCTACGGTCTTGTCGCTGAATTCGCGAAAGTCTTGGGCGAGAAGCGGCAGGTCGAGCAACCATTCGCCTGGATAGTCGACGATGTCGATCGAGATTCGGCCGCGGGAGAACATGCGGTTCCAGCCGCTCGCGCTCTCATAATCCAGCGTGATGCGCAGTTCCGAAATGGCTCGCGTGGAATCTGGCCAGATTCGGTCCCGCACCAATGCCTGGATGTGGTCCTCGTATTGGAAGCGTGGTATTGCATCGTCCGGCTGCGGTTCGAGCCTGACCGCTGAAATCCGGCCGGACCGCATCGCTTCGAAAAGCGGCAGGCGGCCGCCGTTCAGCAGATTGTGGACAAGCGAGGATATGAATACCGTCTTGCCGGCGCGCGACAGGCCGGTAACACCAAGTCTGATCGTCGGATGGATGAGACCCGAGGCGCGGTCGGCGAGATTGTCGAGCGCAATGCGGGCGTCATCGGTAAGGCTGGTAAGCGAAGGCGGCAAAATGTCGTTCCGGGTCCAGAGTTTCCGATAATATAGGATGCGCAGAAAGCGACGCAAAGGCGACGCAGTATCTTACCTGGTCACGTCAGCCCCTCAGGCCGTCAAAAAATCCACCAGGGTCCAAGCGGCAGCAGTGCCGGCGGAGAACCCGCGATAGTCCAGAACCGCGAGGCCGGCGGGCGGATAGCCGCCTGGAATGGTGGCTATCATCTGATCTGAGCCGATCAGTGCTTCCAGAAGCTCTTCCATCGTCGGGTTGTGGCCGATCAGCATTACCGATTGGCTTTCCTTCTGACCTTCGAGAATGGCCAGATAGGTCCCGAGGGAGCCATTGTAGAGTTCGTCGATGTAAATCGGCTCGATCATCTCGCTGACGGCGCGACGGATCGCCTCGGCCGTCTGGCGGCAGCGCACGGCGGTCGAACTGATGACAGTCTCAGGCAGATAACTGCGGTCCGCGGCTTTGTCTGCGACGATTTCAGCCTCTGCAAAACCCTGATTATCCAGCGGCCGCTCGAAATCATGCTGGCCCGGCTCCGCCCAGCCCGATTTGGCGTGGCGCAGGAGATAGATGCGGGAAGGAGGAGGAGTGATCGTCGTCATACCCGGCGCCGGAACTGAGATTGGAATGGATGGTTAGCCTTTCGGCAGGATGTTCGTCAACTCCAGGGAAGTTCCGGCGTTTCGCACTACAAGTCTGTCGGATGCGGCTGAAGAAGATAGGAGCAGGGAAATAAAAGCATAAAAAATAGCCGTTTAGCTGATTTTTATGACGATTTTAAAAATGCTTTAAAGACCGGCGCAAGGCTTGAACCAGCATAGTTGAATAGGATATAGAGGCGCCGCATGAGATGTTCTTCAGGAGAATCGCGTTGAGTGAGAAGATCGATCTTGGCAATTATGTGCTCTCGGAAGACGACGAGTTCATGAATGCAAATCAGAAAGCGTATTTCCGGGCAAAATTGATCGCTTGGAAGAATGACATCCTGAGAGAAGCGCGGGAAACCCTGGGCCATCTGGCTGAAGAAAGCGCCAATCATCCGGACCTCGCGGACAGGGCCTCCTCTGAAACCGACAGAGCTATCGAACTTCGTGCCCGCGACCGTCAGCGGAAGCTGATTTCCAAAATCGACGCCGCCCTTCAGCGCATCGACGATGGCACCTACGGGTATTGTGAGGAAACTGGAGAGCCAATCGGCCTCAAGCGGCTCGACGCTCGTCCGATTGCGACGCTGTCGATCGAGGCCCAGGAACGCCACGAGCGCCGCGAAAAGGTCTATCGAGACGAATAAATTTTCCGGTTCTGCAGCGAACTAGTTCAAGGCACGGTTTTTCCGTGCCTTCTTTGTTTGTGCAAGTCGCCGGATGGAGCGCCGAACTATTTATCGCGGGTCGCGGACATTTCGCCGAAGATCCGGGTAACTTCGGTTTGCAAGGACGGTTCGGGTGTTGCGCCAGTGACAAGCGGCACGGCCGCCTCGTGAGGCGGCGTCCGGCGGTTCGACTGGCCAAGGATTGCCGGGTCACGGGTGGCCAAGTTGTGCGCCATCTCTTCCTCGAGCAGCCGGTCAAAATCGCTGCCGAGCTGTTGCGGCTTGTCCGCCGCGGACTGGAGCGATGCAGGGACCGTTTGCGGGGTGACTGGCACGATGCGCGACTCCTCAGCGTCCTGCGACACCTCTGGACGCGCGACATCAATTCTATTGGTCGAGCTGGCGAGGGGATGGGCGGTGGTCGCGGCTGCCGCCAAAGCGGCAATCGGTCGTGACGGTTCGGCCTGTGCCTCGGGCGCCGGTCGAGCAGGCAATTCTACTTTCGGCGCTGCGGTTGAGGCTGGGGCCGACGTTCCTGCGGCCCGCACGGGCATCGCTGACGATGAGCGGGGCGGCTCGCGAAGCGGGAGACCCTCCCGAACGGCCTGGCCCCGAGGTTCCGCTGCAGATGGTCGCTGGGGCGGGGCCGGACGCGGCTCGACCGGCATTGCCCGGTTTTCCGCAGGTGGTTCGGCGGGGGGGGCGGAAGGCAAGTCGCGTGATACCGGACGTAAAGACGCTGCCGGCGTCAAGTTGGCGGCGGTCGATATCCCGCTTTCGATGACGATATCGGTGGGGCCGCCGATCATGATCAGATGTTCGATATCGTCGCGGCGAACGAGGACGAGGCGGCGGCGCGTGTCGACCGCAGCGGCATCAAGCACCTGAAGCCGAGGTTGACGGTTCTTTCCGCCTCGAACGAAGGGAGACGGACCGTTTCGGCCGCGAATCATCCACAAGACGCCTGCTAGCAGGAGAAGGCCTACACCCACTCCGACGACGGCGATCACGAGGCGGCTGCCATAGGTGCCTAAAAGGTCTCCGAACATGTGTTGCCACTCCTCATGCGAATGCTGGCGTAAAAGACGATTTTTTTCCTGCCGAGGCAAGCTGCCGATCGCCGTTGTCAAACCTGACAACCGGCCTGAAATGACAAAGATAGGTCAGCTTGGCAAACTGTCCCGGGTTTTGTGGCCTTGTGGAGCTTTTTGCCGACTATGCAAGTTGCTAAGAAGGAATCGCGGGATTCTTCCCGCGGGTGACCAGGGCCGCGAGGCTGGCCGAAATGCGAGGAATTGATGACGAAGTTGCAGCAAGGCGGCAACTACGAAGCGCCATTGGTGGAACGGAGCGCACGCGGCGGCACCATCGTCCGGATCGTTCTTCTGGCTCTCGTGCTTTGCGGCGTTGCGGCCGGTTTTGTGTTGTTCCAGCACGCACTCGACAATGAGGTCGTGCTCGGTCTGCTCGGTATTCTTGCCATGGTGGGGATTTTTTTTCTTGTCTCCTCCCTGATAGGCCTCGTCGAGCTCATGCCGCAATCGCGATCGGACGAACTGGCACGCGGTTTTCTAGCCAGTCATCCCGACGGCATCCTCATTACTGATCCCAAGGGGCGTGTTCTTTACGCCAACGCCGCCTATGGCCGGATGACCGGTGCGACTAAGGCGAGCAATGTGCAATCGCTGGAAGCGCTGCTTTCCAGGACCCGCGAATCGACGGAGGCTCTTTACCGTTTGACCACCGCGTTGCGGGAAGGCCGCGAGGGGCATGAGGAGTTCAGGCTGCTGCAGCCGCTCGGTCGAGCGACGGGCAACGGTTCCGGTGCGCACTGGTATCGCCTCAAGGCGCGGCTACTTGGAGCTTCCGGCAAGAGCCAACTCGATATCTGGCAAATCACCGACATCACCTCCGAACGCGAGGATCAGGAGCGCTTCTTCCGCGAATTGCAGAACGCGATCGATTATCTTGACCATGCCCCGGCCGGTTTTTTCTCTGCCGGACGGAAGGGCGAGATCTTCTACCTCAATGCGACGCTAGCCGAATGGCTGGGTATCGATCTGACGAAGTTCACGCCGCGCTCGATGACGATTGCGGATATGGTGGCAGGCGAGGGCATGGCGCTGATCCAGTCCGTTCAGGCGGCCCCCGGACTGAAACGGACGGAAACCCTGGACCTCGATTTGCGCCGCACCAACGGCCAGAGCCTGCCCGTTCGCCTTGTGCACAATGTCAGCGCCACCCGCGATGGCGCGCCGGGCGAAAGCCGCACGATCGTGCTGGCGCGGCCGAAGGGCGGGGAAGGGGATCAATCCGCGTCCGCCATGCGGTTTACCCGGTTCTTCAACAATACGCCGATGGCGATCGCATCAGTAGACGGCGCGGGCAAAATCCTCCGCATCAACGCACCGTTCCTCAAGCTGTTTGCAGGGGTGGTTTCGCGCGACGAGATCGACTCGGGCGTGGAACTCGAGCGCATCGTGCACGAGAACACACGCCAGCAGCTGATGCAGGCGCTTGCCGCCGCCAAGGACCGGCAGGGGGACATTCCGCCGATTGACTCTCGCCATCCGGGCGATGAGAATCGTTATGTGCGCTTTTATGTGAATGCCGTGATCGACGAGAGCGACGAGGCGCCCGAGGAAGCGGCCATCGTCTACGCCGTGGAGACGACCGAGCAAAAGGCGCTCGAGACCCAGATGGCCCAAACCCAGAAGCTGAACGCGGTGGGAACGCTGGCAGGCGGCATCGCCCACGACTTCAACAATGTTTTGACGGCGATCCTGCTTTCCTCCGACCATCTTCTTTTACAGGCGCGTCCCTCGGACGCGAGTTTTGCAGATCTCATGGAGATCAAGCGGAACGCCAATCGTGCGGCGGTGCTAGTGCGGCAGTTGCTTGCCTTCTCGCGCAAGCAGACCATGCGTCCGGCGGTGCTGAACCTCACGGATGTCGTCGGTGACCTGCGCATGCTGGTAGACCGGCTGATTTCCGGCACGAATGTGAAGCTGGAAGTGGATTACGGACGTGACCTGTGGCCGGTCCGCACCGACCTTTCGCAGTTCGAACAGGTGCTGATCAATCTGTGCGTCAACGCCCGCGACGCAATGCCGACTGGCGGGACGATCCTGATCAAGACACGCAATGTGTCTGCGGAGGAGGCGTCGGATTTCCACCAGGCCGACCTCCCTTCGGAAGATTTCGTCATGGTCGAGGTCTCCGATACCGGCACGGGAATCCCGCCTGCAATCATGGACAAGATCTTCGAACCCTTTTTCACCACCAAGGAAGTCGGGAAGGGAACTGGGCTTGGCCTTTCGATGGTATACGGCATTGTCAAGCAGTCCGGCGGTTATATCTATCCCGAATCGGAAGTCGGTCGCGGGACCAGTTTCCGGATATTCCTGCCGCGCCACATTCCCGAGACGCCTGCGGTCATTCCAGGAGCTGCGGCTACCGCCGAGCCAGCGCCTTCCGTGCCTGTTCCGCCGGCGTCTGCCGCCGAGGACATGGACCTCACCGGAAAGTCCGCAGTCGTGCTTCTGGTCGAGGACGAGGAGGCGGTGCGTCGCGGCGGCAAGCGGATGCTGGAGACGCGCGGCTACACGGTCCACGAGGCGGGTTCCGGCGTAGAGGCGCTCGACATCATGGAAGAGCTGGAGGGTAGGGTCGACATCGTCGTCTCCGACGTGGTGATGCCGGAGATGGACGGACCGACGCTGCTTGCCGAGCTCCGCAAATCGTATCCGGACCTGAAATTCATCTTCGTGTCCGGCTATGCCGAAGATGCGTTTGCCCGCAACTTGCCGGCCGATGCCAAATTCGGTTTCCTGCCGAAGCCGTTCTCGCTGAAACAGCTCGCCGTCGCCGTCCGGGAAATGCTCGATTCGGATTAGGAAGATGCCGATCGAAATTCCGAACTTCCGCGATTCGTCCCGCAATTGCAGCGAGACGTTTGTTTTCTCAAGTGAATTTCCATGTGATTCATTGGCGTGAACATGACGGGAACGGAAGCCGAATAGCTATTTTCCGTCAAACTGTTGATCGGCTATTGCCAAATGAGAACAAAATAGGTACATCAGCTTTATCGGCTGCTTCATTGCTTGCGCGGCGGCAATAACCTAAAGGATGGGATCCATGGCACAGAATAGTTTGCGGCTGGTAGAGGAAAAAGGCGTGGACAAGAGCAAGGCGCTGGAAGCGGCACTGTCGCAGATCGAACGTTCCTTCGGCAAGGGATCGATCATGAAGCTCGGCTCGAACGAGAATATCGTCGAGATCGAAACGGTTTCCACGGGCTCTCTGAGCCTCGATATCGCACTCGGAATTGGCGGTCTGCCCAAGGGCCGCATCGTCGAGATCTACGGCCCGGAAAGCTCGGGCAAGACGACGCTCGCATTGCAGACGATCGCCGAAGCGCAGAAGAAGGGTGGCATCTGCGCCTTCGTTGACGCAGAACACGCGCTCGATCCGGTCTATGCACGGAAGCTTGGCGTCGATCTCCAGAATCTCTTGATCTCGCAGCCGGATACGGGCGAGCAGGCGCTTGAAATCACCGATACGCTGGTCCGCTCCGGCGCCGTCGATGTTCTCGTCGTCGACTCGGTCGCAGCGCTGACACCGCGCGCCGAAATCGAGGGGGAGATGGGTGATAGCCTGCCGGGTCTGCAGGCCCGCCTGATGAGCCAGGCTTTGCGTAAGCTGACCGCCTCTATCTCCCGCTCGAACTGCATGGTCATCTTCATCAACCAGATCCGCATGAAGATCGGTGTCATGTTCGGCTCTCCGGAAACCACCACCGGCGGCAATGCGCTGAAATTCTATGCTTCGGTTCGTCTGGATATCCGCCGCATCGGCCAGGTGAAGGAACGCGAAGAGGTCGTGGGCAACCAGACGCGCGTGAAGGTCGTCAAGAACAAGATGGCGCCTCCCTTCAAGCAGGTTGAATTCGACATCATGTATGGCGAAGGCGTTTCCAAGACCGGCGAACTGATCGACCTCGGCGTCAAGGCCGGCATTGTCGAGAAGTCCGGCGCCTGGTTCTCCTACAACAGCCAGCGTCTCGGTCAGGGCCGCGAGAACGCGAAGCTCTTCCTGCGCGACAACCCAGAGCTTGCCCGCGAGATCGAGATGTCGCTCCGCCAGAATGCGGGCCTGATCGCCGATCGCTTCCTGCAAAATGGCGGGCCGGATGCCGACGACGGCGACGCCGCCGCAGAAATGTAAGCGGTTCCGCCGCATTCAGGGTTTTCCCTGGCCGCTTACTTTTGAGCCGGCCGCCATCGAAAGATGAGCGGCCGGTTTCTCGTTCGGTTGGGGGGTGGAGCGGCTGGACAGTTGGGGGTGCGGACGATACAAGCCTTTGGTTTCGAATAACAGCATCGCATCCGGCGGTAAAAAGGGCCTAGCATGAGCGGCGTGAATGAAATTCGGTCGACCTTTCTCGACTATTTCCAGAAGAATGGACACGAGGTCGTGGCCTCAAGTCCGCTGGTGCCGCGCAACGACCCGACGCTGATGTTCACCAATGCCGGCATGGTGCAGTTCAAGAATGTCTTTACCGGTCTGGAAAAGCGCCCCTATTCGACGGCTGCCACCGCGCAGAAATGCGTGCGCGCAGGCGGCAAGCACAATGACCTCGACAATGTGGGGTATACCGCGCGCCACCACACCTTCTTTGAGATGCTCGGCAATTTTTCCTTTGGCGACTATTTCAAGGAACGCGCGATCGAGCTCGCCTGGAACCTGATCACCAAGGAATTCGGCATCGACCGGAACCGCCTGCTGGTGACCGTGTACCATACGGACGATGAAGCTTTCGGCCTCTGGAAGAAGATCGCTGGGCTGGCTGACGAGAAGATCATTCGTATTGCGACAAGCGACAATTTCTGGGCCATGGGTGATACTGGCCCCTGCGGCCCGTGCTCGGAGATCTTCTACGATCACGGCGACCATATCTGGGGAGGTCCTCCCGGTTCGCCGGAGGAGGATGGCGACCGGTTCATCGAGATCTGGAACCTCGTCTTCATGCAGTATGAGCAGGTGACGAAGGAGGAGCGGATCGATCTGCCGCGTCCGTCGATCGACACCGGCATGGGCCTGGAGCGGGTTGCGGCTCTTCTGCAGGGGCAACACGACAACTATGACATCGACCTTTTCCGCGCGCTGATTTCAGCCTCGGAGGAGGCGACCGGCGTCAAGGCCGAAGGTGAACGCCGGGCCAGCCACCGCGTCATCGCCGACCATCTGCGTTCGTCCGCCTTTCTGATTGCCGACGGCGTTCTGCCGTCCAATGAAGGTCGTGGTTACGTGCTCCGCCGCATCATGCGCCGCGCCATGCGTCATGCGCAGCTTCTCGGCGCTCGTGACCCGCTGCTCTTTAAACTCCTGCCGACGCTGGTGCAGCAAATGGGCCGCGCCTATCCGGAACTGATCCGGGCCGAAGCGCTGATCGCCGAGACGCTGAAGCTTGAGGAAACCCGCTTCCGGAAGACGCTCGAGCGCGGACTTTCTCTCCTTTCCGATGCAACAACGACGCTCGGTAAGGGCGACATGTTGGACGGAGAAACTGCCTTCAAGCTCTACGACACCTATGGTTTCCCGCTTGATCTGACGCAGGATGCGTTGCGTGCTCGCGAAATCGGCGTGGACATCTCCGGGTTCACCGATGCGATGGAGCGGCAGAAAGCCGAAGCCCGCTCCCATTGGGCCGGCTCAGGCGACAAGGCAACCGAGACGATCTGGTTTGAGCTCAAGGAGAAATTCGGCGCGACCGAGTTCCTCGGCTACGATACCGAGACCGCTGAAGGCGTGGTGCAGGCGATCGTGCGGGATGGCAAGACGATTGAGAGCGCTGCTACCGGAGAGCAAGTTCAGGTCGTCGTGAACCAGACGCCGTTTTATGGCGAATCCGGCGGACAGATGGGCGATACCGGTGTGATCTCCACCGACAATGCCACGCTGAATGTTACGGATACCCAAAAGAAGGGCGAGGGTCTCTTTGTCCATACCGCGACGGTTGCTGCAGGTATGCTGAAGGTGGGCGAGGCGGTCGCGTTGACGGTCGATCATGTCCGCCGGTCGCGTATCCGATCCAACCACTCCGCCACCCACCTCCTGCATGAAGCGCTGCGGGAGGTGCTGGGCACGCACGTCGCCCAGAAGGGGTCGCTGGTGGCGCCGGAACGTCTGCGTTTCGACGTATCGCATCCGAAGCCGATGACAGCCGAGGAATTGCAGAAGGTTGAGGACATGGCGAATGCCATCGTCCTTCAGAATGCGCCGGTCGCCACCCGCCTGATGAGCGTCGATGACGCGATCGCGGAAGGCGCTATGGCCTTGTTCGGCGAAAAGTATGGCGATGAGGTGCGTGTCGTCTCGATGGGCAAGGCCATTGCGGGCCCGAAAGCCGGCAAGCCCTATTCCATCGAGCTCTGCGGCGGAACGCATGTCAACGCAACGGGTGATATCGGTCTCGTGCGTATCCTTTCGGAGAGTGCTGTGGCAGCTGGCGTGCGCCGTGTCGAAGCCGTCACGGGCGAAGCGGCCCGTGCCTATCTTGCCGAGCAGGATGAGCGGGTGAAGACGCTTGCCGGTGCACTGAAGGTGCAGCCGGCCGACCTCGTTTCCCGAGTCGAGGCCTTGGTCGACGAACGGCGCAGGCTCGAGCGGGAACTGGCGGAAGCGAAGCGCCGGCTCGCCATGGGTGGCGGGCAGGGCGGTTCGACCGATGATGTCCGCGAAATCGCAGGCATCAAATTCATGGGTAAGGCATTGGCGGGCATCGACGCCAAGGACCTGAAAGGGCTGGCAGACGAAGGTAAGGCAAACCTCGGTTCCGGCGTGGTCACTCTGGTCGGCGTCTCGGAAGACGGCAAGGCGAGTGCGGTCGTGGCGGTAACGCCTGACCTTACCGGCCGCTTCAGCGCGGTCGACCTGGTGCGGATTGCCTCTGCAGCACTCGGCGGCAAGGGTGGCGGCGGTCGACCGGACATGGCTCAGGCCGGCGGTCCGGATGGCGCCAAGGCCAATGATGCGCTCGAGGCGGTTGCGGCTGCGCTGGGCGCCTGACCAATCTGCAGGGAAGGCGGGCTGAACCCGCTTTCCCTCTTCAAGGGAAGACCAATGGGCGTGAACGCCATGATTGAGGACGAACTTGAAGGGGCCATTGACGGCCTGCTGCCCGCTCTGTTTCGCGACGCGCCAAGTTCCGTCTCGTTCAACAAGCTGCGCAAGCGCCTGCTCCGTCAGGTGCGCCAGGCGTTTGACGATTTCCAGATGCTGAAAGGCCAGAAGCGCTGGCTCGTCGGTCTTTCGGGGGGCAAGGATTCCTATTCCCTGCTGGCGATCCTGCTGGATCTTCAATGGCGCGGCCTTCTGCCGGTCGAATTGATGGCCTGCAACCTGGATCAGGGACAGCCGAATTTTCCCAAACATGTGCTGCCGGATTACCTTGCGTCGATCGGCGTGAAGCACCGGATCGAGTATCGCGACACCTATTCCATCGTGAAGGAGAAGGTGCCGGAGGGCGCGACCTATTGTTCGCTCTGTTCGAGGCTCAGGCGCGGCAACCTCTACCGGATCGCGCGAGAGGAGGACTGTGATGCTCTCGTTCTCGGGCATCACCGCGAGGACATTCTGGAAACCTTCTTTATGAACTTCTTCCACGGCGGCAGGCTCGCTGGCATGCCGGCAAAGCTTCTGAATGATGAAGGGGATTTGATGGTCTTGCGGCCACTCGCTTACTGCGCCGAGGACGATCTGGCAAAATTTGCCTCCGCCATGCAGTTTCCGATCATCCCATGCGACCTTTGCGGATCGCAGGACGGCCTTCAGCGCAATGCGATGAAGGCGATGCTTGTGGATATCGAGGCTCGCATGCCGGGCCGCAAGGACGCGATGCTGCGAGCTCTTGCCCATGTCAATCCGTCCCACCTCCTCGACCCGAAACTTTTCGATTTTTCCGGCCTCCAAGCCACAAGAACCTGAGACTTTTCAATGACCCCTCCGCTAGACGTCACCAAGCTTGCCGACCTTTTGCGCCTTGCTGCCAAATCCGAGATTTTGCCGCGCTTCCGAAGGCTGGGAAATGACGATGTCCGCTCCAAGAGCGAGCCGACCGATCTGGTGACGGAAGCGGACGAAGCGGCAGAGCGCTTGATCCGGCGCGAGATGGAGGCGATCGCCCCCGGTGCGCTTTTCGTTGGGGAAGAATCGGTTGCCGCCGATCCGTCCTTGCTCGGCAAACTCGCCGATGCGGAATTCGCGGTGGTCGTCGATCCGGTCGACGGCACTTTCAACTTCGCCTCCGGCATTCCGGCCTTTGGCGTGATGGCGTCGGTCGTGTGGAAGGGCGAAGTGATTGCTGGCATCATCTATGATCCCATGGGTGACGACTGGATCATGGCTGAAAAGGGTGCCGGTGCTTTTCTGCGCCGGCCGGATGGCGAGGCGATCCGACTTTCCGTTGCCAAATCCCGTGCGATCGATGCGATGGTCGGCATGGCTTCGCCCGGCTATTTCTTCGGGGAAGATCGCGAACGCATCCTCGGCAATCTCGCCAAGGTCCGATTCTTTGCAAACTATCGCTGCTCGGCTCACGAATATCGCACCTTCGCGGGCGGCCACGTACAGTTCGTACTCTACAATAAGCTGATGCCCTGGGATCATCTGGCCGGTACGCTGATCGCTGCCGAGGCGGGCGGTTATATCGCCCGCTTCGACGGCTCAGCCTATCGCCCGCACCACGTCGATGGCGGCCTCCTCGTCGCCACCGACAAGGAGAGCTGGCAGATGCTGCGCGACGAGATCATCGGGCACTAAACGGCTCGATCATTCCGGCCTTCGACGGTCCAACGCTAGACCCGTGGGTTATGCGGCTGGAAGAGTTTTCCCTTCTCGCCGATCAGCACGAAGATCAATCCGACAATAGAGACGGAAAAGAAGCCGACGACCAGTGGCAGCGCAGTACCGTCGAAAGCCTGGCCAATGGCCACGCCGATAAATGATCCGCCGACCGTACTCATGAAGCCAAGCGCCGAAGAAGCCGTGCCGGCGACGTGTCCGAGCGGCTCCATGGCCAGCGAGTTGAAGTTGGACCCGATCCAACCGAATTGAAACATCGCGAGAGAAAAGAAGACGAGGAACAGCAGGATCGGCATCGGCTGCGGGCCGAATATCTGCACGAGCATCCATATGAAGGTGATCGTTATGAAGCCGAAAAGCGAGCCGTGGGAGAGGCGCCGCATGCCGAAACGACCGACGAAGCGAGCGTTGAGGAAGGAAGACAGGGACATGAAGACGGCAACCGCCGCAAAGGCGACCGGAAACCATATCCCGAGCTCATAGATTCCCACATAGATCTGCTGCGCCGAATTGATGAAACCGAACAATGCCCCGAAGATGAAGGTGCTGGCGATCGTGTAGCAGAGCGCAATCCGGTTGGTCAGCACGATGCGGAACGCATCGAGGATAGAGGAGGCCGTAAAAGGTCTGACGTCGGCGGAATCAAGAGTCTCGGGCAGGCGGACATACATCCAGAAGCCCATGGCAAGCGAAATGACCGCTATGAACGCAAAGATCAGGTGCCATTCGCCGAAGAACATGATGACCTGTCCGGTTCCGGGGGCGATGATCGGTACGATCATGAACACCATCATGATAAGCGACATGACTTCCGCCATCGCACGACCGCCATAAACGTCGCGGACGATGGAGATGGTGATGACACGCGTAGCAGCGGCGCCAGCGCCCTGGATGAAGCGCAGGATAAGCATCGTGGCGAAGGAGGGAACGACGATGATGCCGATCGAGCAGACGACATAGATTCCGATGCCGAACAGCATGGGTATGCGCCGGCCAAAGCGGTCGGAGAGCGGTCCATACAGGAGCTGGGCGACACCGAGTCCAAAAATATAGGAAGAAACCACATATTGCCGGTGGTTTTCGCTTTCGACGCCGAGCGAGGCGCCAATCTCTTGAAGTCCCGGAAGCATGATGTCGATGGCAAGCGCGTTGAGAGCCATCAGCATAGCCATCATTGCTATGAACTCGGGCCGGCTCATGCCGCGCAAGCGATCAACGGCCGTTTGTGAAAAATTTGTCACAGCACTTTCCTAAACAATGGGAAAGGCGCCGTGGGAGCGGCGCCTTGAAATTCATTCTCAAAAATCTGGGGCGTCGCCCGGCGCATTCATGCTGCGCCGCGAACGGAGATTCCCTGCTCCTGGAGATGGCTCTGCAGCTCGCCCGACTGGAACATCTCGCGGACGATATCGCAACCGCCAACGAACTCGCCCTTGACATAAAGCTGCGGAATGGTGGGCCAGTTGGAATAATCCTTGATGCCCTGGCGAATGTCCGCGTCGGCGAGCACATTTACACCCTTATAGTCCAGACCCAGATAGTCGAGAATCTGAACGACCTGGCCCGAGAAGCCACACTGCGGGAACTGGGGCGTGCCCTTCATGAAGAGAACGACGTCGTTCGTCTTCACTTCGTTGTCGATGAATTCGTTAATTCCGCTCATGTCATATCCTTTCACATGCGGTTTCAAGGACCGCTGCGCTGCGTTATCTTCCCTAAATAGCAATGTGGCCGGTGGAATTCCAGCGGAATAACCTCGGTATGGCCTGCGAGGCGTATCTAGCGACTGCGCTGCTTGCTGCGGCTTGCAGCGGTGCGCCGGCGGCTAACCTGTTTCCGGGCCGGCCGTGTGGCGCGGGATGTTTTCTTGACGAAGCGGCCGGTCGAAGCAGATCGCGTCTGTCGTTTTTTCCGCTTGGTGGTTGTGCGACCGTGGGACTTCTTCAGAAGCTCCTTCACGACATTTTCCACCACGCCCGTGATGATCTCCTTGATAAGGTCGGGCATCGTCAGCTCAATCTGCGGGAGCTGATGTCTGTAGAGCCAAAGCGTGCAAAACTCCGCCCATATTGCCCTTCAGCGCCTCGTAGACCATCTGATGCTGTTGCACGCGGCTTTTGCCGCGGAACTGCTCCGCCACCACCTCGGCTGCGTAGTGATCGCCATCGCCGGCGAGGTCCCGAATTGTCACCCTGGCACCTGGAATGCCTGCCTTGATCAGATCTTCGATTTCACCGGGTCGCATTGCCATGATGTATTCCTTTTCTCCTCCGCAGACTCATGCGGACCTTTTTTAGGAGAGAGTGCCCCAAACCCGTTCTTCGGTCAAAGCGGGATAGCGGAAAACCTCAGATTTCAGATGCCTCTGAAGCTCAATGATTCGAGAGCGAGTGCTTGAACCGGGTGAGGCTCGCCTTGGCGCGTTTTCCAAGCGGTTCGACCTGCTGACTTCTCGAAAAGCGGAAAATCCAGGCAGCACTGAAAGTGAGAATCATGAAGCCATAGGATTCGAGACTTTCTTCCATCACCACGATGTCCAGTTGCTCGGCAAGCTGGCTGAGACCGAGTACCACGGCTGCGAACCCCAACGGCCATGAGAGGCGGGGATGAATGGCGCGGGAGATGCCACCTCTGTGACGATACTCGAAAACGATCGTCGCGATCAGTAGGATCAGAACAGCTGCTGCGATAATAATCGGCAGCCACGTCTTCGAGACGCAATAAACTGTCACACTTCCACGGCATATTGGCATCTCGCGAGCAAAGAAGACGACTGAAATACAAGTTAAAGCAGTGGCGACGAAGCGAGCCAATATGCGTGTCTTTGTGGCTGCAACGATCCCCAGCAATGCGGTGATCGCCAGCGACAAGGATTGCAGATCCTCGATCGGGCCGTCCTCTGCGAAGATCACGGAAGTGGGCATTCCCAGCTTTGCGAAGATCAGCCAAGCGAGGGCGTTCAGGCAAAGTGTAACGATGAGCGCGTCAAGCCAGATGCGCTTGTATTGCCAGGTGGGGCCTGACGACCGCAACCAGGCCAGGATCCGTGTGTGCATTTTTCGCGTGATATCCAGTTCGTAAACATGGATTTTTACGCGGCAGGATCGAGTCCATCAATCCCTGCGGAGCCATAAATATCAGAGACAACAGCGGATTTCGCTGTTGTCTCTGGAGAATTGTCGCTGGAATTCAGTTGGTTCAGGCCATGAATTGTGGAAACCAGCTTTCGTTGGCGTTCACAAGGTCGGTGACTGAGACATCGAGAAGCTCATCGACAATCAGATTTTTCCCGGTCACTGTTCCGAGCAGCCGGAATGGTACGCCTGTGCTCTCTGCGCTCGCCTGCACGAAGTTGGCCAAGTCAGCCGACACGGCGATCACGTAACGTGCCTGATCTTCACCGAAGAGAAGAGCATGCGCCGGTCCGCGCTGTTCCTTGAGGCTGACCTTCATGCCTTTACCCGATGCCATCGCCATTTCTGCCAAAGCAAGGGCAAGTCCGCCCGAGGAAATGTCGTGGCAGGCGGTGACCTGACCGTTGCGGATCATGGACCGGACAAATTCGCCATTGCGGCGTTCGGCGGCGAGATCGACTTCCGGCGGCGGACCGTCGATCGTGTCGAGGATATCGCGCAGGTAGATCGAGGAGCCAAGGTGGCTGCCGTCGGTCCCGATCATGATCAGCCGATCGCCTTCACTGGCCGAGCCGATCTTCGCCATCTTCTGCCAGTCGGGCAGCAGGCCGACACCAGCGATTGTCGGCGTCGGAAGAATCGCGATGCCATTCGTCTCGTTGTAGAGCGACACGTTGCCGGATACGATGGGGAAATCGAGCGCCTTGCAGGCTTCACCTATACCCTTGATGGCACCGACCAACTGGCCCATGATCTCAGGCTTTTCCGGATTGCCGAAATTGAGATTATCGGTGGCGGCGAGCGGTTCCGCGCCGGTCGCGCAGATATTTCTCCAGCATTCGGCGACAGCTTGCTTGCCGCCTTCGAAGGGATCGGCCTCGACATAGCGGGGCGTGACGTCGGAGGAAAAGGCGAGGGCTTTCGTCGGATGGTTGTCGACGCGTACCACGCCGGCATCGCCACCGGGACGCTGCAGCGAATTGCCCTGGATCAGCGTGTCATACTGTTCCCACACCCAGCGGCGGCTGGACTGGTTCGGCGAGCCGACGAGCTTCAACAAGGCGTCATTGTAGTCTGCCGGTGCGGCAACTTGCGATGCGGGAAGGGGAGCGCGGCCGTTCGACTGGATCCAGGGGCGGTCATATTCCGGCGCCTCGTCTCCCAGTTCCTTGATCGGCAGGTTCGCCACTTCCTCGCCCTGATGCAGGATGCGAAAGCGCAGGTCGTCCGTCGTCTTGCCGACGATTGCGAAATCGAGGCCCCACTTATGGAATATTGCCTCGGCTTCCTTTTCCTTCTCCGGCTTCAGCACCATGAGCATGCGCTCTTGGCTCTCCGAGAGCATCATCTCATAGGCGGACATGCGGTCTTCGCGCACCGGAACCTTATCCAGGTCCAGTTCGATACCGAGATCGCCCTTTGCACCCATCTCGACCGCGGAACAGGTAAGGCCCGCGGCTCCCATGTCCTGAATGGCGATGACTGCGCCGGTTCCCATCAGTTCGAGGCAGGCTTCCAGCAGGCACTTTTCGGTAAAGGGGTCGCCGACCTGCACGGTCGGGCGTTTTTCTTCGATCGACTCGTCGAATTCGGCGGATGCCATCGTCGCGCCACCGACCCCGTCGCGCCCCGTCTTTGCTCCGAGATAGACCACCGGCAGACCGACGCCTTCAGCTTTGGAATAAAAGATGGCATCGGTGCGGGCGAGGCCGGCCGCGAACGCGTTGACCAGGATGTTGCCATTGTAGCGCGGATCGAATTCCACTTCGCCGCCCACCGTCGGCACGCCGAAGGAATTGCCATAACCTCCGACGCCGGCGACGACGCCCGAGACCAGGTGTTTGGTCTTCGGATGATCCGGTGCACCGAATCGAAGTGCATTCATGGCCGCAACCGGTCGCGCGCCCATGGTGAAGACGTCGCGGAGAATGCCGCCGACGCCGGTAGCCGCGCCTTGATAGGGCTCGATATAGGAGGGATGGTTATGGCTCTCCATCTTGAAGACGACACAATCGCCGTCGTCGATATCCACCACGCCCGCATTTTCGCCCGGCCCCTGGATGACGCGGCGACCTTTGGTCGGCAATGTCCGCAGCCACTTCTTCGAGGATTTGTAGGAGCAGTGCTCGTTCCACATGGCCGAGAAGATGCCGAGTTCCGTAAAGGTCGGCTCGCGGCCGATCAGATCGAGAATACGCTGGTACTCGTCCGGTTTGAGGCCATGGGAGGCGACGAGTTCAGGGGTGATCGCGATGCTGTTCGGAATGGTCATGATCTACTCTGGATGACAGGGCCAAGCTTTGGCGCTCTTTAGCCTATGTCGCCGAAAGGTGCGACAGGAAAATGCTGCCTTGCAAGGTGACAGGCTAAGTATATCCGGGACAAAAAAAGCGCCGCAACGCGGCGCTTCATTCTTCAACGGGACGTGTGATCCGTCAGAACTTGTAACCGACCGCTATGCCGGCGTAGGAAAGGCCATCGTTCTGGTCGCAAATATCCGCATTGGAGGAATGTTCGATCGTGGCGAGAACGCGCCAGTTTTCCGTTATGTTGTAACCCACGGCGGCTGATTCATGAAACTGGGCACGGCAACCTACATTCGGCCGATCGTTGGGATTATCGAGGCTTGCATCGGTAAGCGAGCCGCCGAAACCGAGATCGATGAAGAGTTTGTCGGTGACATTGGCGGTCCAGGTAAAGCCCGCAAAAACCTGATTGGCGCCGCCGGAGGTCGACACGATCGCGCCGACATGCACCCTTGGACGCAGCATATGATCAAGGAAGCTTTCGGCGTGTCGTTGATCGAACGGGTCGAAAAAGACTGTGGCGGAAGGGAAAAGCCCTGGTTCGAACGTCTTCTTGTCATGGATTGATCCGGAGAGGCCGATACGGACTTCGTCGAAGAGGCGTTCCTGGGCCAGCGCCGCCGATGATATGGCGGACGCCGTCAAGACGGTCCCGACGACGCAACCCAACAGTGCTTTGTTCATTCCTATCGCCCTTCATGCGGACCACTGGCTCGCGGTCAATACGATACGCGTTGGCGCTCGCATTCTCCCAAGCGGAAGTGGTACAGCGAGAGGCGATAGCCGTCCAGCAACCTTAATTGGTTGTTATGAATTGCGGCGAAAAAACGTAAAGATTCATGCGGTTCGGTGCAGCTCTGCAACAGGTCGCGAGTGCAGGAGATTTGCCCGGTTCAGCAGCCGCTTGTGCCGCCGGCCCAGCGCAGAACGTCGCGCTTGATTCGTTCGCCGTCGGCAGTACCCATCAGCGGTCCGAAAGCGTCGAGACGGGCAGGATTGCCTTCCGCCTGGACGACGAGGACAGGTCGCGATTCCGGACTATTGCGCGGAACTGCAAGGATGCGAGGGCGGCCGGAGAAGGAGTTCAACTCAGGCGCCAACCGGTATGGCTTGAACGCTGCGTCTCCGGATTTGAACCAGCACGAGTTTGCCGCAAGCGCGACGCGTTCCATCGTCGGCAATGCGGCGCGATTCGGGCCGGATGCCGGGCGCTCCGACTGGCATGCGGAAAGCAGAAGGCCGAGGGCCGAGACGGCGAGTACCACGTGAAGGCGGATGGAGGGGGCCATCATAACGTCCTAAGGTGAAATCAGGATATCCAGTCGTCGAGCAGGAGACGACAACGTCAGGCGGTGGCGGCCACCACGTCCAGCGCAGAGGCAAAGATGCCGCGCCCGTCACTGCCACCGTGTGCGGCTTCGATCAGGTTCTCCGGATGCGGCATCATGCCGAGCACATTGCCGCTGCGGTTCATGACGCCTGCGATGTCACTCAAGGAGCCGTTCGGATTTGTGCCCTCTGCATAGCGGAAGACGACCTGCCCATTGTCTTCCAGAGAGGACAACAGTTTGGAATCGACAAAGTAATTGCCGTCGTGATGGGCGACGGGGCAGCGGATCACCTGGCCCTTTTCGTAAGCACGGGTGAAATCCGTTTCGGCATTCACCACCTCGAGCTTCACTTCCTTGCAGACGAACTTCAGCGACGAGTTGCGCATCAGCGCTCCGGGCAGCATGCCTGCCTCGACGAGGATCTGGAAGCCGTTGCAGACACCCAGCACCTTGACGCCTCTATCGGCCTTTTCCTTGATGGCCTGCATGACCGGCATGCGGGCGGCGATCGCACCGCAGCGCAGATAATCGCCATAGGAAAAGCCGCCTGGAATAACGATCAGGTCAACATCGGGAATTTCGGTCTCCGTCTGCCAGACGGTGATCGGCGCCCTGCCGGAAATCTTGGTGAGGGCGGCAATCATGTCGCGGTCGCGATTGAGACCGGGAAGCTGGACGACGGCGGATTTCATGGGGCGTTTCAACCTCAATGGCCTCGAAAGTATCCGGTTCCGAGGCAGTTGCAGATATCGATCCGGCGCCTGCAGCGCCGAATCCGCGTCTTAGTCGAGGGAGATCGCGTAGTTTTCGATCACCGTATTGGCGAGGAGCTTTTCGCACATGGCCTTCAGATCGGCCTCGGCTTTGGCCTTGTCGGCACCGTCGAGTTCGATGTCGAAGACCTTGCCCTGCCGCACATGGCCTACCCCGGCAAACCCGAGACTGCCGAGTGCGCCTTCGATCGCCTTGCCCTGCGGGTCCAGAACGCCATTCTTCAGCGTGACCGTCACGCGTGCCTTGATCACTGATCTAACCCCCGAATTTACTTGACCAGAACCGGACCCGTGCCCCGGATCGGTTCGTTTTCGTTGATGATGCCGAGACGGCGCGCTACTTCCGAATAGGCTTCCAAAAGGCCGCCCATATCGCGGCGGAAACGATCCTTGTCCATCTTCTCCCTGGTCTCGATGTCCCAGAGGCGGCAGCTATCCGGCGAAATTTCATCGGCGAGGATGATGCGCATCATGTCGCCTTCGAAGAGGCGGCCGCATTCGATCTTGAAGTCGACAAGCTGAATTCCGACCCCGAGGAACAGGCCGGAGAGGAAGTCGTTGACGCGAATTGCAAGCGCCATGATATCGTCCAGTTCAGCGGGGTTCGCCCAGCCGAATGCGGTGATGTGCTCTTCGGAAACCATTGGATCGGCGAGCGCATCGGACTTGTAGTAGAATTCGATGATCGAGCGGGGAAGGACCGTGCCCTCTTCGATACCGAGCCTGCTCGAAAGTGATCCGGCGGCAACATTGCGCACGACGATCTCGAGGGGAATGATTTCCACTTCCTTGATGAGCTGCTCGCGCATGTTCAGCCGGCGGATGAAATGCGTGGGAATGCCGATCTTGTTCAGATGGGTGAAGATGTACTCGGAGATACGGTTGTTGAGTACGCCCTTGCCGTCGATGACGTCATGCTTCTTTTTGTTAAAAGCGGTGGCATCGTCCTTGAAGAATTGGATCAGCGTGCCGGGTTCAGGGCCTTCATACAGGATCTTGGCCTTGCCTTCGTAGATACGGCGGCGACGGTTCATAGTTTCTTGTCTCGTTGTTGGCGCCGCTCGCGGGCGCGATGGATGATGTTTGAGCGGTCCCTTATCGGAAAAGAAAGCGTTTCACAATGCAGGCCTCCAAAAGCTTTATGGGGCGAAGGTTTTGCGTAAAGCACTATCAGGAATCATCTGCCGGCCAGAGTACAGGGATTCCTGAAGCTTGTATTTCAGCCATCGCCAATGCCGAGCAAAAAGGGCGGCAATAAACAGGAAAAGCGGGGGTGCACACTTTTCGCGCTCCGAATTGAGCCTTGGCCGGTTAACGCCTCGCAATAGAGCGGTACGGTCAATCGCGCCTACCTGTTGACCCTCGACCACAAAGTTCCAGAGGACATAGCCATCAAATTGCGTCATGATTTCGGCGCAGCGCACCAGCCGTTTATAACGGATCACCTGCGACAACGACCGTCTCGTGCAGGAAGAGTTTGGTTTCGGTCAATTTTGCATCGGGATTTCGTCTGCCAACGAGCCTGAATCGATCTCGGCCAATTGCGCTTCGTTCCTCTTTTGATTAAGGGGGCAGGGCAAAAGTCCAGCTTGGGAGACCCGAAATGAGCGGCATCAGTGATCGCGAAAAAGCCTTCGAAAACAAGTTCGCCCACGATCAGGAGCTGAAATTCAAGGCGCTCGCCCGCCGCAACAAGCTCATCGGCCTTTGGGCTGCCGGTCTGCTCAGCAAAGCGGACGCGGAAGCCTATGCCAAGGAAGTGGTCGTCGCCGATTTCGAAGAGGCGGGTGACGAGGATGTTTTCCGTAAGCTGCGCGGTGATTTCGATGCAGCCGGCATTTCCGTCTCCGACCAGGATATTCGGGTGAAGATGATCGATCTGCTCGCTGATGCCGTAAAGCAGATCGAAGAGCAGTAAGTCTCATTTATTGAGGTGAAGACAAAGCCGCGCCGATCGGGCGCGGGGCTTTGAGCTATTGGGCTGAAGATTCCGTGGCCGCAAAGTCTTCTTATCAAGATCGCGGGATCGGGCCGCGGGCTCGCCATTTGTCCGACCGAATGAAATCGGCAATCGCAGGCCCGGGCATCGGCCTTGCGAGTGCGTAGCCCTGTAGAACGTCGCATCCGAGATCGCGCAGGATCCGTATATGCTCGGGTGTCTCCACGCCTTCGGCGATGACTCGAATGTTTAGTGACTTACCGATTTCGATGATCGAACCTACGAGCTTTCTTTGCTCTTGCGATTGAGAGACGAGGCGTACCAGTTGGCGATCGATCTTCAGGGCCCGAGGGCACAGTCGAATGAGGCCGATGATTGACGCATGTCCCGTGCCGAAATCGTCGATATCGATATCGATGCCGAGTTTCCTGAGCCGGGACAGGTTCTTCAGGACGCGATCGTCGCACTCGTCGAGGAATATCGATTCCAACAGCTCGAACGAGACGGTGCCGGGCTCGATCTTCAGCTTCTTCAGCTTTCGCGACAGCGACGGATCGTGCAGCCGACGGTAGGAAACGTTGACCGAGAGTTTCGGTATCGAGATGCCGTCACGCCGCCATGCGCGAAAATCCGCGAGCGCCTTGTCGAGAATTATCGCGTCGATCGAGGCCACCGCATCCAACTCTTCGGCGGTTTCGAGAAATTTATCCGGCGACAACATCCCGTGCTCCGGATGCATCCATCGTGCGAGCGTTTCCACCCCGGCGATCTCAAGGGTCGTGGCATCGAATTGGGGTTGGTAGAAGGGGATGAATTCGTTGCGTTCGAGGCCTAGCAAAATTTCATCGGACAGACGTTTGATGCTGATGATCTCGTTCTGGGTCTCCGCAGAGAAAAACTCATGACGGTTGCGGCCCTGGTTCTTGGCCCGGTAGAGTGCGATATCGGCGTTGAGAAGAAGATGGCGGGCGTCGAATATAGGTCCTGTTTCACAAGCGATACCGACACTCGCGCCGAAGCGGCAGTCATGACCTTCATATAAAACAGGCTTGCGTAGCTCCTTGATAATGCGTTCCGCAAGATTGGACAGCTTGCGCGGTGATCCCTGGAAGTTTGACAGGATGACGAATTCATCGCCCCCGATGCGGGCCACGAAATCACCCTTGCGAACAGTGTTTTTCAGGACGGTCGCGGTGTGTTTCAGCATCGCATCGCCGGCGCTGTGGCCAAGCGTGTCGTTGATTTGTTTGAAGCGGTCGAGGTCGATATGCAAGATAGCCAGGCCATGCCCGTTGCGGCCGCACTCGGCTGCCATGTGGTCCAGCATCTCATCCAGGTACCGTCTGTTGGGCAGATCCGTCAGATAGTCGTGCATCGCGTTGTGTTCGATGCGGCTGCGAGCGGCTTCGAGATCCCGATTGCGGGCCTCGGCAAGCATTTTGGCCCGTTCGAGCTCGCGATGCAGCATCACGTCGGCCGTCACATCCCAATTGGCCCCGACCATCTTCTGGTGACCGTTGCCATCGATGAATGGCATGGTGCGGGTGCGGATAACACGCTCGGAGCCGTTCTGGAGGACGACCCTGTACTCGTCGGAAAAGCGCTCGGGCCTGGCGAGGTGTCTGCGAACATTCGCCTGGACGCGCTCTGCATCATCAGGGTGAAGAAGGCTTTCCCATAGTCCGCCAATCACCACGGTCTCACTTTTTTCCAGTCCGTAGATCCGGAACATCCGCTCGTCCCAGTCGACTTCGCCGGTATCAAAGTCGGATTCGTAAACGCCTATGCCTGAAATTTCCAAAGCCATATCCAGCCGGCGCGACATGCGCGCCATAGCCTCTTCGGCTGCCTTGCGGGCGCTTATGTCAGTGTCAGTACCGACGACGCGCGTGGCATTGCCGCGGGCATCCCATTCGACACATGCGCCCCGGCATTCGATCCATATCCAGTGACCCTGTTTGTGGAGCTCCCTATATTCAAAAACGGCAAAGGCTGGGTCGCCCGCATTTTGGCGTTCCATCGCATGAACCACATGAGCCCGATCATCCGGATGCACCAGTTCCAGCCAGGCCTGCGTACTCGCAGCAAGCGGATCTTCTGGAGACATTCCGCGGATCTGCCGCCACACGGGCGAGTAGTATTTCTGGCCGGTGGCGTAGTTATGATCCCATACACCCGAGACCGAACTCACAAGAGCATTGTTCCAGCGACTTTCGCGTTCGGCGAGATTCTCGATGTGTCGCTTCTGTTCGGTAATATCCGACAAGAGGACGGCAATGACTGTCTGTCCGTTAAAGGCAGTGGCGAGTGGCGCCAACGAGACGAGTGCCGCTCGGCTCGCAGCTTCGGATTTGTCGAGTCGGACTTCCAGCCTTTGGGGTGTGAGACAGGCGACCAGATCGTCGAGCTTTTGGCTAAAGGTCGAGCGGTCCTGCGTGTGAACAAAATCTGCGAAAAACCTCGGTTGGCAACTGTCGCCGATCCATTCGCTTCGAAACGCGGCGTTGGCAAATAGCAGCAGACCGGCGTCATCGATTGCAGCCATCGCAAAGGGAAGAACCTCAAAGACCGTTTCAAGCACGCTGATATCAACTCCGCTGCCGAAGTTCAGAGGGCTTGAAAGAACATTTGACGGCATCTGTGCGCTGCCTGGCTCGGTGCTGGGGAGAGCGCAAGTTAGCAAAAGTCAATTAAATTCTACTTAAGATTGCCGTCCGAATTGCTGCACCTGAAATTCCGGAGGGCTTCATTCAATTCGCGCCTAAGGTCTCAAGCGGCTCAGGAATTGGGCAAATACCATTGTTCCTTCCGGCCACGGCCCGTGGCCCGACTCCGCGTTGATATGACCGGCATAGCCAGCATCAACGAGCAGCGAACCCCACGCGGAGGCAATATCGTCGGCGTGTTCGAAGGAGCCGAATGGGTCGTTGCGGCTGGCGACAGTCAAGGAAGGAAAGGGAAGAGGATCGCGCGGATAGGGACCAAAAGTCATCAGGTGTTTGGGCCGTATGGCGGGATTGTCGACTTCAGGCGGAGCCACGAAAAAAGCGCCCGCGATGGTGTTTCTGAAATGCGGAATTGCGTGGATGACAGACGGGATTCCGAGTGAATGGGCCACCAGCACCACGGGACGGCTTGAGGCGTTCACCTCTTCGGCAACGCGAGCAACCCAATCGTCGCGCACCGGCTTCGACCATTCCGCTTGTTCGACGCGTCGGGCTGTCTTGAGCTTTGCCTCCCAGCGGCTCTGCCAATGGTGGGGACCGGAATTGGTATAGCCCGGGATGATCAGGATATCGGCTTCAGAGGCTTTCATGAGAACGCGATTTGAGTAGCAAAATGATCGAAGTCAAGTGAGAGGCGACATATGCAGAAAATTTTGCTAGAATATCGGCGCCGGTTACCTTGCGAAGCGTGTCGGCTCTTTTTCGTCGGACGTACATAGCTCGTCGATCGGTTTAGTGCACCTCTGATCCCGTTTCCCCATGCGGGCTCTCATGTGAGTAAATGCCGCTGCGGTCACCTCTTGGCTCGAAATGCTGCAGCGTGCGGAAAGCTAGGCTGAGGAGGAGAACCTTATGACGGCGTTTCATATCATGGCCGGAGCGGACAGCGGTTTTGCGCGCCCGGCAATCCGAAAGATCGGGATTGCAGACATCACCGAAGCGCTCAGAATGGGCTGGAGCGATTTTCGCGAAAAGCCTTCGCACTACGTGTTCTTGTGTCTGATCTACCCGCTCGCCGGTGTATTCCTGATGGCCTGGAGCGCGGGTGCCAATCTGCTGCCCCTGCTTTTCCCGCTGATGTCGGGTTTTGCCCTGCTCGGACCGGTGGCGGCGCTCGGCCTCTATGAAATAAGCCGCCGGCGCGAAAATGGCGAAGACAGTTCGTGGCGGCACGCCTTCAGTGTGCTGCGATCGCCGGCATTGCCGTCCATTCTGGCCGTCGGCTTTTTCCTGTTCGTGCTTTTCATATCATGGCTCCTGGTCGCACAGTCGATCTACGCCGCCTATTTCGGCGACGTGCCGCCGAGTTCGTTCTCGGCTTTCTTCAATGAGGTTATGACGACCCCTCAAGGCATGGCGCTGATATTGTGGGGAAACCTGGCTGGCTTCCTTTTCGCAGTGGTAGTCCTGGCGACGACGGTGGTCGCGTTTCCACTGATGCTCGACCGGGACGTCGGGGCGGCGGCTGCGATCGACACGAGTGTGCGGGCAACAATTGCCAACCCTGTGCCGGTCGCCCTGTGGGGACTGATCGTGGCCGCCTTGCTAGTCATCGGGACGATTCCGATCTTCGCAGGGCTGGCGGTCATCATGCCCATCCTCGGTCATTCGACCTGGCATCTTTATCGCAAGCTCGTGGTATCTCCTTCGGTCCCGGCCCAAAGATGAAAAGAGCCCCTGGTCGCGGAGCTGCGGCCAAGGGCTTTGCAAAAGGCGCTATTAGCTATCAGCCAAAGACACGGCTGAAGATCGTATCGACGTGTTTGGTGTGATAACCGAGATCGAATTTTTCGCGGATATCCTCTTCGGTGAGCGCCGCACGGACTTCCTCGTCGCCGAGCAGCTCTTCCAGAAAGTCCTTACCTTCCTCCCAAACCTTCATGGCGTTGCGCTGCACGAGGCGATAGGCATCCTCGCGTGAAACGCCAGCTTGTGTAAGGGCAAGCAACACCCTTTGAGAATGAACAAGCCCGCGGAACTTGTTCATATTCTTCATCATATTCTCGGGATAGACGAGCAGCTTGTCGATTACGCTGGTCATGCGCGCCAGTGCGAAATCAAGCGTAACAGTCGCATCCGGTCCAATCATCCGCTCGACGGACGAGTGGGAAATATCCCGCTCGTGCCACAGCGCCACATTTTCCATCGCAGGCAGCGCATAGGAGCGGACCATACGGGCCAGACCCGTCAGGTTCTCGGTCAGCACCGGATTGCGTTTATGCGGCATTGCCGAAGAACCCTTCTGACCTGGGGAGAAATATTCTTCGGCTTCGAGGACTTCCGTACGCTGCAGGTGACGGATTTCGATTGCGAGGCGCTCGATCGACGACGCAATAACGCCGAGGGTGGCAAAATACATGGCATGCCGATCGCGTGGGATAACCTGCGTCGAAACCGGCTCTGGCTTCAGTCCCATGGCCGCCGCGACGTGTTCCTCCACCCGTGGATCGATATTGGCAAAGGTGCCGACTGCTCCAGAGATCGCACAAGTAGCGATCTCATCGCGCGCTTCGAGGAGCCGGGTCTTGTTCCGGTCGAATTCTGCATAGGCCTGGGCGAGCTTGACGCCAAAGGTCGTGGGCTCTGCGTGAATGCCGTGGCTGCGGCCGATGGTGACCGTGTCCTTGTGCTCGAATGCACGGCGTTTCAAAGCTTCAAGCAGCTTGTCGATATCAGAAAGCAGCAGGTCGGTCGCGCGGACGAGTTGTACGTTGAAGCAGGTATCAAGGACGTCGGAAGATGTCATGCCCTGATGCACGAAACGGCTGTCGGGCCCCACGAACTCCGCAAGATGCGTCAGAAAGGCGATGACGTCATGTTTCGTGACCGCCTCGATCTCGTCGATGCGTGCGACGTCGAATTCCGCCTTGCCTCCTTTTTCCCAGATGGTCTCAGCCGCCGACTTGGGGATCACGCCGATCGCGGCAAGAGCGTCGCAAGCATGCGCCTCGATTTCGAACCAGATGCGGTATTTGGTTTCGGGCGACCAGATGGCGACCATTTCGGGCCGGGAATAACGCGGGATCATTGGTTTCTGTTTCCTAAAAGAGTATTGGCGCCGCTGTAGCAAGAAGCGGGCGTGAGCTCAAGTTTTCCGGCGGGTGATGGACAGTCAGCGAGGCGTATTCAGCGGGATGGCAATCCAGCGTCCATCTTGCCCTTCGAAGCCGGCGCTCAAGACCATGACCAGAGCCACTTCCACGGGCGTACTTCCGCCCGAGGATCCGCTGACGATCCCACCCAGCCGATAGCCGCCGACACAGTTGCGAGAAAGAGGAATGTGCCGATCTTCGTGGACAATCTCGTCAGCCGGCATTCCGTCGCGTTCTGTAAAGCGCAGACGAAATGCAACGGTCCGGGATATCAGACCCTCGCAGCGCGGATCGAGAGGCTGCGGAAGTTCCTCGAGTACGAGCGTGTTCGGCTTGCCGATCGCCGGGAGCGCCGCAACGCTCAAGTAACGCAGCCGGTGCGGATCTGCGTCAACCTCCGTGGCCGGGTTGAAAGCGACAAACTCTGCGGGATGATTGGCAAGTTCGTGGCTCTCGATCACCGCTCCGGCGTCGTTGCGGACACGCCAGCGGGCCTTTGCAATTGTCGCGTCATCCTGCTCCAGACGCACTCGAAACGGTGTTCCGGGAAGAAAGGTATCGTTGGTGAGATCGAGAACATAGATATTCGCATAGGGAAAACCGGATCCATCATGGATGCCGTATTCTTCATAGGCAAATGTGTGGCCATCGGCAGAAAAGCCGATCGGCTGGATGCTTGCGATATCGGCCGCGGATGTCGTATCTGCAAAGAACATTGCAGCGCATGCCAATAGCGAATACCGCAAGCTAGACATCATCTTCGTCCATTCTCGGCGGCGGCCTTGAGCCGCGCAATATTTTCTCGATAGGCTGTGATTCCGTCGCCTTTGTAAACTGCGGAGCCGGCGACGAAGACATTGGCGCCGGCTGCCGTCGCCGCGCCGATGGTGTCGGCCGTAATGCCGCCGTCGACTTCGAGCTCGATCGGTCTGCCGCCGATCAGGGCCCTGGCCGCGCGGATCTTTTCGGTCATTGCCGGGATGAACTTCTGGCCGCCGAAGCCGGGGTTGACGCTCATGATCAAGATCAGATCGACGTCATCGAGAACATTCTCTATTGCCGCGAGTGGTGTCGCGGGATTGAGAGTGACGCCTACCTTCTTCCCGAGGGCGCGGATCGTCTGCAGCGAACGATGCAGGTGCGGACCAGCTTCGGCATGGACGGTGATGCCGTCACAGCCCGCCTTGGCAAACGCCTCGAGATAGGGGTCGGCCGGAGAGATCATCAGGTGGCAGTCAAAGAACGCCGACGTGTAGGACCGCAGCGACTTGATGACATCAGGTCCGAACGAGATGTTCGGTACGAAATGCCCGTCCATGACGTCGAGATGGACCCAATCGGCTCCCGCATCGACGACATCGCGCACCTCTTGCCCGAGCTTTGAGAAATCGGCGGCGAGAATGGACGGCGCTATGCGGATCGGCAGGGTCATCAGCGGAGGTCTCCAAGTTTTTCGCGACCCTTAGCATCAGCCGGTTGGGGGGACAATCGTCACTCGGTCGCAGGATGAACCAGAACAAAAGATGTCCCGCGCCATTCGAGCAGACGGAACGGATTTTCCTTCAGTTCATGCCCTTCGTCGAAGGCGATCGGACCGATCGCGGTGTTGAATGAACTCCTGCCTATAACTCCAGTCAGGGGCTGGTTCGCCGCTATGGAAACCGCCTCGTGCGCAAGCTCCACGGCGGCATAGGATGGCAGCATGTAGCCGTCCGGATCGATGTTTTTCGCCTGCAAGGCCGCAACGGCTGCAACTGCGGAAGGTAGTGCGGCGTAGTCGGGAAGGGCGATAGCGAGGACGCCTTCGCGGAGCGGCACCGGACGGTTTGCAGCCCTCAGGGCATCGCCACCCATAAGTACAAGCTGAAGATTTTCCGACGCGGCATCGCGCGCTATGATTGCTGCGTCGTTGCGGTCGCCGCCGACGAAGACCCGGGTTGCTCCGGCCTTTGCGACACGACGCACCAGCGCCACCTGTTGCTCCTGACCGGGCCGAAAAGTGTCGGAAAAGACCGGTGTTATGCCTGCCGGTTCGAGCTTCTGGCGGATCGCACTTGCAAGCTCGCGGCCATAGATGGTGCCGTCTTCGACAAATGCAATCGGCTCCGCTTTCCATAGGTCGAGGATGATCTCGGAGAGCTTTTCCGCCTCATCGCCTTCAACTGGCGCCATTCGATAGAAAGGCCAGCCATTGCGCAGCGTGTCCTCCATCAGGATCTTTGAGCGGACGGAAATGCTTATGGCCGGAATCTGCGCTGCCTTCAGTTGCGGCAGTGCAGTCGTGAGGGTCTCTACGCACAGGAAACCTATCGCGGCTACGGCCTTGGCCTCAGCGAGGCTCCGGGCCACATTTGCGCCACCGCTTTCCTCGCAGCTTTCCTCGACCTCGACGATCGTATCCCCCGTAGCTTCGGAGGCAGCGCGCGCGCCTTGAAAAACCTGATTTCCAAGCGAAGCATAGGGGCCGGAACGCGGGGCAACGACACCGATCACCGCAGCCGATGCCGATCCGTATCCCAGAAACGAAGCTAGCACTCCGGCGATAACAAAACGTCGTGCTGTCATGCTTTTCCTTGGATCTTGCCCTTGGGGGCCACATTTAGCTTTCTCGTCGCAGCCGTCAAAGAGAATCGGCTATAGGATGTAAAAACCCGCTGCTCCCGTGGACATCAAGTATTTTTGTCACCATATCAAGGGAGTGATGAGGGACGTGGCCCCTGGAGATGCCTTTGACGGACCAGCCTTTTCTCGATCCCGTCCTTTATCGCAACGGTATGGCGCGTTATGCCGGCCATGTTCAGGTGGTAACCACCGAGTTCAACGGGGTCAGGCGCGGCGTGACCGTGACTGCCGCCTGTTCGGTTTCGGACAATCCGCCAAGTGTGCTGGTGTGTCTGAACAGCAGCAATGCGAATAATGCAATCTTCGCCGAAAGCGGCAGATTTGCGCTGAATTCGCTGGCGGCTCACCATCAGGGATTGGCGACCGCCTTTGCCGGTTTGAGCGGAGTGCCGGCGGATGAGCGGTTTTCGCTGGGAAGCTGGAAGACCCTTTTTACGGGGGCGCCGGTTCTGTCAGATGCCATTGTCTCGTTCGATTGCCGGCTTACCGAGATCAAGCAGGCCTCTACGCACTTTGTTATGTTCGGTGAGGTGAAAGCAATCCATTTCGGCCCGGAGGCATCCTCGCTCATCTATCTGGACCGCGGCTTTCGAACACTTTAGAACGCTGTTTGAAGGGGTACAGTCATGCCGGACAGAACTTCAGGCACATTGCCCGCCTCGATCGATGAAACAATCGCGCTTCTTGCCGCCGGTGACTATCTTGCCGGCAGGTCTCTTGCGACGGTGATCTTCCTGGCGCTCAAGATGAAGCGCCCGCTCTTTCTCGAAGGCGAGGCTGGCGTCGGCAAGACCGAGATCGCCAAAACCCTTGCAACAGCTCTCGGCAGGCCGTTGATCCGCTTGCAGTGTTACGAAGGCCTGGACATTTCCTCGGCAGTCTACGAATGGAACTATCCCGCGCAGATGCTGGATATCCGGTTGTCGGAGGTGACAGGCATCCAGAGCCGGGAGCGATTGGAGGCCGATCTCTTCTCGGAACGTCATCTCATTCGTCGCCCGGTGCTGCAGGCCCTTGGTCGACCCGGCCAACCGGCCCCGGTATTCCTGATCGACGAACTTGACCGCACCGACGAGGCCTTCGAAGCCTTCCTTCTGGAAGTGCTGTCCGATTTCCAGGTGACGATCCCCGAGCTTGGCACGATCAAGGCCTCCGAGCCCCCCATTGTCATCATCACGACCAATCGGACCCGCGAAATTCATGACGCGCTGAAACGCCGCTGTCTTTATCACTGGGTCGATTACCCGGACGCGGCGCAGGAACTCGAGATCATCCGCCGCAAGGTTCCGCAATGCGCCGAGACCTTGTCGCGCCAGGTGGTTGCCTATGTCCAGAAACTCAGAACGCTCGATCTCTTCAAGAACCCAGGCGTGGCGGAGACCATCGACTGGGCGACGGCGTTGACGGAACTTGACCGGATCGCGCTCGACCCGGAGACGATTGCCGATACGCTGGGCACTCTCCTGAAATATCAGGACGATATCGCACGGATCAAGGGTGGCGAAGGTGAACGGGTTCTTGCCGAGGTGAAGGCGGAACTGCAGGCGGCGGTGTAGGTCATGATGACGAGCGCAAGTCAGGACGGCATCGTCGTTCCACCCGTACCGGTGGGGGATGGGCGGCTTGCCGAAAATCTCGTCTATTTTTCCCGGGTGCTCCGTCGAGCCGGTCTGAAGACCGGCCCAGCCGCGGCTGCCGACGCGATCGTTGCGGTAGACGCAATCGGCATTGGCTCGCGTGAAGAGTTTCACGCCGCGCTCTCGGCTGTTTTTGTCAAGCGCCATGAGGACCAGGCGGTCTTTGACGAAGCATTTCGGATATTCTGGCGCTCGCGCGACCTCGTGGGCAAGATGATTGCGATGATGTCGCCCAGAGTGCCTGACCATCATGAGCGAGAAAAGCAGAAGGCGGGCGCGACGCGAGTCGGTGATGCACTGACCGGCGATCAGCCGAAAGACACAACGCGCAAGGCACCTCCAGAGATCGAGATCGACTCGCGCTTCACCACCTCCGGCAGCGAAATCCTGAAGCGCATGGATTTTGCCCAGATGACGGCGACCGAACTGGCGCTGGCCCGCCGCGAACTCACCAGGCTGGTGCTGCCGCTCGACGAGGTCAAGACGCGGCGCTTCCGCTCATCAAACCGGCAGCCCACCATCGATCCGCGCGCCAGCATGCGCCAGGCGATGCGGAGTGGGGGCGATCTCATCCTTCCGCGCTTTCGACAACGCAAGAAAGCACCGCCGCCTCTTGTGGTGCTGGCCGACATATCCGGCTCGATGAGCCAATATACGCGCATCTTTCTGCATTTCCTGCATGCGCTTACCGAAAGGCGGGCGCGGGTTCAGACCTTCCTGTTCGGTACGCGGCTCACCAATGTAACCCGGCAAATGCGTCGCCGCGATCCGGACGAGGCGCTTGCGGGGTGTACAGATGCCGTGCGCGACTGGTCCGGTGGCACGCGGATCGGCGCGACGCTTTCCGAATTCAACCGCCTCTGGTCGCGCCGGGTGCTTGGCCAGGGGGCTGTCGTGCTGCTGATCACCGATGGGCTTGAGCGAGAGGGCGTGAAGGAACTGGAAAAGGAAATGGATCGCCTGCACCGTTCCTGCCGGCGGCTGATCTGGCTCAATCCGCTGTTGCGGTTCGAGGGTTTCGAGGCAAGGGCGCAGGGTGTTCGTGCGATGTTGCCGCATGTGGACGAATTCCGGGCCGTCCACAATCTGCAGTCGATTGCCGATCTTGCCGTCGCATTATCGGATGACCGCACGAAATCGGCGGATCCGCGCCGCTATATACATTCACGGAGGGTCGCATGACTGCATCTGAAATTCTCGATCCATTGCTGACCGCGCAGACCTGGAGAGAAAGCGGCCGCGACGTTGCCATCGCCACCGTGGTCGAGACATGGGGTTCGGCGCCGCGCCCGTCGGGCAGCCATCTGGTCATCGACGGCGAAGGCAATTTCGAAGGCTCGGTCTCCGGCGGTTGCGTTGAAGGCGCCGTCATTACCGAAGCGCTCGACGTCATCACGTCAGGCGTCCCGAAGATGCTCGAGTTCGGGGTAGCGGACGAGACCGCCTGGCGCGTCGGGCTCTCCTGCGGAGGCAAGATCAAGGTTTATGTGGAAAGGCTTGCCTGATGGAGCTTCAAACGCTCGCAAGGCTTAACGCTGCTCGGCAGGCCCGTAAGGCTGCCGTCGTCGCAACCGATCTTTCCGGCAGCGGGGTGCGGTTGATCCTGGAAGGCGAACCCGTTCCAGGTCCGCTCGGTGAGGAGGTCGCCAAGGCGTTCCGAAGCGGCAAAGCGACGACAGTGGAGATGGACGGGCGAGCGCTTTTCCTTAATGTCCATCTGCCGCCGCCGCGTATCGTAGTGATCGGAGCCGTGCATATCAGCCAGGCGCTGGCCCGCTTGGCCCCGGTAGCCGGCTACGATCTGACGATCATCGACCCGCGTACCGCGTTTGCGACGGAGGAACGTTTCGGTGGCGTCGAACTGGTCGCCGATTGGCCGGAGGACGTGCTGAAGGAGCAGCCGCTCGACGCCTATACCGCTCTGGCGGCGGTTACGCACGATCCGAAGATCGATGACTTTCCCCTGTCGGAGGCGCTCAGGGCCGGCTGTTTCTATGTAGGAGCGCTCGGGAGCCGCAAGACGCATGCGAAACGCGTGGAGCGGCTGAAGGAAATGGGGCGGACGGACGAAGAGATCGCCCGAATTGCCGCTCCGATCGGGTTGGATATCGGTGCGGCAAGCCCGGCGGAAATCGCCCTTGCCACTCTCGCTCAGATCGTCCAGGCCTTCCGCCGCCGCAATCTTGTCACTGATGGGTGATCGGGAATGAAGTACGGAACCTTCAACCTCGATGAAGCGGAAGGCGTGGTGCTGGCGCACAGCATCCGACTGCCTTCAGGCCGCATCTCAAAGGGACGGATTCTGTCCAAAGAGGATATAGCCAAGCTATCTCAGGAAGGCGTAGCGTCCGTGGTGGCCGTGCGGCTCGATCCGGGTGACATGCTTGAAGATCAGGCAGCCGCCGCCATCGCCAATGCCATCGTTCCCGACAATCTGCGTTTCTCCGACGCCACCACGGGACGGGTGAACATCTATGCCAAAGCGGATGGTCTCTTCGTCGCCGACAAGACCGTGGTCGACGCACTGAACCGGATCGATCCGGCGATGACGCTCGCCTGTCTGGCCGACCATGTCACGGTCCGCGAAGGCGATATGGTGGCGACCGTCAAGATCATTCCTCTGGCGGTCAGCGGCGACAGGGTCGGGGAGGCCGTTGCCCTGCTGTCTGGAGCCCCCCCTTTTCAAGTGAAGGTTTTCCATCCCCGCGCGGTGACATTGGTCGCGACAGAACTTCCGTCGCTGAAGACGTCGGTCATGGATCGGACGGCCAAACTTCTGGAACAGCGCCTTGCAACATCCGGCAGCCGCCTGACGAGCGAAATCCGTATCCCACACTCAGCGGAGCGGCTGACCGAGGTTCTTCGGGAGATCAAGGCCCAAGAGACGAGCGAGCCGGCTATGATTGTCGTTTTCGGCGCTTCCGCCGTGGCAGACAAAGACGACGTGATACCTGCCGCGATCCGCCGGGCCGGCGGAGAAGTGCATCACGTCGGAATGCCGGTCGATCCCGGCAATCTGCTCGTGCTCGGCCGGATCGGGGATGTGCCTGTGCTTGGCGCCCCCGGCTGCGCACGTTCTCCAAAAGAGAACGGTTTCGATTGGGTGTTGAGCCGCTTGATGGCGGGCGAGGCCGTGACGTCGTTCGATATCACCGGCATGGGAGTGGGCGGACTGCTGATGGAAATCGCCAGTCGCCCCAACCCCCGCGATTCTGTCGTGAAAAAGACGGCGGATCTGTCGGTGGGTGCGCTGCTACTGGCGGCAGGCCAGGCACGGCGCATGGGGAATGCCGGTCTTCACAAGCTGCTGGCGGAGTTCGATGGTATACCTCTGGTACGGCGCACGGCGACGATGTTGCAGAGTTCGCAGGCGTCTCCCGTCGTCGTCGTCACGGGCCATCGTCGCAAGGACGTGGAAACGGCGCTGGCCGGTCTGAACATCTCGGCCTGTTTCAATCCAGATTACGCATCCGGTATTGCAAGCTCCCTGGTCGCCGGTTTCTCGAGCCCGGAACTTGCATCGAAGGACGGTATCTTGGTGATGCTGGCTGACATGCCGGGCGTGACTACTGAGCATGTGGGCATGCTGATCGCTGCGTTTCGCGAGTCCGGCGGCGACGTGGTGATCCGGTCGGTGTCCGGCGGGAAGCGAGGAAATCCGGTTATACTGCCGAGAGCGGTCTACGCTGCAGTTCTGGAGCTTCAAGGTGATGTGGGTGCGCGCGCCATCATTGAGAACTCGGGCTTGCCCATCATCGATATCGACATCGGCCCTGCGGCGCATCTCGATGTGGATACGCCGGAAGAGGTGGCGGCAGCGGGCGGTATTCTCAGGGGGTAAGGATGGACAATGCCGGCATCGAGGAGATGTTTGAGGGGCTTGGCCCCGTATCGATCCGCCGTATGTTCGGCGGCAAGGGTATCTATCATCAGGGACTGATCATTGCGATCGATCTGCGCAACGAGATCATGCTGAAGGCGGACGAGGTTAGCGGTCCCGAGTTCGCCGCAGCCGGTGCGCGGCAGTGGGTATACGAAAACAAGAAAGGTACTGCCGTACCTATGCCTTATTGGTCGATACCCGAAGAGGCATTCGACGATCCCGATGAAATGAAAAAATGGGTGCGGCTCGCATTCGAAGCCGCATTGCGGGCAAAATCTACATCTTGAGGCAGGTCCGCTTTTAGCCATGGGCGTTTCGGTCCCCGGGCTTGTCTCTATTACTTTTGCGCCGTTTCGAGGTGCGAGAATGCCCTGGCAGAGAAGGCTGAAAGCGGCTGTGGGGGATCCTTCGGATCGAACCAGCCTATTTCAGACAGTTTGTCCGGTTCGGTCAGAGTCGGTTCGCCGGAAAAATCCCGTGTGACATAGATCAGCGAGACCCAATGCTGCCGGTCCGCCTCGATAATCTCTTCAGCCATGCAGAGAAACTCGACACTGCCGATTTTGAGGCCCGTTTCTTCTTCCGCCTCGCGGCGCGCTGCCTCGGAGGACGGCTCCATCGGATCGACTTTGCCGCCGACGATGTTCCAGAAACCGGCTTCCGGTGCCTTCATGCGCCGGCAGAGCAAGACTCTTCCGTCGTCGCGCAGGATAACGAGACCTGCACCGACGCCAGGAAAATCAATACCAGGTCTTGCCACCGAAGTTTAAGCCTTGGTGCCGTTCGCCACGATCAGCATGAATGCGGGGATATCGTCGCCGAAGCCGATCGGCGTCGGGCCATCATCGTGGTCCCGGTGGTAACGCTGGCGGCGCTCGCGATTGTCATCGTTTGCGGGTGCCGGGCTTGGCCGCATATTGCGGTTGCCGCCATTGTTCTGCGGCTTCCTGTCTGCCTTGCGTTCCGGTTTCACGTTTTCTACCCTAGCTTCCACAAGTGCCCCTTCGGCTGCTTCAATCGAATTATCCTGGATCTTCGTGTCAGCCTTGTGACTCGAATCGCCGCGCCCCGAATCGCTTCTTCGGCCGCGGCCGCGCTCCTTATCACGATCGCGACCTTTGCGGCCACGATCATTCTCATGGCTTTCCATGGGAGCGGGCAGGGCAGTCAGATCGCCGCTCAGCCACTCGATCTTTTCACCGATCAGTTTCTCGATCGCATCCAGATATTTGGTGTCCGACCGGGTGACGATCGTAAAGGCTCGGCCCGATCGTCCGGCACGACCGGTGCGTCCGATGCGATGGACATAGTCTTCCGCATGAATCGGCACATCGAAATTGAAGACATGGCTGACGTCCGGAATATCCAGACCACGTGCGGCGACGTCCGAGGCGACGAGCAGCGTGATATTGTTGTCCTTGAAATTTGCCAGCATGGTCGTCCGTGAGCGCTGATCCATGTCGCCATGCAGCGCGCCTACGGAGAAGCCGTGCCGCTCAAGGGAACGGAAGAGATCGGCGACGTCCTTCTTGCGATTGCAGAAGATGATCGCGTTCTTCAGGTCGTCCTGCGCCTTGACGAGATCGCGCAGTACGGCGCGTTTCTCGTAATCCTTGTTATGCGACGCGACGAGCCGCTGCGTCACTGTCTTTGCGGTCGTGGACGGCTTGGCCACCTCGATGCGCTCAGGATTTTGCAGGAAGCGATCGGCAAGCTTCTGGATCTCCGGCGGCATCGTCGCGGAGAAGAACAATGTCTGCCGGGTGAAGGGGATCATCTTGGCGATGCGCTCGATATCCGGGATGAAGCCCATGTCGAGCATACGGTCGGCTTCGTCGATCACGAGAATCTCGACGCCGGTCATTAGAAGCTTTCCGCGTTCGCAATGGTCGAGAAGCCGGCCCGGCGTGCAGATGAGGACGTCGGCGCCGCGCTCAAGCTTTCGGTCCTGATCCTCGAAGGAGACGCCACCGATCAGCAGTGCGACATTGAGCTTATGATTCTTGCCGTATTTGTCGAAGTTTTCTGCGACCTGCGCTGCTAGTTCACGGGTCGGCTCCAGGATCAGCGTGCGCGGCATCCGGGCACGGGCACGGCCCTTTTCCAAAAGCGTCAGCATCGGCAGAACGAATGAGGCAGTCTTTCCCGTTCCGGTTTGCGCTATACCGCAAATGTCACGGCGCTGCAGGGCGTGCGGGATTGCCCCGGCCTGGATCGGCGTAGGGATGGTGTAACCCGCGTCGGTGACAGCGGAGAGGACTTTCTGGCTCAGGCCAAGATCAGCGAATGTGGTCAAAGGGAATTACGTTTCCGTTCCGGTTCTGTACGAACTCTGTGCTAGTCGGCGCAATACAGCCGACAACTGGTCCGCGACATAGGACCAAAAACGCTGAAAGTCAAGGAAAACAGGGAATTCCGCTGGGGGATTGGTGAATGAACATCCTAAATGGAGAAGCCGGCTATCGTTCGCAAGCAAAGAAATTGTCTTTTGCCAATTATCGGTTCAGTTGAGGTAGGTCGTGAGCTTCAGTCCGGCGTTCAGGAAATGAATGGGATCGACGGCATTACCGCCTCGGCGAACCTCGTAGTGCACGTGCGGCCCCGTTGAGCGCCCGGTGGATCCGGCTCGTCCAACGACGTCGCCGGTGACAACCGTGTCGCCCTCCTTGACCAGGACTTTTGACAAATGGCCGTAGCGTGTCGTCGTGCCTTGGCCGTGGTCAATCTCGACCATGTTGCCGTAGCCGCCAGAAGGGCCAGCCGTGACGACCCTGCCGGAACCTGTCGCCTTCACCTCCTGACCGGTTTCGGCCTCGAAGTCGATTCCGGCATGCAGTGCCAATTTTCCGAGGAAAGGATCAATGCGATTTCCGAAGCGGCTGGTTATCGCATGGCCGGGGGCTGGATTGCCGAATGGCAGGTCGCGTGCCGTTTCACGCACGCTTTCCAGGCGGCTGAGAGCTGCATCGAGCTCGTCGAGCGAGGCGTCGAATGTGCCAATGTCTACCTGAGGCTCCACATAGGGGCCGCCGACGCCGTCGGCAGGGCCGGCTTTCGACGCGGAGGCGACCTCCACACCGGTCCGTCTGAGGATGGCGGTGATCGCATCAGCGGTATGCGATGCGCCGGTCGTCAGGTCGGCGATCTTGACGAGTTGTTCCTTCTCGAGGTCTTTCAGCGAAAGCGTCACCCTGGAAAAGACGCGATCGGCTCGATCGGAGATGTTTTCGCGCAGTGATGTGTAGCCAAGGGCACTGGATGTGTCGAGTGGTGTAGCAGCGGTCTTTCCGGAGAGCAGTTTGTCGATGGCCTGCAAGCCACCGCCGCCGTTCATAGACGCCTGACGTTCCTTCAGGGGCGACTGCAAGGTGGCCGGAGTAGAAGGCTCCTGTGCCGTCAGCCCCGATTCCTCCGCACGATTCAGCAAGGATCCGAGCTTTCCGTGGCGCGAAAACAATGCGCTCTGCTGTTCCAGCAGCTTCTCAACCTTCTGTTCTACGACCTGCTGATCTAGCAACTGCCGGGAGGTTATTCGGTCCAACTGAGCCCGCAGGGCTGCGATCCGATCCTCGTAGCCGTGCTGCATGCGGGCTTGCCGAGCCATCGTCGCACCGATCAGGTCGTCCCGGATCACGAGATAAGAGGTCGCTGCGAGATAGCCGATCGCAAAAACGGCGAGAAAGCAGAAGGTCAATGCGGCCATCCAAGGCCGAATGATCATATGGCGGACTTTCTCGCCACTGGCGAAAATGAGGACGTGCTGAGGCGCCCGTTTCCCAAATACCCGGCTTTCGGTTCCCTTCGCCACGTGAATCCCCCAGAGATACGACTCGTTTTCGCCGTCGTCCCGTTGATGGGGATTACACATGCTTATGGTTAACGAATAATTGCCTCAGGCGTTACTGCTTGAGCTCAATGAGCGATAGAAGGAGGGCGTCAGGCCCGCTTCTGCCCGCGCGACGTCATTGAACGGGGCTTTGAGGGACCCGCGGAAATTGGCGCGTACCAGTTGCTGAAATGTTGCCGCGGGATCTTTGCGCTCGCGAGCGCAGAGAAAGCGGAACCATTTTGCTCCGACGGCGACGTGCCCCTTTTCGTCGTTGTAGATCACGTCCAGAATCGCCGCCGTCTCGAGATCGCCGCTTTCACGCATCTTCGCCTGCAGCGATGGCGTTACGTCAAGGCCGCGGGCCTCAAGGATCAGCGGCACGACGGCAAGCCGAGCGGTGAGGTCATTGCGCGTAGAATGGGCTGCTTGCCACAGCCCGTCGTGGGCCGGCATATCGCCGTACTCGGCGCCAAGATCGTTCAATCGTGCCCGTACCATCCGGAAATGCTTGGCTTCCTCGAAGGCAACCTGCATCCAGCCGTCGAAGAAGGAATTCGGAACAGGTTCGGTGGCGAAACGCGCAACGATGTCGAGTGCAAGATCAACGGCATTGAGCTCGATATGGGCGATGGCGTGCAGGGTCGCAATACGGCCGTTGACGGTGTGCAGCGAGCGCTTTCCGACAGCTTTCGGCGGCACCAGTTCAGGCTTTTCCGGACGACCGGGACGTTCGGCAAGAGGAGGGTCGAGTGGAGAGCGCAGGGACAGCCGCCGTTCAAACCACCGGGTTGCCGTTTCCTGCGCAAGCCGTGTCTTGATGTCGAGATCGGCCGAAAGAATGGCCGTTGTGGCGCCGCCTCTCAAAGAAGTGATGGAGAATTCTCCCGGCATCTGACCGTCCTGTTATTGCGTCCTGAGGCTTTCAAGAACGTTCTCGGCATGGCCGGCGACTTTAACCTTGGGCCAGATCTTCGCGATCCGTCCGTCCGCGCCGATTAGGAAGGTCGTGCGTTCGACCCCCATATAGGTGCGGCCATACATGCTCTTTTCCTTCCAAACGCCATAAAGATTGGCAACAGCCGTATCTTCGTCCGAACCGAGAATGATCGACAGGGCGTGCTTCTTGGCGAATTTGTCGTGTTTCCTGATGCTGTCCGGCGAGATGCCGATGATGGCAGCCCCTGCTTTTTCAAATTCCGGCAGAAGCGAGGTAAAGGAGATCGCCTCCTTGGTGCAGGCCTCGGTGTCGTCTTTGGGATAGAAATATACGACGACCGGTTTTCCCAAAAACGCTTTCAAAGACACCGTTTCGCCACCGTCGCGCGGCAGTTCGAAGTTCGGGGCAATGTCGCCAACAGCCAATTCTGGCATGGTTTTCCTTTCTTTTGCCGGTATCTTGAATCATATTCGCCGCAATCGGTATATAGTGGCCGGCGAGGCGTCCAGCCACACACGCGAATATGGAAAGACAGATCTCAACCTGATGGCGGAAATTCGCGGAGAAAGGGTCGACTTCAACCGCAAGGACATCGTTCCACTGCACGAACTTCCCTCGGCCCGGGCTGAAGATCCGATTATCTTGAATTGTCCGCCTTTGCCAACGCGGATGAAGAGATTCAGCAAGGTTGTTGCACTGTTCGTGGTGCTGGTCATACTTGCAGTGGGCAGCGCCATTTTCGCAATCGAAGGAGGCGTCGCCGACAGCACGCTTTCGGCACGCGCCCAGGCCGCGCTCAACGATGCGATAGGTCCGCGGTATGCCGCGACCGTCGGTTCTACGGCCATCCGCTTTGACTCCGGCCTTCGCCTTGCCCTGGAAGCGCGCAATGTCGACATCGTCGAGCAGGCAACCGGCGAACATCTGAGCCGTGCCGGCGCCATGCGTATGGCAATCGATCCTCTCGCTCTCTTAAGCGGGCGCATATCGATCAAGCATATGGAGGCAGAAGATATCCGCCTCGATACCGCGCAATTGCCATCGGGAGACCCCCTGCCGCTGTCGGAAGTCCGGGTCGACGGCATGCCGGCGCTCCTCGAGCAGGCTTTCCAGCGTTTTGACGAAGCGCGGGGCCTCATGGAGCGAACAGGGACCGGTTCGATCGATATATCCGGAATCGAGATCCTTCTTCCTGCGGCGCCGGGGCGCAAGCCGATCGCACTTGTCGTGGACGATCTGAAACTGGCCCGCAGCCTCGATGGTGAGGTTGAGGTCACTGGCGCGATAAGCCTCAATGGCCGTCGCGCTACGCTGACGGCCGCGTCGAAGACGATTGAAGGTGTCACCACATCCTTATCGGCGAGGTTGGCTGGACTGGAGGTGACACCTTTTCTGCTCCAGCGAACCGAAGACGGCGCTCCTCGTGAAGGCATCGAAGGGTCGCTTGATCTGGATCTCGCCGCGGTCCGGGCGCGCGAGATGACACAGCCGCGCATCACGGCGATGTTGCGTCAATCTCCCGGGCATTTCTATTTCGATGGGCTTCAACAGTTATTTACAGGCGCAACGATCAATGTTGCCTACGATTTTTCGAAGAACTCGATCGAGCTTCTGAGATCGGAGGCGCGTTTCGGGCCGACCATCCTTCCGTTTACCGGCGCCGTGATTGACCTCAACAGGCTCAATCCGGACGACAAGCGTGTCGGTTTCGGCCTCGATCTTTTGATCAGCGGCGGGACCGCCGTCGGAGCCACGGAAAGTGAAGAGCCCACGCGCTTCGATCTTAAGGCAAACGGGCGTTACCTCTCCGCAGACCGCGAACTGCAATTCGATGAGATGGCGGTCTCCAGCCCCATGGGACGGATGGCGGGGGCTCTCAAGGTCCGTTTTGGAGAACAGTCGCCGGAAATCAGTTTCGGGGCTCAATTGCCGCAGATGCAAGTCACGGCGATAAAACAGCTTTGGCCGTTCTGGATGGCGCGAAGGCCGCGTGAATGGGTGATGGACAATATGTTCGGCGGCACGGTGACGAATGGTTCGATCGCCGTCTTCATTCCGGCTGGCCGGATGAAAGGGCCGGGCGTTCCCATGGATCTCAACCAGAACGAATTGCAGATCAATTTTGACCTTGCCGATGCCCGTATCAACCTGCCAGGCGACATCCCTCCGCTCCGCGATATCGACGGTCGCTTCGATCTCAAAGGAGAGGCGTTGGCAGTGGATATCGCACGTGCCATGTCCTTTTTCCCGTCGGGCCGCTCTGTCGTCGTGGATGGTGGCCGCTTTTCCATTCCCTCCACCTACGCAAAACCGTTGATGGCGGACCTTTTCCTGAAGCTCGCGGGACCAGCCGACGCGGTGACGGAACTTGCAAATTTTCGGCCAATCAGCGCACTCAAGGGGACAGAGTTCAAACCGGAGGACTTCTCCGGGAACGCACGGGTGGACCTGAGGGCGCGCATGGGCCTTATCAAGGCCCACAACCCGCCCGAACCGACCTGGAACGCCCACGCGGAGCTTGACGACGTCAGCCTCGCGCCGGAGTTCTCCGGGCGTAAGATCGGCGCTCTCAACGGAACTCTGGATGTCGACACGCAGGTCGCTCGGCTTGTCGCAAAAGGCACGATCGACGATGTACCGGCCGATATCACGCTCGCCGAACCGATCGATTCGGCCTCGCGCGCCAAGCGCGAGCGGATCATCAAGACCGTCCTCAACAACGAGCAGCGTCGGAAGCTGGCGCCCGGCCTGTCGGAAATTGTCGACGGATCGATATCTGCACAGTGGACCTGGGTCGACGAAACGCGCCAGACCGTGGCGCTGGATCTTGCCCGGGCGACGCTTTCCGTTCCGTGGCTCGGTTGGACGAAAGGCAGCGGGATACCGGCCAAGGCGCAATTCGAACTCTCTGAGGCGGGCGAACATACAGACATCCGGAATTTCGAACTCTCCGGAGAAGGATTCGGTGCTCGCGGCAACCTGTCTCTCAACCGAGACAGTCTGACAGCGGCTGAGTTTTCTCATGTGCAACTTTCGCCAGCAGACAATTATGCGGTTGCGGTGAAACGCGGGAAGGACAGCTTCGACATATCGATCACAGGATCAACCGTAGACGTCCGTCCGGTCATTACGCGGCTCAAGGCTGACAAAGTGAGTGGAAGCGGCGGTGGCCGCGGTCGCGACGACCAGGATAACGCTACGGTCCGCGCCAAGCTTGAGCACCTGATCGGATTTAACGACCAGGTTTTGTCGAATGTGTCGATGCTGTTCTCGAGCCGAAACGGGAGTATCTCGAAGGCCGATTTTTCCGGTATCACGGAAAGCGGGCAAGCGGTCGTCAGCGAAATGAGCCGCGGCGATACAATTTCCCTTACCAGCGGCGATGCCGGTGCCGTTATTCGCTTCATGAACCTTTACAACAACCTGCGAGGCGGGCTCCTGAATCTTCGGCTGAGAGCGGAGGGCGAAGCCTGGGCAGGCTCGCTGGACTTGAGAAGCTTCTCCCTCGTCAACGAGACGAAACTCCAGTCGCTTGTGTCTACGCCCGACCCAGAAGGCCGCAGCCTGAATTCCGCGACCAAGCGCAACATCGACGTGACTTCGGCGAAATTCCAGCGGGGTTTCGCAAGCCTGCTTTACCGCAACGGCGCGCTTGCGGTGGAAAATGGCGTGGTGCGCGGCGAGCAGATCGGCGCGACGTTCCAGGGGCTGGTGCGCGACAGCAAGGGCAATATGGATATGACCGGCACCTTCATGCCGGCCTACGGGCTGAACCGTCTGTTCGGAGAATTGCCGATCATCGGCGCCATCCTTGGCAACGGACGTGATCGCGGCCTGCTCGGCATCACCTTTAAGCTCGAAGGGCCTTTCGACAAACCGCGGCTGACGGTCAATCCGCTGTCGCTGATTGCACCCGGTATCTTCCGACAGATCTTTGAATTCCAATAAAAAGGGCCGCAACTGCGGCCCTCGGGGAAGTCTCTCGTGCCTCCGATCACATCGGACGGACAAGGATATGCTTCTTCTTGCCGAGCGACAGTTTGATGACGCCATCGGCGGTCACCTCACCGGTGCCGATCATCTTGCGTTCGTCGCTCACGCTTTGGTCGTTGATGCGAACCGCACCACCCTGGACGTGACGACGCGCTTCGCCGTTCGACCCGGCCAATCCCGCACGAACGATCAGGGTCAACAGTCCTATACCGGCATCAAGCTCGGCAGCCGGCATCTCGACAGAGGGCAGATTTTCGGAAAGTGCGCCCTCTTCGAAGGTCTTGCGCGCCGTCTCTGCTGCCTCCTCGGCTGCGGCACGGCCGTGCAGGATCGCCGTAACCTCCGTGGCAAGGATCTTCTTGGCTTCGTTGATCTCCGATCCGCCTAGCTGCGAAAGCTTGGCGATCTCATCCATGGGCAACGTGGTGAACAGCTTTGCGAAGCGGACAACGTCCGCGTCCTCGGTATTGCGCCAGTACTGCCAGAAGTCATAGACGGGCAGAAGATCCTTGTTCAGCCAGACCGCGCCGGACGCCGACTTGCCCATCTTGGCGCCGGAAGAGGTGGTCAGCAGCGGCGAGGTCAGCGCATACAACTGAGGCGTCCCCATGCGGTGACCGAGGTCGATACCGTTGACGATGTTACCCCATTGATCCGAGCCGCCCATCTGCAGCCGGCAGCCGTAGCGTTTCGCCAGTTCGACAAAATCGTAAGCCTGCAGGATCATGTAGTTGAATTCGAGGAAGGACAGGGACTGCTCGCGGTCGAGACGTGTCTTGACGCTGTCAAACGACAGCATTCGGTTGACCGAGAAATGCCGGCCGACGTCGCGCAGGAATTCTAGGTAGTTCAAAGGACGCAGCCAGTCGGCGTTGTTGATCATCAGAGCCGGATTGAGCTCGCGATCGTAGTCGAGGTAATTAGCGAAGACGTGCTTGAGCGAGGCGATGTTGTCCTCGATCATCTCAACCGTCATCAGCTTGCGGGCTTCCTCCTTGAAGGAAGGGTCACCGACCATGCCGGTGCCGCCGCCCATCAGCGAGATCGGTTGGTGCCCGGTGGCTTGCAGCCAGTGGAGCAGCATGATCTGGGTGAGATGGCCCACGTGCAGGCTCGAAGCTGTGGGATCATAGCCGATATATGCCGTCACGGTTTCCTTTGAAAACAGCTCATCGAGGCCTGTATCGTCGGAGACCTGATGGATGAAACCGCGCTCGTCGAGCGTGCGTAGGAAATCGGACTTGAACCTGGACATGATCTATCTCTGGCAGGATGGTGTTTTGGATATGTGCCGGGCGTCTAGCACTGTTTTTCCCGCTGATCACTTTAAAAGTGACGCCGAGGATGTTCAAATTCCGTAATGACGCATCCGCAGAGACAGATTCGGCTCTCGATGGGGTTGATCTAGAACATGGTGCGGATCTCTTGCTTCTGCATAGCTAAACATTAACGTTTTTTTGTTTTTGAGGCTTTACTATCTTCTGACACGCTAAACGGGTGGGTGCGGGGTGCTGCAGTGATTGGTTGATGAACGGTCCGGCCTTTCTCCTGGCGGTGAATTTTGTCATCGCCATCTGCTTTTCCCTGGTCTTCGTCGTGGTTTCGACGCGAAGCCGCTCACGAACTGCTGCGCTATGGTTTGCGGCAGGTTTTGCAGTCGCATCGCTGTCATCGCTGTGCGAACTACTTGTTGCCTATACCGAGCTGACAAGATTCTGGGCCTTCGGTGCCTTCGCAGCTGTGCTGGGCGGCCTGCTTCTTCTTCTGATCGGGGTGGGAGAGCTTTATGGCCGCAAGATCAAATTCGCCTATGCCTGCGTTTTTTTGGCCGCAAGCACTGTTTTGGACATGTGGATATACGATTTGCCGCGCGGCACCGTAGCCCATGCTTTTTCTTACCAGGCGCCCTTCGCGATCGTGGTACTGACAGGGGCGGCATCTGTTTTCCTGTCCACCCGCAGACTGATAATCGACAGAGCCCTAGGGGCGTTGCTGTTGGTGACCGGTCTGCATTTTTTTGCCAAGGCGGGTTTGGCAGTACTTTCCGGGGCGGGAACGACCGCCAAGGACTATATCCACACCAACTACGCCCTGATCTCGCAGAGTTCGACAGCCGTTCTCGTCGTGGCGGTCGGATTGACCCTGCTTTCGGTCCTGGTGCTGGAGATCATGGCCGACGAACGCAGCAATTCAGAGAGGGACGCGCTCTCCGGGCTGCCCAATCGACGCGGCTTCGAAAACGGCGTGAAGGCTGCCATGGCGCATGCGGCGAATGCCCGGCATGCAGTCATCATATGCGATCTGGATTATTTCAAGAACATCAACGACACCTATGGGCATCATGGCGGCGATCTGGTGATCCGAGCGTTTGGCGATCTCCTGCAACTGATGGCTCCGAAAAGTGCGGTGCTCGGACGCATCGGCGGCGAAGAGTTTGCTGTCTTCATGCCGAACACGACAGCGGAAATGGCCCTGTTGCTAGCCAATGCTCTCAGGAGCGGAACGATGGGTATTCAGATCGGCGCACTCTCGCCTTCCTTCAGTGTCACCGCAAGTTTCGGGGTGGCCGAAGTCGAGCAAGGCCAGGAATTTGTCGATGCCATGCGCAACGCGGATGACGCTCTTTACGAGGCAAAACGCTCCGGCCGCAATTGCGTCCGGCAGGCCACACCGTCCGCGCTTCCAAGATCTGCACCCATCAAGATCGTGAAATAGCAAGAGGCCGCCGAAGCGGCGGCCCAAAGCTTTTGATAAAATCAGCGGATTCGCTTGGCAGCAGGTTCCGGGACAAGTTCGCCATTGAGGCGACGGTCGAGATAGTCCTCGCATTCCGACATCAAGTCTTCGACGCGGCCGTTAAAGAAGTGGTTGGCGCCTTCGACGGTGCGATGGGTGATCAGGATGCCTTTTTGCGTCTTCAGCTTTTCTACGAGGCCATTGACGTCCTTTTCCGGCGCTACCTTGTCGGCATCGCCGTTGATGATCAGGCCCGAGGAGGGGCAGGGGGCGAGGAAGGAGAAGTCGTAGATATTGGGTTGCGGAGCGATCGACATGAACCCTTCGATCTCCGGACGGCGCATCAGAAGCTGCATGCCGATCCAGGCGCCGAATGAATAACCCGCTACCCAACAGCTCTTCGAGTCCGGGTGGAGGCTCTGTACCCAGTCCAATGCAGAAGCGGCATCCGAGAGTTCTCCCGCGCCGTGATCGAACTCGCCCTGACTGCGTCCGATGCTGCGGAAATTGAACCGGAGCGTCGTGAACCCGCGCTTCTGGAACATGTAGAAGAGCTGGTAGACAATCTGGTTGTTCATCGTTCCGCCGAACTGCGGATGAGGATGGAGAATAAGCGCAATGGGAGCGCTCTTTTCCTTGGAAGGCTGATAGCGGCCCTCCAGGCGGCCAGCGGGGCCGTTGAAAATGACTTCGGGCATCGGTACTCCGGTCAACGTGCTAAGGTTCTACGTTCTAAGGTTCTAAATCGGTCATCACGTCGAGTTTGACTTGACGAAGCCGCTCAGCTTTTCTAAAACCAACTTTAGAACCATTCGAAACTTTGGGCATCTTTGAAGTGACGCCCGATGCGATGTCTCATAAGGCAAGGCTCAAGGAAATTTCAAGGAAAATGCGGGGGCGCCCTGTCTGCCGCCCCTTACCCAACTCCTATTTAGAAGCGGAAACCAAAAGGCCAATGGCGCTGAACCGTATATATCTTGACTGGAACGCGACCGCGCCTTTGAGCGCGCAAGCTCGTGCCGCCATGATGGATACGCTTCGGTTGCCGGGCAATCCGTCATCTGTGCATGGCGAAGGAAGAGCCGCGCGTGCTGCGATGGACAAGGCGCGCCGGCAGGTGGCCGCGCTGGTGGGGGGTGAGCCCGCGCATGTGATTTTCACGAGCGGTGCTACGGAAGCGGCCAATCACGTATTGACCTCGGACTTCCTGATGGGTCGCGCTCCCCTGATAGTTAGCCATCTCTATGTTTCGGCTATCGAGCATCCGGCAATCCGCGAGGGCGGGCGCTTCGAGCCCGGCAGGCTCTCGGAGGTTCCGGTAACACGTGATGGCGTCATGGATCTGCCGGCCCTTGAGGAAATCCTTGGCCTCCACGATCGAAGCTCAGGCCTCCCGATGGTCGCTCTCATGCTGGTCAACAACGAAACCGGCATCGTGCAGCCGGTCGCGGAAGTCGCTCGTCTGGTGCATGCCCACGGCGGGCTGATGGTCGTCGATGCCGTGCAGGCAGTCGGTCGTATCCCAGTTGACATCAATGCGCTGGACGCCGATTTTCTGATCCTGTCCTCGCACAAGATCGGTGGGCCGAAGGGCGCGGGTGCGCTGGTGTCGCGTGGCGAGGCTCTGATGCCGAAGCCGCTGATCCGGGGCGGCGGTCAGGAGAAAGGTCATCGCTCGGGGACCGAGAATTTTCACGCGATCGTGGGGTTCGGCGCCGCTGCGGAGGCCGGGCTGGACGATCTCGGGCAGCGCAGCTCCGCCATAACCACCCTGCGAGACCAGCTTGAGCAAGGCATGCGTCAGGCCGCCCCGGATGTCATCATTCACGGCGCCGAAGTTGGCCGCGTCTGCAATACGTCCTTTTTCACCCTGCCAGGGTTGAAGTCGGAGACAGGGCAAATCGCCTTCGATCTGGAAGGTATCGCACTGTCGGCAGGCTCGGCCTGCTCTTCCGGAAAAGTTGGCGAGAGCCACGTTCTCACGGCCATGGGGCACGACCCGAAGCTCGGAGCTCTACGAATTTCGCTGGGCGCGGATACAACGAGCGATGATATTGCACGCGCACTCGCTGCTTTCGCGAAGATCGCTGCTCGGCGAAAACCGGCGGGAGAGGCCGCTTGAGCCGATCGGTAAATTTGCGGAAGCGCAAATTTCCACTTGCCAAAAGGTGTGAAAACAGCCTTCTGGCGCTTACATAGGGTGGCAGCTGCCGCCCGTGACGATGACAAGAATTGTCGGAATTTGAACCGGCAAGATTTGGAGAATGAATATGCCTGCTGTCCAGGAAACAGTCGAACAGGTCCGCCGGATCGACATCGACCAGTACAAATACGGCTTCGAGACCGTCATCGAAGTGGACAAGGCGCCGAAGGGGCTTTCGGAAGATATCATTCGCTTCATTTCGGCCAAGAAGCAGGAGCCGGAATGGATGCTGGAATGGCGCCTGGAGGCCTACCGTCGCTGGTTGACGATGGAAGAGCCGACATGGGCGCGCGTCACCTACCCGAAGATCGACTTCAACGACATCTATTATTACGCGGCACCCAAGAACGTGACTGGCCCGACCTCCCTCGAAGAGGTGGATCCGGAGCTTCTGAAGACCTACGAGAAGCTCGGTATTCCCCTTAGGGAGCAGGAGATCCTCGCGGGCGTCCAGAAAACCCGGGTTGCCGTCGATGCCGTCTTCGATTCGGTTTCGGTCGTCACAACTTTTAAAAAGGAACTTCAGCAGGCCGGCGTGATCTTCATGTCGATTTCTGAAGCCATCCGCGAGCATCCAGAACTTATCAAGAAGTATCTCGGCTCCGTCGTTCCGGCGTCGGATAACTTCTACGCAACGCTGAATTCGGCGGTCTTCACTGATGGATCTTTCGTCTTCGTGCCGAAGGGCGTCCGTTGCCCGATGGAGCTCTCCACCTACTTCCGTATCAACGAGAAGAACACTGGCCAGTTCGAGCGCACGCTGATCATCGCGGAAGAAGGCGCCTACGTTTCCTATCTCGAAGGGTGCACGGCACCCCAGCGCGATGAAAACCAATTGCATGCGGCCGTGGTCGAACTGGTTGCGCTCGATGACGCCGAAATCAAATATTCGACGGTACAGAACTGGTTTCCGGGCGACGCCCAGGGCAAGGGCGGGATCTACAATTTCGTCACCAAACGTGGCGATTGCCGCGGAGCGCGTTCCAAGATTTCCTGGACGCAGGTTGAAACCGGCTCGGCGATCACCTGGAAATACCCGAGCTGCATTCTGCGAGGCGACGACAGCCGCGGCGAATTCTATTCGATCGCGGTATCGAACGGCCACCAGCAGATCGATAGCGGCACCAAGATGATCCATCTCGGCAAGAACACGTCGAGCCGCATCATCTCGAAGGGCATTTCCGCTGGTAAATCCAACAATACTTACCGCGGCCAGGTGTCGATCCATCGCAAGGCCGAGAACGCGCGGAACTTCACCAACTGCGATTCGTTGCTGATCGGCGACAAGTGCGGCGCGCACACGGTTCCGTATATCGACGTCAAGAACGCTTCGGCAAAGATCGAGCACGAAGCGACCACGTCGAAGATTTCAGACGATCAGAAGTTTTATGTCATGCAGCGCGGCATTCCGGAAGAAGAGGCGATTGCGCTCATCGTCAATGGATTCGTCAAGGAAGTGATCCAGGAACTGCCGATGGAGTTCGCCGTCGAAGCGCAGAAGCTGATCGGGATTTCTCTGGAAGGAAGTGTTGGCTAACACGTGACGGCAAGAGGGTCGCGGGCATGTTTGATCCCCTCAATCTGGTCTACTACGCCCTGATCTGCGGATTTCTCGCGGCCTTTGCGCCGAACTTCGGAGGGCGTGCAGCCCGGGCCGGGTGGGGCCTTGCGGTGGGCGCAATCGCGGTCTTCCTTCTGCCGTGGGTCCGTAGCGCTCTCGGCTTTTGAATTTTGGCCAAATTTCTGGCCTCACTGAGACAAAGAACGAATGGAAAAATATCATGCTTGAGATCAAGAACCTGCATGCCCGTATTGCCGAGGACGGCACCGAAATCATTCGCGGCTTGAACCTGACGGTCAAGGCGGGCGAGATCGCGGCCATCATGGGGCCGAACGGCTCTGGCAAATCGACCCTTTCCTATATTCTCTCCGGCCGCGAGGACTACGAAGTCACCGAAGGTGACATCCTCTATAACGGCGAGAGCATCCTTGAGCTCGACCCGGCCGAGCGTGCCTCCAGGGGGATCTTCCTCGCGTTCCAGTATCCGGTGGAAATCCCCGGTGTTGCCACCATGCAGTTCCTCAAGGTCGCCATGAACGAGCAGCGCAAAGCGCGCGGCGAAGCGGAACTGACGACGCCGGATTTCATCCGCCGCGTCAAGGAGGCTGCAGAGAAGCTGAAGATCGACCAGGCCATGCTGCGCCGCCCGCTGAATGTCGGTTTCTCCGGCGGTGAAAAGAAGCGCGCGGAAATCCTGCAGATGGCGCTGCTGGAGCCGCAGCTTTGCGTGCTGGACGAAACGGATTCCGGCCTCGATATCGATGCGTTGAAGATCGTCGCCGATGGAGTCAATGCGCTGAAATCGCCGGACCGAGCGGTCATCGTTATCACCCATTATCAGCGCCTGCTCGATTATATCGTGCCGGACAGCGTGCATGTCCTCTACAAGGGCCAGATCATCCGCTCCGGCGATAAGTCGCTGGCGCTGGAACTGGAAGAGAACGGTTATGCCGATATCATCGGAGAAGCGGCTTAAGCGCCAAGGAGAGACGTTGTCATGAATATGCAGACGACAAGTCGCCTGACGGCTGCCGAGACCGCACTGGTCGAAGCATTCGCGGCCCAGATCGGAGAATTTCCAGGGAATGGAGCCGTCATCGGCACCCGTGACCGGTTGTTGGATGATCTCAAGAAGGGCGGTCTTCCCACCCGCCGGATTGAGTCCTGGCACTATACCGACCTCAAGAGCCTGCTGCGTCAGGTCCCCGACGTTACGCCTGTGGCAGCGGTCGATCCTATCACGGCATTGGTCGACGGCTCGAAGATTTTCTCGGTCGTGCAGGGGGTTGCGGATCCGAAGGCATCTGCGGACGGCATCGAAGTCGCCGTCTACAAGAATAAACTTACCGATGGCTCGGCTGTCGCGGATCTGGCCGCACTCGGAAATGACGATGCGATCGGTCGGATCAACGGCAGCTTCGTGCGGGACGGTTTTGCTCTTACGATTCCGGCAAATATTGAACTCGAGCAACCGCTTGAACTGCAGGTCCTGCACGCGGGCGGCCAGATTCACACGCGCTTCCCGGTTTCCTTCGGGGCCGCTTCCAAAGCGACGATCATCGAACGTCATCGGGCGGTGACGGAGGGCGCGGCTCTCGTCTCCTCGATCAGTGACATTCGGCTGGATGACGATGCGGAAGTCACCTGGATTATCGTGCAGCAGCAGGGCGCAGCAGATACCCATCTCGGCCAGATCCGCGTCAAACTGGGGCGGAAAGCCAAGCTCCGGCTTTTCGTGATCAATGCCGGCGGCAAACTCGTTCGCCAGGAGTTGCGGATCGACGTTGAGGGCGAGGGCGCCGAATTGACCTTGCGCGGCGTCAACCTTCTCGGTGGCGAGAGCCACACGGATGTTACGCTGATGCTCGGCCACAACGTGCCCCACACCAATTCGACCGAGACCATCCGCAACGTCGTGTTCGATCGGGCCAACGGTGTTTTCCAAGGGATGATCCGGGTTGCGCCGGATGCTCAGAAAACCGATGCCAAGATGGCCTGCAACACGTTGCTTCTCTCGGACGACGGCGGCTTCTCGGTAAAACCGGAGCTTGAAATCTTCGCTGACGACGTGATTTGCGGTCATGGCGCGACGGTTGCCGATATCGACAGCAACCATCTCTTTTACCTGATGGCGCGCGGCGTTCCGGAGAACAAGGCACGGGCCATGCTGGTCAACGCCTTCGTGGCGGAAATCGTCGAGGAATTCGAGGACGAAAAGCTGGTCGAGGCGCTGGAAAGCGTTATTTCGTCCTGGCTTGAAAGGCATGCCTGACATGGACCAGAGCAATCCGGCGGCAACTTATGATGTGGAAGCGATCCGGCGGGATTTTCCGATCCTGTCGACGATGGTCCATGGGAAGCCGCTGGTTTATCTGGATAGCGGCGCGTCAGCGCAGAAACCGCAGGTGGTGATCGACGCCATCAGCCACGCCTATTCCAGTGAATATGCAAACGTCCACCGCGGCCTGCACTACCTCTCGAACGCGGCGACGGAGGCCTATGAATCGGCTCGCGAAAAAGTGCGCCGCTTCCTGAATGCCGGCTCTGTCGACGAGATCGTCTTCACCAAGAATTCGACAGAGGCAATCAATACCGTCGCCTATGGCTGGGGTATGCCTGTCATCGGCGAAGGCGACGAGATCGTTCTGACGATCATGGAGCATCATTCCAATATCGTGCCTTGGCATTTCATCCGCGAACGGCAGGGCGCCAAATTGGTATGGGTGCCGGTGGATGACGAGGGTGCGTTTCATATCGAGGACTTTGAAAGATCGCTGACCGAGAAGACCAAGCTTGTCGCGATCACGCATATGTCGAATGCACTCGGCACGATCGTTCCCGTAAAGGAAGTCTGCCGTATCGCGCACGAGCGGGGTATTCCGGTCTTGATCGACGGCAGCCAGGGGGCGGTGCACATGCCGGTCGATGTTCGCGACATCGATTGCGACTGGTATGTGATGACCGGCCACAAGCTTTACGGTCCGTCGGGCATCGGCGTTCTTTACGGAAAGACGGACCGGCTGAAGGAGATGCGGCCATTCCAGGGCGGTGGGGAAATGATTTTCGAGGTGGCGGAGGATACCGTCACTTACAACGATCCGCCGCATCGTTTCGAAGCCGGCACTCCGCCGATCGTCCAGGCGATCGGACTTGGTTACGCCCTCGATTACATGGACAAGATCGGTCGTGCCTCCATCGCTCGGCATGAGGCGGATCTCGCCGCTTATGCGGCGGAGCGGCTGAGGTCGATCAATTCCTTGCGAATCATCGGAAATGCGCCCGGCAAGGGCAGCATCTTTTCGTTTGAGCTTGCCGGGATCCATGCGCATGACGTGTCCATGGTGATCGATCGCAAGGGGATTGCCGTGCGAGCCGGCACGCACTGCGCCATGCCGCTCTTGAAACGTTTTGGCGTCACCTCCACATGCCGGGCATCGTTCGGCATGTACAATACGCGTGCAGAGGTGGATGCCCTTGCCGATGCGCTGGATTATGCGCGTAACTTCTTTGCCTGAGGAATCGTTGTCATGGCTGTCGATGAAACGGAACTGAAATGGGACGCCCGGGAGGGGATCATCGAATCCTCCATTCCGGCAGAGGAGCTGGCGCGTCTCAGCGACGATATCATCGCTGCGCTGAAGACGGTTTATGACCCGGAGATCCCGGCTGATATCTTCGAACTGGGCCTCATCTACAAGATCGATATCGAAAACGATCGAATGGTGAAGATCGTCATGACGTTGACGGCGCCCGGATGCCCGGTGGCGGGGGAGATGCCCGGCTGGGTGGAAAACGCGGTCGGCGCTGTCGAGGGCGTTTCCGGGGTGGAGGTGGAAATGACGTTCGATCCGCCTTGGACGCCGGAACGGATGTCGGAGGAGGCTCAGGTCGCCGTCGGCTGGTATTGATCCGTTTACGACCGAACATTACATTGAACCGTGAAGCACCGGACCTTGAATCCGGCTGTGGAAGGAGAATAGGCCCATGGGCTTTGCTGTGATGACGATGACTGACGCCGCTGCCGCGCGCGTCAAACAGATTGTGGCCGGGTCCGGACCGGAAGCGCAGGGTGTGCGCGTCGGGATCAAGAAGGGCGGCTGCGCCGGCATGGAATATACCATCGATCTTGTCACGACCGCCAATCCCAAGGACGACCTCGTCGAGCATGATGGCGCCAAGGTTTGGGTCGAGCCTTCTGCGGTGCTTTATCTTCTTGGCACGCAAATGGATTTCGAAATCAGCAGAATCCGTTCGGGCTTCACCTTCGTAAATCCCAACCAGACATCGGCCTGCGGCTGCGGTGAGTCGGTCGAATTGAAGCCCGCCGACCTTGCCGCGCTTGCCAAGCAGCGTGAAGCCGAAACCCACGTTTAATTGCTATAAAATGCTGACGAGGAGAGGGGCCATTCGGCCCTTTCTTTTTTCGTCGGCTATTCGTGCCGTAACGCCTCTATCGGGTTAAGCTGGGCCGCACGGCGAGCCGGAAAATAGCCGAAGATCATGCCGATTGCTGCCGAGAAGGCAAAGGCCACAAAGATGATAGAGGGACTCGTTACGAAGGGCACGCCGAGAACGCTGACGACACCGTAAGCGAGCAGAAGGCCCATCAGAATGCCGGTCACGCCCCCAAAGATGGACAGCATCACCGCTTCGACCAGAAACTGCATCAAGACCTGATTTTCCAACGCCCCGATCGCCAGCCTGATGCCGATTTCGCGCGTGCGCTCCGTTACGGAGACCAGCATGATATTCATAATGCCGATCCCGCCCACCAGAAGGCTCACAGCAGCCACGGCTCCAAGGAGCCCCGTCAGAAGCATTGTAGTGCCGGTCATGGTGGAGGCGATCTGCGACATGTCATTGACCGAGAAATCGTCCTCCCGGCCGATGCCGATGCGTCGGCGTTCTCTCAGGAGGCTTTCCACATCCGATTGAACCCCGGAGGTGGAGACGCCGTCGTGGGCAGAGAGGACGATGCTGGAGATCGTGGTCGTGCCACCGATCCGCCGCTGGTGGAGCTTGAGCGGCATCAGCACCGTATCGTCCTGATCATCTCCCATGCCCGACTGTCCCTTGGCGGCAAGCAGTCCGACGACGGGGCAGGAGACGTTGCTGACCCTGATTGTCTGTCCGACCGGATCAGCCGATCCGAAGAGCTCTTTGCGCAAGGTCTCTCCTATGATGCAGGCGGCCTGCCCGCGCTCCTCCGCGGGCAGAAACTCGCGTCCGGATACCAGATCCCAGTCCTGCGCGATCAGGTAGTCGTTGGTAGTGCCGATTGCGCTGGTCGAATGGTTCTGGCCACCGGCCACAACGGTGGCGGTACCGCGGTTGATCGGCGCAACAGCTCTGAGGCCCGATACCTGATCCCTTATCGCCTCCACATCCTTGTCGTCGAAGCGTTTGGCCTCGGTGCTGGCGCGGCCCGGCCCCCATTGGCCGGGCCGCACGAACAGCGTGTTGGTGCCAAGTCGCTGGAGCTCGGTTTTTACCTGGGCCGTGGTGCCATTGCCGATCGTGACCATGGCGATGACGGCCGCAACGCCAATAACGACACCGAGTACAGTCAGGAATGAGCGCAATATATTCCTGCTGATGGCGCGCCAGGCAAGTTTTGCCGTCTCAATGAACAATTTCCGCCTCCTTTCGACCAACCTCATCCGAGGTGAGGCGGCCGTCGACGAAGCGCAGAAGACGTCGGCCATAAGCTGCTATGTCTTCCTCGTGCGTCACCATGATCACGGTAATGCCCCGCTCGTTGTTGAGGCGGGTGATCAGGTGCATGATCTCGGTACTGGTTCTGGTATCGAGGTTACCGGTCGGCTCGTCGGCGAGCAGAACCGCCGGGTCGGTGACGATCGCCCTGGCAATCGCCACCCGCTGTTGCTGGCCGCCGGACAGTTCCTGTGTCGTGTGATTTTCCCGTCCCTTCAGTCCCACTTGCTCCAGTGCGGCCATGGCGCGCGTTCGGCGCTCGCGAGCGTCCATGCCGCGATAGGTCAACGGCAATTCCACATTCTCGACCGCGGACGTTCGCGCCAACAGATTGAAACCCTGGAATACGAAGCCAAGCATATGTCGGCGCAGCAGCGTCAATTGAGTGCGATCAAAACCGCTGGTTGGCATTCCTTGAAAAAGATATTCGCCCGAGGATGGTACGTCGAGCCCTCCGATGACGTTCATGCAGGTGGACTTGCCCGACCCCGACGGTCCCATGATCGATACGAATTCCCCCTGCGATATCAAAAGATCTACATGGTCGAGCGCGCGGATCGTCGCCTCGCCGCGGCCGTAGAACTTCGAAACCTGCCTGAACTCGATGAGAGGGGCCTGCATCGGATCGCCTCAACCGTTTCGCGCTGTCGCGGAGGTAATCACCAGATCGCCCTCCTTCAGATCGCCCGATTGCAGAACCGTGAACCGACCGTCGGATGATCCCGTCTGAACGCTCAATCGCTGTGGTTGGCCGTTCCGCAGCACCCAGATGCTGCGCGCGGATTTGTCGGCGCTGTCGCTGCCGGAGGCTCGGCTGCCGCCAGGGGGGCGTGGGGGCCGGAAGAGTCGCGTAAGTATGCTGCCGCTGGACCGAGAGACGGCCGGCGGCGAGTAGCGAAGTGCGGCGTTTGGAATAAGAAGGGCATCCTTGACCGACTCGACATTGATGTCCGCCGTTGCCGTCATGCCCGGCCTCAGGAGGAGTTCCTGGTTGTCGACCGTCAGGATCGCCTTGTAGGTGACGATATTCGACACGGTTTCCGACGCGAACCGCACGGTCTCTATTTTCGCTGGAAAGGTTCGATCCGGATAGGCATCCACCGAGAAGACGGCGCCCTGACTTTCCCTCACCTGGCCGACATCCGCCTCATCGACGGCGACCTGCAGTTCCATCTGCCGGAGATCCCCGGCGAGGGTGAACAGGACCGGGGCATTGAGCGAAGAAGCGACGGTCTGGCCGGGATCGACATCGCGCGTCAGCACGATACCATCGATAGGCGACACGATTGTCAGCTTGGAGAGGTTTACTTCCGCCAGGCGCAATGCGGCTTCAGCCGACTGTACTGCAGCGTCATTGATGGCTTTGGTGGCCAGAGCGGATTCGTAGGTATATCTCGCGGCATCCAGCTCCTGCTGGCTGGAAACACGATTGCTGACGAGCCCGCTCAGGCGGTCAAGGCTCGTTTTGGCTGAAGCGGCTTCTGCTTCGGCCTTCAGGACATTGGCTCTTGCCGACGCCAGTTGAGCCCGCGCGCTCTGGACATCGGCTTCCTGTTTGTTCGTATCAAGTTCTGCGAGCACTTCGCCCGCTTTGACGGCGCTGTTGTAGGTGACGTTGACCTTGCGGACCGTGCCCGACAGCTCACTGGATATATCGACCTGCTCGGTCGGTTGGACCGATCCGGTGGCCGTGACGATGACCGAAAGGTCGCCGCGCTCCACCGGCACCGTGCTGTAGGTATATTGCGGGCCGCTACTGCCGAGATAGGTGTATGCTGCAGCCGCTGCTGCCAGAAGGACGACGAGCAGGATCGGCCAGAAGAACTGACGGCGCTTCCTGCCGGATCTTGAAGTCGTGAGAATTTCGGCGAGGTCGGCTGTGCCGGTGGTCCTCTCTGCTGGTTCCAACGTCTTTTGCACGTTCAAGGTCGTGTCCTTAGTGGGGGAGCCGGATCCGCTCGCGATCCTACCTGTTTCCGTATCATGGCACCGGGTATCCGGTTGATGCACAGCTGTCGTACAAATCTCCATGCTTCCGATGACATGAAACGCGTCGAGGATGAACTTAAATATCGGTAAGGTAGTTCGACCTTGATCCGCATCAGCCTGCGGCTGTTTTTTTCCGATGCATCGATATCTCTGCTCGCACGTTGTACGGCCGCAGAGAAGGAGATCACCAATGGTTGATGCTGCGAGAATCAAGGAACATGCAGAAGTCATCGGCGCAGACGGCGTCCATGTCGGGACCGTCGATGGAGTCGAGGGCAGCCGGATCAAGCTCACCAGGAAAGACAGTGGTGAAGGAGGGCATAGAGGCCATCATCATTTCATTCCACTCGATCTTGTTGCCGATATCGAAGGAAACACGGTGCGGCTTTCAGCCAATAGCGATGTGGCCGTCTCCTTTGAAGAGGAAGAAGGCGGCGGATCGGTTCATTGAGAACGAGATGCCGGCGCCCATGGGCGCCGGCTCAAACTGTGGAGATGGGCCTGTTCTATTGCGTGGAACTTGGTACGCCAAAACGCTCTGGCATGAATGCCGTTTCCGAGGGCGGGCCGCTGAGGCGATCGGTTTTGGCCGTTACGGATGGCCCAGCCGAATGCAACAGAAGCACAGCTAGCAAAGCCCCGACGATGGCTGATCCCAAGGCGATGAGAATGTTTCGGGCGTTCATGGCGATACCCTCCTTTTATATTTCAACATCCTAAATCACGAAATGTTCCGCGAGGGAGTGCAGCCTAGAGCGTAGCGTGTTCGAGAGCAGCCACGCTTCCTGCGTGCACCTCTAGACGCCAACTGCATCAATCATATGTCGAGGCGGTGAGGGGATTGAGCCGCCTGGAGTGACGCGGCATTGGACGCGAGAAGATGCGGGATAGTCAATTTTGGGCTGAGAGTTCCGCTGGCGAAGCCATGATCTCACCGCCGCCAAGACCTTGATCCGCATATTTGAACACCAGGATACTGAGTACCGAGGCAACCATCACAATGAAGATAATTCGCATAGGAGCTCCTTCGGCCGCATCAACGTGATGAATGACGAAGAAGTTCCATCGCTCCCGTCTGTAGAAAGGCCCGGGCGAGGGCGGCGTGCCTGGAAACGGACAAGCAACGCGCGAGGTTAAGCTGAAAGAAGATCGAGGGTGGGAGTCTTATGTCCGCAGTTGCGCATATAAGAAAACCGTTTCGAGAATCGTCCGGGACAGAGTTTCAAGGTGTAGGTGGTGAGAGCGCAGGGATTCGAACCCTGGACCTACTGATTAAAAGTCAGTTGCTCTACCGACTGAGCTACGCTCTCCCACGGTACGCGAGACGCGCCCTTGAAAGTGCGCGGAACATATGCAGGCGACCTCTTGCGGTCAACCCGCAAAAACAGCAAAAATGCGGCTTGTTGACGCTTTTCCATGCCGGAGCGAAAAGGTGATTGGCATTTGCCGCTTTCAGACATTAGGTGAGGCGCATTAAGCGGGGTGATGCGCCCCCTGTTGGAGCCGCTGGTGTCGATTGCCGAAATTTCCCTCTTGAGCGCACTGATTGCCGGTGCGCTGTCGTTCCTTTCTCCTTGCGTGCTGCCGCTCGTGCCTCCGTATCTTTGTTATATGGCCGGTATTTCGGTGGATCAGTTCCGGGGCGGCGGTGCTGCGATTGCCGTGCAGTCGGGCGGTACGCGCAAGGCGGTGCTGATGGCGGCGCTGTTCTTCACGCTCGGCTTTGCGACCGTCTTCGTGGCGCTCGGTGCCGGCGCGTCCACCATCGGCGTCCTGCTTCGTCAGCATCTGGATCTCCTGTCGAAGATCGGCGGCCTGATCATCATCGTCATGGGGCTGAACTTCCTCGGCGTCTTCCGCATCGGCCTGCTCGCGCGCGAAGCGCGTTTCCAGGGCGGAGGGCAGCCCGCGACGCTGTCGGGCGCATATGTGATGGGCCTTGCTTTTGCCTTTGGTTGGACGCCCTGCATTGGTCCGGTGCTCGGCGCCATCCTGGGTGTGGCGGCGTCACGCGACACGGTCAGCGAAGGGGGAATGTTGCTCGCCATCTACTCGCTGGGCCTCGCCGTTCCCTTCTGGATCGCTGCCGGCTTTTCCGGCGCCTTCATGCGCTTCCTGACGCGCTTTCGCCGCCATCTCGGTCTGGTGGAGAAGGCCATGGGCGTGTTCCTGATCCTGACCGGCCTTGCCTTCATTTTCGGATTCGTCACTTCCGCCGCAATCTGGTTCCAGCAGACCTTTCCAATCCTTATGCAAATCGGCTAACCGAAAGCTTCCTCGAACCTTGGTCCGTACGGGCAGGCAAAAAATGGCCGATATCATTGCATTGCTATTGCCCTTTTTCGGGCTGATCTTCATCGGCTATCTTGCTGCGAAGGTAACCAAACAGCCCGCTGAAGCTCTTGGATGGATGAATACCTTCATCATCTATGCAGCTCTTCCGGCACTCTTTTTCAAGCTGGTGTCGCGCACGCCGGTGGAGCAACTGACCAGAGCCGACTTTATCTTCGGCGAGATTGCCGCGACCTATCTGGTCTTTCTTCTGCTTTTCCTGATCGGCTTCTTCATTCGCCGGAACTCCTTTGAAGACTGTACTATTCAAGCCTTTGCAGGCTCCTATGGCAATATCGGCTATATGGGGCCGGGTCTCGCTCTTCTGGCCTTTGGGGAAGCGGCGGCAGTGCCGGTTGCGCTGATTGTCTGTTTCGAAAATGGCGCTCATTTCGTCGTGGCCCCGGCCATGATGGCGGTCGCCGGCGAAGACAGGCGGCCGGTGGTGCAGGTCGTGCTGGAAATAGCCCGAAAGGTGATCCTCCACCCGTTCATCATCTCGACTGCATTTGGCTTTTGTTTTGCCGCTTTCGGCTTCAGGCCGCACGACTCCGTGCAGCGTCTGATCGACTACCTCGCTCAGGCGGCAGCGCCTTGCGCATTGTTTGCCATGGGAGTGACGCTGGCGTTGCGGCCGATAAAGCGGGTGCCGCTCGAAATCGGCTATATCGCAGTCGCTAAGCTGATTCTGCTGCCGATCACCACCTATACGGTTCTCTCGCTGATCGGCAATTTCGAGCCGGTCTGGATTTATTCCGCTACGCTGCTTTCGGCTCTGCCGACGGCCACCAACGTCTTCGTGATCAGTCAGCAATATGGAATTTGGCAGGAGCGGGCGTCAGCCAGCATCCTCATCATCACGGTCGCTTCCGTCCTGACGCTTCCCGTCCTGCTTTATCTCATCCATTCCGGTGCGTTACCGCCGGATCTCGTTCCGTAAGGCATCGACCACGGCGCGGAAACCGCGGCCCGGTTCGATGCCTTCGCGCATCAGGAGATTTCGCAATGGCGGCGCGCCGCCGAGAATATGAAGGCCCGCCGCGCGCAGCATCTGAACCGGCAAGAAATCCGATAGCAGCGAGCGGTTCAGGATATCGACGCCAAACGTGCGGCTCATCACATCGGGCCGCCGGCGACGGTTGAACTGGTCGCCTGCATCGGCGGCGATTGGACGGTCGCCCGTCGCTGCAAGCAACTCCGTGAGCGCTATCACATCGCGAAGCGACAGATTGAGGCCCTGCGCCCCGATGGGCGGGAAAGCGTGCGCCGCCTCACCAATCAGCGCCAGGCGCCCCTTGCCGAAACGGTCCGCCATCAGGCTGGAGAGCGGCCAGATCTGCGGTGTACCTTCCACGGCCACCTTGCCGAGGATGGATTGCATCCGATCTTCGACCCGGCGGGAGAGTTGGTCCGACGGCAGTTCGATGAGGCGCTGGGCTTCCTCCGGCTTGACGACCCAGACGAGGCTGGATCGAAGCCCGGGGAGCGGCACTTGGGTAAAGGGGCCGGTCTCGGTGTGGAATTCCGTCGAGACATTGCTGTGGGGGAGGGTATGAGAAAAATTCAGCACCAGCGCCGATTGGGGATAGGACCAGGTCCGTGTGCCGATGCCTGCGGCATCCCGGGTCTTGGATTTGCGTCCGTCGGCTCCAACGACGAAATCCGTGGTGATCGTCGATCCGCCGGCAAGCGTTATCGCGACACGTTCTGCCGAATAATCCAGGGTTTCGACGCTCTGTTCTATCTTCGTGATGTTCGGTTCGGCGGCGACGGCGGCGTCCAGCGTCAGGGTCAGCGCATTGTTCGGTATGTTGTAACCAAAGGCATAAAGGCCAACGTCCAAGGCGCGAAATTGCGCCGTTGGCGCCCGCAGCAGCCGCTTCGTGGCGTCGAGGATCTGCATCACGGAAAGGGGGGCGGCCGAAGGCGCAATATTCTCCCAAACGCCAAGCCGCTCCAGGAAACGAATTGATTGGTCCATCAGTGCCGTGGTGCGTTCATCGCTCTTTTCCAAGGCAGGGGCGATGAAGGCCAGTTTGCGGCCCGAGCGTGCCAAGGCCAACGCCGCAACCGAGCCCGCGAGACCTCCCCCCACCACCGCGATTTCGAAATGCTGCATGTGCGTCATCCTGCTTTGCGAATGTCCATCGGATATCTAGAGCCTCAGCATCCGCATATCCATGGGGCACGACGGCGCAGCAACAGAAAAAGCAATGGTTTAAGGAGGTGGAAGATGCCAAGTTGGTTGCAAAGCGTGCCAATTCGCCGCATATCTGCCGAACCAAGGCAATGCGGGACTTACGTGTGATCAGGCGAATATTCAACTACAGGAAAGTTCCCTATGCGGAGATTCGCGCCTTTTCGGTTCATTTGCTGACTGCGTCAGGTTCCTTTCTTGCATTTCTTGGCGTCGTTGCCGCAGCCGAACATCGCTTCGTCGATATGTTCTGGTGGTTGGGCCTGGCGCTTCTCGTTGACGGTATCGACGGGCCGATCGCACGCAAGGTAAAGGTCAAGGAAGTTCTTCCGAACTGGTCCGGCGACACTTTGGACAACATCATCGACTACGTGACCTATGTCCTGTTGCCGGCCTTTGCGCTTTATCAGAGCGGCATGATCGGCGAACCCTGGTCGTTTTTCGCCGCCGGAGCCATCGTCGTATCCAGCGCGGTCTATTACGCGGACATGGGTATGAAGACGGATGAATATTTCTTTTCCGGCTTTCCCGTCGTCTGGAACATGGTGATCTTCACGCTCTTCGTCATCGACGCCAGCGCGATGACAGCACTGATCGTCGTGTCGGTCTCCGTCATCCTCACCTTCTTCCCGATCAACTTCCTTCATCCTGTCCGGGTGAAGCGTTTGAGATCGCTCAATCTCGCGGTCTGCCTGATCTGGTGCGCGCTTGGGGGGTATTCGCTTCTTCTGCATTTCAACTCGCCCGACTGGGTCATCTGGGGCGTGGTTCTCAGCGGTATCTACCTCTATTGCATTGGCGGTGTGCTGCAGCTTTTTCCAAACCTTGGAAAATGAGCTGGGGTTGCTTCAGCGCCGGCGGTTTCATGTTGTGCGAAGCAACAAAAACGGTATCAATATGATCGATCGGCGCGATGCCTTCAGATCGCGCCTGCTCTTTTAAAAACAAGGCGCTGCCATCGGTGAAAACGCCTCGCAGAAGGCGACCGGCAGCGAACAGGGGGTTCAGTGACGTTACCCGAAGGTCCGGCAGCAGTACCGCTTTTGTCGGTTCGAGGTTTGACCAAGCTTTTCGGCGGCTTTGCCGCCTGCAATGCGATCGATCTCGATATTGCGGCAGGTGAGATCCATGCGCTTCTGGGAGAGAATGGTGCCGGCAAATCGACGCTGGTGAAGATGCTTTTCGGCGTGCTCCAGCCCAGCGCCGGTCAGATCTTGTGGGAAGGCACACCGGTTACGATCAGCTCGCCCGGCGAGGCGAGGCGTCTCGGCGTCGGCATGGTCTTTCAGCACTTTTCATTGTTCGAGGCCCTGACGGTGGCGGAAAACATCGCCTTGTCGCTGGACCCGAAGATTTCCCTATCGAAGATCTCCGATGAAGCGGCTGCCCTTTCCAAGGCCTACGGCCTGCCGCTGGATCCCAAGGCGCATGTGGCGGATCTTTCCGTGGGCGAACGTCAACGGATCGAGATCGTTCGGGCGCTGCTGCAAAATCCCAAGCTGATCATTCTCGACGAACCGACGTCTGTGCTCACGCCGCAGGAGGCTGACCGTCTGTTCGAGACGCTCTCCAAGCTCAAGGCTGAGGGACGCTCGGTTCTTTATATCAGCCACCGGCTGGAGGAGGTCCGTCGGATCTGCGATCGCGCCACCGTTTTGCGCCACGGCAGAGTGACGGGCGCCTGCGATCCGAAACTGGAGACGCCCGCCTCGCTCGCCCGCATGATGGTTGGTTCGGACGTGGCGCAGGTCCATCGGGATAGCGCCGAAGCACTTGGGGATATCCGCATCGAGGTGACCGATCTCTCGGTACCGGCGCGGACGCCGTTTGCCGTATCGCTCAAGAACATTTCCTTAAAAGTCCGTGCCGGCGAAGTGCTTGCTATTGCTGGAGTGGCGGGTAACGGGCAGGGCGAGCTTTTCGATGCGCTGTCGGGAGAATATCCGGTCGCGGACGACGAAGCGATCCGTATTCGCGGTAAGGCGGTCGGCGGCATGGGCATCAACGGTCGCCGCCTGCTTGGCGCCGGCTTCGTGCCGGAAGAACGTCACGGACATGCGGCGGTTTCGGCGCTGCCGTTGTCGGATAATCTTCTGCTCGCCCGCAGCCAATCGGATAAACAGGCATTTCTTTCGGGCGGTGCCGTTTCGATCATCCGCCAGGATGCGATCCGTTCTGCCACACGCCGCATCTGTGAAGCGATGGATGTGAGAAAAAGCGGAGAGGATCCGCTGGCCGGTTCGCTCTCCGGCGGCAATCTGCAGAAATTCATCGTCGGACGGGAGCTTGACCGCCAGCCGGCGGTGCTGATCGTCAACCAGCCGACTTGGGGCGTCGATGCGGGCGCGGCTAGCCGCATCAGGCAGGCACTCATCGACCTCGCCAAAGCCGGTTCCGCGGTGGTGGTCATCAGCCAGGACCTGGACGAGATCTTCGAGGTTGCGACCAATATTGCCGTCATCTCGGAGGGCAAGCTTTCCGATCCTCATCCTGCAGGCACGCTGACGCTCGAGCGCATCGGCCTGATGATGGGCGGTATTCACGAAAGCCATTCAATCCCGGAGGCGGCGCATGCACATTGAACTCGAGAAGCGCGCTCGCGTCTCGACGCTGTTCTCCATTCTCTCGCCGCTGCTTGCATTGGCTCTGACGCTTGTCTTCGGCCTCGTTATGTTCTGGCTGCTCGGCAAGAGCCCGCTCGGCGCTCTCTACAGCTTCTTCGTCGAACCGCTGCTTGAAGTGTGGTCGCTGCATGAACTGGCGGTAAAGGCGGCACCCCTCATCCTCATCGCCGTAGGCCTGGCCATCTGTTACCGGTCCAACAATTGGAACATCGGTGCGGAAGGTCAATTCACCATTGGAGCCATTACCGGCTCAATCCTTCCGGTGATGAACCCCGAATGGCATTCGCCGTTGATCCTGCCCCTGATGCTGCTGATGGGCATGGCGGGTGGCGCATTCTATGCGGCGATCCCGGCGCTGTTGAAAACGCGGTTCAACACCAATGAGATCCTGACCAGTCTGATGCTGGTTTATATCGCGCAGCTTTATCTCGACTGGTTGACGCGCGGTCCGTGGCGCGACCCGCAGGGCTACAATTTCCCACAGACCAAAAGCTTCCAGATCGAAGCGGTCCTGCCGGAAGTTCTCTCATCTGGCCGCGCTCATTGGGGTTTCATCTTTGCACTGGTTGCAGCAGTCGCCTTGTGGTTCATGATGCGGTTCATGCTCAAGGGGTTTCAAGTCTCCGTTCTCGGACAATCGGAGCGGGCAGGGCGCTTCGCCGGCTTTTCAGCCCGCCGGATGGTGTGGTTCTCTATGCTGCTTTCCGGAGCGCTGGCGGGGCTTGCGGGGATTTCGGAAGTCTCCGGCTCGATCGGCCACCTGCAGCCGTCGATCTCTCCGGGCTACGGCTTTACCGCCATCATCGTCGCCTTCCTGGGCAGACTTAACCCGCTCGGGATCGTCGCGTCAGGCCTGGTCCTGGCGTTGACCTATTTGGGCGGGGAAGCGGCTCAGCTTTCTATTGGAATTTCCGACAAAGTGAGCCGTGTCTTCCAGGGGCTGCTGCTCTTCTTCGTGCTCTCCTGCGATACACTGATCCATTACAAGATCCGCCTGGTTCTTGCCGGAGCAAAAGCTGGCGAGGCAAGAAGCTGATGTTCGAGGCCATCCTTCTCACTGTCATCACCGCGTCGACGCCGCTCGTTATTGCCGCACTCGGGGAACTGGTCACGGAACGCGCCGGCGTTCTCAATCTGGGCGTCGAAGGCATGATGATCATGGGAGCGGTCTGTGCCTTTGCCGTAACGCAGATGAGCGGCTCGCCCTATGTCGGCCTTTTCGCCGGCATTTTAGGCGGAGGGATTTTCTCGCTCCTATTCGGCTTCCTGACGCTCACCCTCGTCGCAAATCAGGTGGCGACCGGTCTTGCGTTGACCATACTGGGGCTCGGCCTGTCCGGGCAGCTCGGCGAGGCCTTCGTCGGTCAACCCGGCATCAAATTGCAGCCGATTGTCTTTCCGCTGCTTTCGGATATCCCGTTTTTCGGCCGAGTTCTGTTCAGTCAGGACCTGACGTTCTACCTCTCGACAGGCTTGGTGATCGGCATCAATTGGTTCCTATTCAAAAGCCGCACCGGCCTCAAAATGCGGGCGATCGGAGATAACCACGTCTCGGCCCATGCACTGGGCATCAATGTCATCCGAACCCGGTATCTGGCTGTCATGTTTGGGGGTGCATGTGCCGGGCTCGCGGGCGCGCAGCTTTCACTTGTCTACACGCCGCAATGGGTGGAGAACATGTCGGCCGGGCGGGGCTGGATCGCGCTGGCACTTGTGGTCTTCGCCTCCTGGCGCCCCTGGCGCGTGCTTGCAGGTGGCTACCTCTTCGGCGCGGTCACGATCGGCCAGCTGCATGCCCAGGCCTTCGGCATCGGCATCCCGTCGCAATTCCTGTCCGCGCTTCCTTACGCGGCTACTATTGTCGTGCTGATCATCATCTCGCATAATCGTCGCACGACGCTCATCAATACGCCGGCATCGTTGGGGAAACCCTTTGTCCCCGACCGGTGACCGCGGTGGAACAACATCCGTCTTTAAGCCAATAGAGGTTAGGAAATGAAGAAACTGATTATCGCCCTTGCCGCTTCGGCCGCCCTTCTCGGCGGCTTTTCGACCGGCGCTCAGGCCCAGGAGAAGAAAAAGGTCTGTTTCATTTACGTCGGCTCGCGCACGGACGGCGGCTGGACCCAGGCCCATGACCTCGGTCGCCAGCAACTGGACAAAGCGCTCGGCGCCAAGGTCGAGACTCCGTTCCTCGAAAATGTTCCGGAAGGTCCGGATGCCGAGCGCGCCATCGAGCGTATGGCGCGGTCCGGTTGCTCGCTTGTCTTCACGACCTCCTTTGGCTTCATGGATGCGACCGTCAAGGTCGCTGCGAAATTTCCCGATGTGAAATTCGAGCATGCGACCGGCTTCAAGGCTGCGGCGAACCTCGCGACCTACAATTCGCGCTTCTACGAAGGCCGTTACATCCAGGGCCAGATCGCCGCGAAAATGTCGAAGAAGGGGCTGGCCGGCTATATTGCCTCCTTCCCGATCCCAGAAGTGGTTATGGGCATCAATGCCTTCGAACTCGGTGCGAAGTCCGTCAATCCGAACTTCAAGCTGAAGGTCGTCTGGGCCAATACCTGGTTCGATCCAGGCAAGGAAGCCGATGCCGCCAAGGCGCTCATCGATCAAGGCGTCGATATTCTGACCCAGCACACCGACACGACGGCTCCGATGCAGGTTGCCGCCGAACGCGGTATCCTGGCTTTCGGACAGGCCTCCGACATGATCGCGGCAGGCCCGAAGACGCAGCTGACCGCGATCGTCGACACCTGGGGCGCTTATTACATCAAACGCACGCAGGCGCTGCTCGACGGCACGTGGAAGTCCGAGCAGATCTGGGACGGTCTTAAGGACGGCATCCTGACGATGGCGCCCTACACTAACATGCCGGACGACGTGAAGGCGATGGCAGAAGAGACCGAAGCCAAGATCAAGTCGGGCGAATTGCATCCGTTCACCGGGCCGATCAACAAGCAGGATGGTTCTCCTTGGCTCAAGGCGGGCGAAAAGGCTGACGACGGCACGTTGCTCGGTATGAACTTCTATGTCGAGGGCGTCGACGACAAGCTGCCGAAGTAACGAGATCAGTGGACGCAGCAGCGACCACGCATCATCTCGAACGGCGAGTGCCTGCAGATCAGCAGGCGCAAAGTTTGGTATAGCAAAAAAAGCAACGGTGTTAGGTGTCAATCGCGTTAGCGTGGTGTTCCCGCATTCTTGCGTTGAGGATGATGATCATCTTTCGCATGACGGCGACGAG
>NZ_SMCL01000022.1:0-96117 GCF_004343065.1 Neorhizobium sp. S3-V5DH
ATCCCGAAGAGAAGCGAGGACCTGCGGAAGATGTCATGTTCCGACGAGGCGGAGACGCTCGTAAGCGCTTGACCTCAACACGCCGAATAGAGAAGTCATGGGTGACAGAATGTACCTATGACATGGCTGACGACCTCTTGTCCGCCGGTTCTTCGGCCCTATCGTCTCTTCAATAACGGAGAGCGCTATGGTCCCTGAAGAGAGAATCAGACGCCACGAGGAAACGATCGCTCGCTTGCGGGAGGATAAGGAGTGGCTGCGGGACACCGGATTCTGGACCGAAGCTGGCTCAAACGAGGATCTCATTGGCGAGATCGAGCGCGCAATCAATCTCTACATAAGCCTGATTAGAGAACTCACTCGCCCGGTAGGATGAGCGTCATCCGCGGCTCATGCCACGGATGGCTCGTTCAATTCGCTGCTCTCCGTGCCGATTGTCATCGTATTGCCTCGCCATTCGAACGATCCGCCGATCCAGCTTCTGAGCCAGATTGCAGGCATCAGAAGGTCGCGTACGATCATGGCGAGGCACAGTCGAAATGACACGGGCCAGTTTTTGGCAAATGCCAAGCCCAGCTCCGGAAGATAGGTAATGAGGAGAATCGCTGCTGCCGGCGCGACCGGGCTGATGTCCGCGGTCAGGGCGGCCAGAACTCCCAGCGTGAGCGGCGGTACGCCGCCGAGCAATATCTCGGGAGCAAAATAGATCGGGAAGGTCACACGGCGAAGCCTTGCCCAGCGGCTCTGCCGCGCCCAGATTTCTCTAAGGTCGCGCCGGCCGAGCGGTTGCTCGAACGGCGAGGAAACGAGATGCACCTTGCGTCCCAGCCTGTTGACGAGCTTCGTGGCAGCTGCGTCCTCGGCGATTTCCGCGGCCAGCGCTTCGATTCCCCCTGCTGCATCGAGCATCGGCTTGTACCAGAGCATGCTTTTTCCCTGGGCAAAACCGAAGCCGAGAGCCTCGCCGGCATATTGCCAGCGCGCCTGATGACCATTGAGAAAGGCGCATTCGGTCTCGGCCCAAAATCCGGCTGGCCGGGAGCCGAGCGGCGTGGAGCAGACCAGGCCGGTATCATCCCTCCAGGCGGATATCAGATGCTCCACGTAGTCGGCGGGCATGAGCACATTGGAGTCGGCGAGAATGACCCAGTCGTTTTCGGCGGCCCGCCATCCCTTGACGCAGTTGTTCAGCTTCGGATTGGCGCTTATGCGGTCATCGCCCACCAGAATGCGGGAAGCAATCTCGGGATGGGCAGCCATTGCTTCTTCGATCCTGCCGACAACCGGATCCCTCTCGTCGGCAACACAGAAGATCAACTCGTGTTGGGGCCAGTCGAGCTCAAAGGCGCGCGCCAGGGTCAATGCCGTGAAGTTTTCGACGCCGCGGACGGGGATGACGATTGAAACAGCCGGCCGATCGGAGATGCCGGGAGCCGGTGTGCCGCGGGGCGACAACCTCCACATTGCTATGGCCAGGCTGATCAGGTTGACAAGCAGGAGGGCTGCTGCGGCGAAGGCGAAGTAATATTCCATGACTATGATCCCGATGGCCCCGAACGCTGTTTCTGGCCGCAGCTCCGGTAAGGCTTCGATTCAGCGTCCGATTATGAACACAGCATCGTCATGTGACAGGTGGATGACGGCGTAGGCGCCGGTTCGCCAGCTGTTTTGAACGTCCTTGCCGGATGTATCCGAATGTCGGGCTCAATGGAGGCGCTGGCCCGAAGAACAGCATCTTCAAAATCCCACTCTTGCCATAGTGCGGATTCTGAAAAGCCGCATTGTTTCGTATCATCGGATAGGTCGGCTCCGCCATGATTTGGTGAGCGGAGAGCAAATTGGCGCAGCGCCGGCCCAAGGGTCGCGGACGCGCTTCCAATACACTTCAAATCACTTTTGTCCGGGCGGCCTGATGGTTGCTCGCACGCTTCGCATCGTTTTTACGCTTTTAGCGGGGATCGCATGAATAGGATGTCCTATGCCGCAGCGGTATGCGTCTTTGTGGCTGTCTTTGTACCTGGTCCGGGTTTTGCGGACGACAACCCGCTGATCTGGAAGCCTTCCAAAACCTCCGATACGAGCTATTCGGTCAAGCTCGGCCTTAAACTGCCCACCCGGATCGAGACCGAGGCTGGCATATCCATGGGCGTCAATACCACAAGCAGCGGAGCACCGGTCGATACGCCCCTCAGATTCTGGAGCAATTTTACCGCCGAGAAAATCAAGACCCCGGCGGGCCAGTTTGGTCGCGACATCGGTGTCGATCTCGACGGCAATACAGGCAGCGCCGGGATCACCATGAACTATTACGACAAGGAAATTGCGACGCCCCAGATCGATATCGAGAGGCGCAGCAGCTACGGCGTTCATTATGACGGCGCTTCGGGCGAGTGGCGGGGCCTCGACGCCAGCCAGTCGGTGCGGCTTTCGCATGCCGCAAGCGGCACCGCGCTGATCGGCCGTGCTACCGGCCGCGATGGCTTCAGGACGGTGACTGCCGGGGTGGTCATGGAAAAGAAGCTCGGCACGCGGATGACGGTGAGCGGCTCGATCGACCGCTCATCGGACTCCGCAGAACCCGCGGCGAGTATCAAGGCTCGCTATTTCTTCAGGTGGTAAAATGAAAAGGGGCGTCTGGCGCCCCTTGGAAAACCGCAGTTTGCCCGTTGCTCAATGCAGGATCTGGCTGAGGAAGAGCTTGGTGCGCTCATGCTGCGGATTGTCGAAGAATTCCGCAGGCGAGTTCTGTTCGACGATCTGGCCCTGGTCCATGAAGATGACCCGATTGGCCACTTGGCGGGCAAAGCCCATTTCATGGGTGACGCAGAGCATGGTCATGCCTTCTTCGGCAAGGCTTACCATCGTATCCAGCACTTCCTTGACCATTTCAGGATCGAGCGCAGAGGTCGGTTCGTCGAACAGCATGATCTTCGGCTTCATGCACAACGAGCGGGCAATCGCCACGCGCTGCTGCTGACCGCCGGAAAGCTGGCCCGGATATTTGTTGGCCTGTTCCGGGATCTTCACGCGCTTCAGGTAATGCATCGCGATTTCTTCGGCCTGTTTCTTCGGCATCTTACGGACCCAGATGGGCGCAAGCGTGCAGTTTTCCAGGATGGTCAGATGCGGGAAGAGGTTGAAGTGCTGGAACACCATGCCGACTTCTCGGCGCACTTCGTCGATCTTCTTCAGGTCGTTAGTCAGCTCGATTCCATCGACGATAATCGTGCCGGCCTGATGCTCCTCAAGACGGTTGATGCAGCGGATCATCGTCGATTTGCCGGAGCCGGAGGGCCCGGCGATGACGATGCGCTCGCCCTTCATCACCTTCAGGTTGATATCGCGCAGCACGTGGAAGTCGCCATACCATTTGTTCATACCGACGATCTCTACGGCGACGTCGGTAGCGGAGACAGTCAGTTTCTTGGGTTGGGCGTCAGCCATTTTTTTCCCCTTTGTTATCGTTTTGCGGCGTTTAGCGCTTGTGGCTCGTGTCGAGGTGCCGTTCCATGAATGCGGAATAGCGCGACATGCCGAAGCAGAACAGCCAGAAGATGAAGCCTGCGAAGATGAGTCCGGTAATCGGCGTCACCGGCGTGATCCAGGTCGTGTCGGTGAAGTTGAGCCGCACGATACCGAGCAGATCGAACATGCCGATGATCGACACGAGCGAGGTATCCTTGAAGAGGCCGATGAAGGTGTTGACGATGCCCGGGATAACCAGCTTGATCGCCTGCGGCAGGATGACCAGCCGCATCGTCTGCCAATAGCTGAGGCCAAGGGACTCGGAACCTTCTGTCTGGCCTTTGGGAATTGCCTGGAGACCGCCGCGGATGACTTCGGCCATATAGGCCGACGCAAAGATCGCGACCCCCACCAAGGCACGGAGAAAGTTGTCGATCGTCCAGCCTGTCGGCAGGAAGAGCGGCAGCATCACGTTCGCCATGAAGAGAACGCTGATCAGCGGCACACCGCGGATGATTTCGATGAAGCCGACGCACAGCATCCGGATGACAGGCATTTTCGACCGGCGCCCGAGAGCAAGCAGGATGCCAACGGGCAGAGAGACGGCGATGCCGACGAAGGAGAGGATGAGCGTCACCATCAGGCCGCCCCAGAGAGGGGTCTCGACTTCCTCAAGACCGAAGACGCCGCCATGCAGCAGGAAGAAGGCGACAACCGGAAAAACGACGAAGAAGAGGAGGGCGGTAAGCCCCTTGCGCGGCAGTTTGGGAACCAGCAGAGGCACGAGCAGCACGACGAAGAGTGCGGCAACGAGCATTGGCCGCCAGCGCTCGTCCAAGGGATACCGGCCGAACATGAACTGCTGGAACCGGTCGCCCACAAATGCCCAGCAGGCGCCTTTCCAGCCCTCCGGCTGTATGCCGCCCTGCGCGACGGTGGTGCAGGCGCTGCGATCACTACCGGACCAAACGGCGTTGAAGAAGAGCCAGTCTAATATGCCGGGCAGTGCCCAGATCAACAGGACGACGGCCAAAAGCGTCAGCACGGTGTCCTTCGGAGTGGCGAGAAGATTGGTACGGACCCAGCCGCTGACCGTCCTGGTACTGATTGGGGCGGGCTGGGCCTTCAGCATGTCGCTGCGGACATAAGAGAGGTTTTGGGTATTCATGAGCTTATCTTTCCACCAGCGCCATCTTGGCATTGAACCAGTTCATGAAGATCGATGTCGCGATGCTGATCGCCAGATAGACCGTCAGCATGATGGAGATCGCCTCCACTGCCTGGCCCGTCTGGTTGAGCGTCGTACTGGTCGTGGAAAAGAGCTCGGGAAAGCCGATAGCAACGCCGAGCGATGAATTCTTCGTCAGGTTGAGATACTGGCTGGTGAGCGGGGGAATGATGATGCGCATGGCCTGCGGCACGACGACGAGCCGTGTCGTATGCGAAGGCTGGAGACCGAGCGCAAAGGCGGCCTCACTCTGTCCCTTGGCCACGCCCCGGATGCCGGCCCTGATCACTTCCGCGATGAACGATGCCGTATAAAGCGAAAGCGCCACATAGAGTGCGACGAATTCCGGCAGGATGCGCGCGCCCCCTGTCATGTTGAAGCGGCCGGCGATCGGGGAATCGAACGTGAGCGGAGCGCCCATGATCAGAAATGCAAGGATCGGCAATCCGATGATGAGGCCGATGCCAGTCCAGATCGTATGGAACTGCTTGCCGGTCGCCGCCTGACGCTGCCTGGCCCACCTGGCGACGACGATGGTCGCGACGACCCCGACCAGGAAAGCGACGGGGATCAGCCAGGCGCCTTCTCCCCAGATCGGATTCGGAAATGCGAGACCGCGATTGTTGAGAAAGATGTTGAAGGGCAGCGCAATCGAATCCCGCACCTGCGGCAGCGAATCCAGCACTCCCTTGTACCAGAAGAAGATGATCAGCAGCACCGGGATGTTGCGAAAGATCTCGACATAGAGCGTGCAGAGCTTTGCAATGAGCCAATTCCGCGACAGACGACCGAGACCGATGATGAAGCCGACGACGGTTGCCGTGAAGATGCCGAGAATGGCCACAAGCATCGTGTTCAGAAAGCCGACAACGATCGCGCGGCCATACGTGGAATCGCTCGTATAGGCGATGAGCGACTGGCCGATATCGAATCCGGCTCGACCTCTCAGGAAGCCGTAACCGGACGCCGTTCCGGAACGGGCAAGATTTTCGGTGGTGTTATCGAAGATCCACCAGCCGACCACCAGGACGATAAGGAGAGTGAGTACCTGGTAGAAAATACCGCGAAACTTCGGGTCATACGCATAAGACCTCAGCGTACGAGCCTCCGTAGACGCAATTACAGCGTGATCTGTCATGCTGGCCTTTTCCCCTGCGGCCTGTTTCAGGCCTTTTTTATATTTTTTGTTATTGAGGGTAAGGCAGCTTTTGCCGCCTTACCCGATTTCGCATGTGCGATTAGCGCACCGGCGGTGCGTATTGCAAGCCACCCTTCGACCACAGGGCGTTCAGGCCGCGCTGGATCTTGAGAGGTGTGTTTGCGCCGATGTTGCGTTCGAACACTTCGCCGTAGTTCCCGACGTTCTTGATGATATTGTAGGCCCATTCATTGGTGAGACCGAGGTCGGTACCGATCTTGGTGTCCTTTTCGACGCCCAGGAAGCGACGGATATCCGGGTTGGTCGAGTTTTTCATCTCTTCGAGGTTCTTCTGGGTGATGCCGAAGTCTTCGGCCTGCACCATTGCGTAACCTGCCCAGGTGACGATGTCGAACCACTGGTCATCGCCCTGACGGACGGCCGGGCCGAGCGGCTCCTTGGAGATGATTTCCGGCAGAATGATGTGGTCGTCCGGGTTGGAAAGCGACAGGCGCAGCGAGTAGAGGCCCGACTGGTCGGTCGTGTAGACGTCGCAACGGCCTGCCTGATAGGCCGCGTTCACTTCTTCGAGCTTTTCGAAGACAACCGGGTTGTACTGCAGATTGTTGGACTTGAAGTAGTCGGCAAGGTTGAGTTCCGTCGTGGTGCCGGACTGGACGCAGACAGCGGCGCCGGAGAGCTCAAGCGCCGACTTCACGTTCAGGCTCTTCGGGATCATGAAGCCCTGGCCGTCATAGTAGTTGACGTAGCGGAAGTTCAAGCCGAGGGAGGTGTCGCGGCTGATGGTCCAGGTGGTGTTACGGGCAAGAAGGTCGACTTCGCCGGACTGGAGCGCGGTGAAGCGGCTCTGCGCGGTGGTCGGCGTGTACTTGACCTTGCTGGCATCGCCGAAGACCGCAGCTGCGACAGCCTTGCAATAATCGACGTCGAAGCCAGTCCAGTTACCAGCCGAATCCGGAGCGGCAAAACCGGCAAGACCGGTGTTGACGCCGCACTGGACGAAACCCTTGGCCTTCACGTTGTCCAATGTGGCAGCCGATGCAGCAGAGGCAAACCCCAGGACCGCTGCGCCAATAGCGGCTGACAGAAGCGTCTTTTTCATTTTCCCAACCTTTTTATCTGTGGCTTTGTGATTTGGTTACACCGCGCCGCTCCCCGATTCCTTCGAATACGGCGGGTCGTCCGCCAACCTCCCGGTGCGGACTTTCCTATCTCATTCGCAAAACAACGCAGGGTCAAGTGTCGCAGTTTCGAATTGCGACCGAAATAAGGTAAATTCGTTAACTCGGCCCGCTAAACGATCAGATACCCAAAGTTTGAGCAGCCTTTGATCAAAACGCAAGCGCCGCTCCCCAACGCCAGAATCTTGACCCGGCGGTTTGGGGGCCCGAAGGCGGGGTTGACCGGGCATTGTTCCGGCGGCAAAACTCTGCGCCTCTATCGCCAACCGAAAGCATTCCCGGATATGAAGAAGAAAGAAACCCTGCTCAACGGCGCTGGCGCCAACACGCGCCTCGCCCATCTGGGCCATGATCCCTTGGGATACCATGGCTTCGTCAATCCGCCCGTTGTGCACGCCTCGACGGTCCTGTTCCCGAACTCCGCGACCATGGAGAAGCGCTCTCAAAAATATACTTACGGGACCCGCGGGACACCGACGACCGATGCCCTCTGCGAGGCTCTTGACGAACTGGAGGGGTCGGCAGGCACCATTCTCGTCCCGTCGGGTCTGGCCGCAATCTCGGTGCCGTTCCTGGCTTATCTTTCTGCCGGTGACCATGCTCTGATCGTCGATTCGGTCTACACGCCATGCCGCAATTTCTGCAACATGATGCTGACGCGGCTGGGCGTGGAGATCGAATATTACGACCCGGAAATCGGCGCCGGCATCGAGGCGTTGATCAAGCCCAACACGAGACTGGTCCACACAGAGGCACCTGGTTCAAATACCTTCGAGATGCAGGATATCCGGGCAATCGCGGATGCTGCGCACAAGCATCATTGCGTTGTCACCATGGACAATACCTGGGCGACCCCGCTCTTTTTTCGCCCCCTGGATTTCGGGGTCGACGTATCCATCCACGCGACGACCAAATACCCGTCCGGACATTCGGACATCATCATGGGCTCGGTTTCCGCGAATGCCAAACACTGGCCGAAGCTTGAAGAGGCACGCATAACCCTCGGCATCTGCGGGGCGCCGGATGATTCCTACATGATCCTGCGCGGTCTGCGCACCATGGGCATCCGCCTCGAACATCATCAGAAAAGCGCTCTCGACATCGCAAGATGGCTGGAGACTCGCGATGATGTCTTCCGTGTCCTGCATCCGGCTTTGCCGAGTTTCCCGGGACATGACATATGGAAGCGTGACTTCAAGGGCGCGAGCGGCGTCTTTTCCTTCGTTCTGAAGGCGGAAACCGATAAGGCCAAGGCGAAGGCGCATGCCTTCCTGGATGCGCTTTCCTTCTTCGGTCTCGGTTATTCCTGGGGTGGTTACGAAAGCCTCGCCGTCGCGGTCAATCTCTCCGATCGCACCATCCGAACGGCGCCGCCGGAAGGCCCGGTGATCCGCCTGCAGATCGGGCTTGAAGACGTTGCGGATCTGAAAAAAGACCTGGAGGCCGGTTTCGCAGCCGCCGCAGCCGTCTGATCATTCGGCCGTGAAGCCGTAAAGCCAGTCAAGATCCGCCGCGAGCGATTGCGGCGGACGCAGGGACAGGACAATGTCCCGTCCGAGCCGGATAGGGCCGCGGGCATGATAGGCGAAGCGGTTGAACAGGCCGCGGGCGCGAACCTTCGCAGCCCGTTCCCTCCGCACGCCCTCAAACGCCGCCAGTGCCTCGCTGAGGGTAAGGGTGCCCGCGACGCGATTTGCGAGCACGAATGCATCCTCGATCGCCATGGCCGCGCCTTGTGCCGCAAACGGCATCATCGCATGTGCCGCATCGCCGATCAGCACCTTGTCCCTTCCGTTGTGCCAGCGTCCAGCGCTGACCTCGTAGAGCGGCCAGAATGTGGGACTTGGAGCCCGGTTCAGCAGGCCGGCGATACGTCGGTTCCAACGGGAAAATTGCGACGTCAGCATGTGCCTCTGGGCCTCGCTTGCCTCCGCGTCCCATGTTTCGCCAGGTGTCACGCCCGAGGCAATCGCGACGATGTTGAAGCCGTCCATCTCCTTCAGCGGATAGGCGACGAGATGCGTGGAAGGCCCGAGAAAGGCGGTAACCTGATTGGGGGTCAGCCACGTGGGTACGTCGCTGCGGGCAATGGTGAAACGCCAAGCGATGTTGCCCGAAAAATCCGGCTCCGGAGCGCCGGGAATAGCAGCGCGAAGATTGGACCAGACCCCGTCCGCGCCGACGATCAACGGGTAGTCTCGGTCCGTCATCGCCGCCAATGCCCGATGGACGTCATCCCGGACCGGCGCATCGAGATGGAGCGTGCAGAGCGGGTTTCGTTCGACCGCCGCAAGCAGGGCTTTCTGCAGCGTTGCCCGATGGAGAACGCCGTAGGGCGCCCTCCAACGTTCGCGGGCAAAACGGCCGACGGGGACATGTGCCAGGGGCCTCAGCGAGGTCCCCGATACCAGCGCGATCCGCTCCGGTTCGGCCCAGATTGCTTCAAGCGAGGCAAGCACGCCAAGTCTGGCGAGAACCCGGGACGCATTCGGCGAAATCTGCAGCCCCGCGCCGACTTCCACCAGCTCGGACGCTTCTTCGAAAATGTCACTGGCTATGCCGTGGCGGGCGAAGGACAGCGCAGCGGTCAGCCCGGCCACGCCGGCGCCGATGATTGCTACCCTTTCGATTGGCATCCCCGGGGCCGGCGCCTCAGGCGGCCTTGACGTGGAAGACGCAACCGGGCGGATCCGTCTGTTCGGGCTTCAGCGACGGGTTATAGCGATAGAGTGTCGAGCAATAGGAGCAGACTTTCTCGTTGTCGTCGCCCATGTCGATGAAGATATGCGGATGATCGAACGGCACGGATGCGCCGGTGCACATGAATTCCTTTACGCCGATCTGGACCAAGCGATGTCCGCCGTCGTTCTGGAAATGGGGAATGCTGTGCCCGGCCATGATAGTCTCCATGCGTAACAGAAGGCGCGTCTGATTTGCGGCGGACAATATCGTTCCCGATCCCAAATGTGTAGTGGGAAAACCGCCGCAGGCTTTCTGATTTCACCTGATGCATGGCTTCAAAGCGCGGAGCGGATCGCCTATGTTCCGCCAAAAAAGGATGCCTCGATGAACCTCAATGCTCCAGCCTTTTCCTCTTTCCACCACAACGGGCTGAAGCTCGCCTATTTCGACGAGGGTGATCCTTCGGGCGATCCGGTCCTGCTCATTCATGGGTTTGCCTCCAGCGCGCTGGTCAATTGGGTCCATCCGGGCTGGCTGAAGACGCTGGGGGATGCAGGCTATCGAGTGATTGCCATAGATAACCGTGGCCACGGTTCGAGCGACAAGCCGATGGATCCGGAAGCCTATCGCCCCTGGGTGATGGCGGACGACGCAATCGCGCTGCTCGACCACCTGCGCATTCCCGAAGCCCATCTGTTTGGTTATTCCATGGGCGCGCGGATCTCGGTCTTCGCAGCGCTTGCCCATCCGCATCGGGTCCGCTCGCTGGTGCTCGGTGGTCTCGGTATCGGCATGACGGACGGGGTAGGGGATTGGGACCCGATCGCCGACGCCCTTCTTGCCCCTTCGCTCGATGACGTCAGCCATGCACGCGGCCGCACGTTCCGCACTTTCGCGGATCAGACCAGAAGCAACAGGGAAGCTCTTGCCGCCTGCATCCGCGGCTCACGCGACCTCGTCTCGCGCGCCGACATGGGCAAGATCGACGCGCCGACATTGATCGGAGTGGGCACTACCGACGATATTGCAGGGTCGCCTCAGGAACTGGCGGCCCTGATGCCGCATGCCGTGGCTCTCGACATTCCTGGCCGCGATCATATGCTCGCCGTCGGCGATAGGGTCTTCAAGAAAGCGGTCCTCGATTTTTATGGAGAGCTTTCAGAGAAATGATCTCCGCCTGGGGAAAGGCCGCAGGTTTCCTCATACTAACGATCAACGGAATGCGATTTTGAGGCCGTTGGTCTTCCGGTAAAGTTATTCTATATAATGAGCCCGACGATAGAACGAGGAGACGGCCATGGCCGCGAGAACTGAAGCTCGCCAGAAGGAGCAGGTCGCGACGGTGGATCCCATCTGGGATACGCTGCGGGAAGAGGCGCGCACGGCAGCCGAACAGGATCCGCTGCTCGCTGCCTTTCTCTATTCCACGGTGCTGAACCATCGTTCTCTCGAAGAATGCGTGGTGCACCGCATTTGCGAACGCCTGGATCACCCGGATCTGCAGGCTGTGCTTCTGCGTCAGACTTTTATGGAAATGCTTGAAGACTGGCCGGAATGGGGCGCAATCTTGCGTGTCGACATTCAGGCCGTCTATGACCGCGACCCCGCTTGCCTGCGGTTCCTCGAGCCGGTGCTTTATTTCAAGGGCTTCCATGCGATCCAGACGCATCGGTTGGCGCACTGGCTCTTTGATCGCGGTCGGCGGGATTTCGCGCTTTATCTGCAGAGCAGGTCGTCGAGCATCTTCCAGACGGATATCAATCCGGCCGCCCGCATCGGCAAGGGCATATTCCTGGACCATGCGACGGGCCTCGTGGTGGGCGAGACTGCCGTGATCGGTGATAACGTGTCGATCCTCCATGGCGTCACGCTTGGCGGCACCGGCAAGGAAGGTGCAGACCGTCACCCGAAGATCGGCAATGGCGTGCTGATCGGAGCAGGGGCAAAGATCCTCGGCAATATCGAGGTGGGCTCCTGCTCGCGTGTCGCTGCGGGTTCGGTGGTCTTGAAGGCCGTTCCGCCGAAGTCCACCGTTGCCGGCGTTCCGGCCAAGGTGGTCGGGGAAGCGGGGTGTTCCGAACCGGCCCGCCTGATGGATCAGCTCCTGGGCGCCGACATCTGAAGAGTTCCAGCGTCTTGCTCGACAGCAGAAAGAGCGGCCACACGTTCTGGCCGCTTTACTTTCGCCTTTGTCCCATGTCAAAAGCGCCGCAACTTGAATCGCTGACGGAGAGAATGGTGAAACCGGACGAAATCAAGAAGCTCGACGCCTATTTTAAGCGCGTGATCAATCCGCAGGCGGTCGTCAAGGCGCGTCCGCGCAAGAATGATTCGGCCGAGGTCTATCTGGGCGAGGAATTCCTGGGCGTCGTGTATGTAGACGATGAGGACGGCGACCGTTCTTACAACTTCTCGATGGCGATTCTCGACGTCGATCTCTGATCGCCTGCCTTTAAGGGAGGCTTTCTGGTCTGCTTCTTGATTCAGGGCTATTGCAACCGCGGAGGGAAACACCTGCCGCCGCACCGAGAGCCCTTTTTCTGCACATGAGCTATTTCTGCTAAATCATCGCATCGAATCAGTTTTCGCTCCGACCTAGACCAAGGTATGGCTGTCGGTTATTTTGCATTGCACAAATCAGCCTTGACTTTTGCCGGGTAGGCCGGTTGTATGAGCTTCTCCGAATAGAACAAGGGATCAGACTATGTTCAACTTCGATGAAGCCAGCAAGAAGAGCAAGGAAGCGATGGACGGTGTGCTGAAAAGCTATACCGAGGTCGCCAGGGGGTTCCAGGCGATCGCGACCGAGGCGAACGACTATTCCCGCAAGTCATTCCAGGACATGACTTCTTTCATGGAGGCGTTCAGGTCGGTGCGCAGCATCGAGGCGGCCTACGAACTCCAGACAAAGTACATCAAGTCGACCTACGATGGCTTCATCGTCGAGGCGACCAAGATGAGCGACATGTATGCGGACCTCGCGAAATTGGCCTATAAGCCCTACGAGGCTCCGGTTGCCAAATCGACCGCCGTCGCCACCGCAAACGCGGCCTGACGACGGGCAAGGCCCTTTTAACGACGCCTTTATGATCGAAGGCCGGCGGCGTTTCGCGTTGCCGGCCTTTTTTGATTCCGACCGCGAGCGGAAAACCCCGTTTTTCCGCATCTTCACGGCCTCTCTAGCGGAATAGTGATTGCGTGGGCGCAAAGGGGGCTTAAAATCGTTACTCAGTGAACTACGTTAGGAAGACTGAAGTTCGGCTGATCGGCCCTTCACTGAACCGCCGCCGGATTCCTGGGGAATGAATGAAGATGATCGCACTGCCGATCTTTATGCAACGAGAAAAAGGTGGAGACGGAGATAACGCGGGCCGCGGGACCTCGGTCATCACACGCACGAAACCTAAAACCAAACGGCCCAACCTTTATCGTGTCCTCCTGCTGAATGACGACTACACTCCCATGGAATTCGTCATTCACATTCTGGAGCGTTTCTTTCAGAAGGATCGGGAAGCCGCGACGCGCATCATGCTCCATGTCCACAATCACGGGGTGGGCGAATGCGGAATATTTACATACGAAGTAGCGGAAACCAAAGTGTCCCAGGTTATGGACTTCGCCCGGCAACACCAGCATCCGCTGCAATGTGTCATGGAAAAGAAGTGAGGAACCCGACGTGCCAACATTTTCGCCTAGTCTTGAAAAGGCGCTGCATCAGGCACTGACCTTCGCGAACGAGCGGCATCACGAATATGCCACGCTCGAACACCTGCTTCTGGCATTGATAGACGATGCCGATGCGGCGGCGGTTATGGGCGCTTGTAACGTCAATTTGGAAGCTCTTCGCAAGACCGTTATGGATTATGTTGATAACGAGCTTGCCAATCTCGTCACCGGTTACGACGAGGATTCGAAGCCGACCTCCGGCTTCCAGCGCGTCATTCAACGCGCCGTCATTCATGTGCAGTCCTCGGGTCGCGAAGAGGTGACCGGAGCAAACGTTCTCGTCGCGATCTTTGCAGAACGGGAAAGCCATGCTGCTTTCTTCCTGCAGGAGCAGGAAATGACCCGCTACGATGCGGTCAACTATATTTCTCACGGTATCGGCAAGCGTCCGGGTTCCTCCCAGACCCGCACGCCGCGCGGTGCCGAGGAAAGCGAATCCGACGCCAAGCCTGCGCGCGACCAGGAAGAGGGTTCGGCCAAGAAGCCGCAGGATGCCTTAAAGGCCTATTGCGTCAATCTGAACGAAAAAGCCCGCGAGGGCCGCATCGATCCTCTCATCGGCCGTAACGCCGAGGTCAACCGGACGATCCAGGTCCTGTGCCGCCGCTCCAAGAACAACCCGCTCTACGTGGGCGATCCGGGCGTCGGCAAGACGGCAATCGCCGAAGGCCTTGCAAAGCGGATCATCGAAGGAAAGGTGCCTGAAGCGCTTGCAGATGCCACCATCTTTTCGCTCGACATGGGCACGCTGCTCGCCGGCACCCGTTATCGCGGCGATTTCGAGGAGCGGCTGAAGCAGGTCGTCAAGGAGCTTGAGGATTATCCGGGCGCGGTTCTCTTCATCGACGAGATCCACACCGTCATCGGCGCCGGCGCCACGTCCGGCGGCGCGATGGATGCCTCCAACCTCCTGAAGCCCGCGCTTTCTTCGGGTGCGATCCGCTGCATCGGATCTACCACCTATAAGGAATACCGCCAGTTCTTCGAAAAGGACCGGGCTCTGGTTCGTCGCTTCCAGAAGATCGACGTCAACGAGCCCTCGATCGATGATGCGATCGAGATCATGAAGGGCCTGAAGCCTTATTTCGAGGATTATCACAAGCTGCGTTACACCAACGAGGCGATCAAGTCCGCCGTGGAACTATCGGCGCGCTACATCTCCGACCGCAAGCTGCCGGACAAGGCGATCGATGTGATCGATGAGACCGGGGCGGCTCAGATGCTTCTGCCAGCCTCCAAACGCCGCAAGCTGATCACCGAGAAGGAGATCGAAGCCACGATCGCTACGATGGCGCGGATTCCGGCAAAAACCGTGTCGAAGGATGACGAGATGGTTCTCGCCAACCTTGAGAAGGAACTGCGTTCGGTTGTCTACGGACAGGACGCGGCGATCGAGGCCCTTTCGACGGCGATCAAGCTCGCCCGTGCAGGCCTTCGCGAGCCGAACAAGCCGATTGGCTCTTACGTCTTCTCCGGCCCGACGGGCGTCGGCAAGACGGAAGTGGCCAAGCAGCTCGCTTCATCGCTCGGTGTTGAGCTGCTGCGGTTCGACATGTCCGAATATATGGAACGCCATACGGTCTCGCGGCTGCTCGGCGCACCTCCCGGCTATGTCGGCTTTGACCAGGGCGGTCTCCTGACCGACAGCGTCGACCAGCATCCGCACAGCGTCGTCCTGCTCGACGAGATCGAGAAGGCGCATCCGGATATCTATAATATCCTGCTGCAGGTCATGGACCACGGTTCGCTGACCGACCATAACGGCAAGAAGATCGATTTCCGCAACGTCATCCTGATCATGACGACCAATGCGGGCGCATCGGAAATGGCCAAGGCCGCGATCGGCTTCGGTTCGTCGAAACGCACCGGTGAGGATGAGGAGGCGCTGAATCGCCTGTTCACACCCGAATTCCGCAATCGTCTCGATGCCGTCATCCCGTTCGCGCCGCTGCCGACGGAGGTCATCCATCAAGTCGTACAGAAGTTCGTCATGCAGCTCGAAACGCAGCTTTCCGAACGCAACGTCACGTTCGACCTGCATCAGGATGCCATCGCCTGGCTGGCAGACAAGGGATACGACGAGAGAATGGGCGCACGCCCGTTGTCGCGGGTCATCCAAGAACACATCAAGAAGCCGCTTGCAAACGAGATCCTGTTCGGCAAGCTGCGCAAGGGTGGTGTGGTGAACGTCACGGTCGGCAAGGGCGAGGACGGCAAGGACAAGCTTGTCCTGGATGCCATTCCGGAGGCGACGCCTGTGAAGCCGAAGCCTGAGGCAGAGGTGGAAGAGGCCGTCGAAGAGACCGAAGCGAAGGTCTCGAAGCCCAAGGCACCGAAGAAGTCGGCGCCGAAGGACAAGGATGGCGGTTCCGCAAAGGCGCGTGCCATGGTCGATGCCGACGTGATCGCCGAGACCACGCCGCCGGGTGCTCACAAGGCGCCTGCGCGCAAGGGCTCGACGGTGCCGCGCGTGCCGAAGAGTAAATAAGGCTCTTAGATCTAGCCATTGCGATGCCGGGCTTGCCCCGGCATCGTCTTTTTTGTGAGTCTCTCCGATACCGCCGGAATGCCGATGTCTCCAGATAGCGACGACCGCAGCGCCTTGTCTTGGTTCCTGACCGGCATGCGGGGCATGTTTTCGCTGCCGGCGCTGATCCTCATGACTTCGATCGTCGGGTTCAGCGCCTTCGCACTTGAATCCGGCTTGACGCGCGCAGAGGCGGTTTTCATGTCGTTCGCGATCTGGGCGCTTCCGGCACAGGTGATTTTGGTCGGCACCATGGCCAGCGGCGCCAATATAGCCGCCTGCTTTCTCGCGGTCACACTGTCCTCGATCCGGATGATGCCGATGGTGGCCTCGGTCATCCCGGAGATGCGGACGAAGCGGACGCCGACATGGCTCCTTCTGATCCTGTCGCATTTCGTCGCGATCACGGCGTGGGTCTTTGCGATCACGACGTTGCGCAACGTGCCACGCGAGCATCGTGCAGTCTATTTCGCAGGCTTTGGCGTCACCCTGACGACGAGCGGCACACTGGTGGTCGCGATTTTCTACGGAATTGCTGCAAGCTTCCCGCCGCTGATCGCTGGCGTGCTTTTCTTTCTGACGCCGGTCTATTTCAACGCGTCGATCTGGGCGAGCGCAAGCCAGCCTGTGGTAAAACTGGCCTTCGTCATGGGCGTGGTTCTCGGACCGCTTCTTGCGCTGGTCACACCTGAATTCGACGTACTGTATGCCGGAATCGGAGGAGGGACTGCCGCCTACCTCATCGATAGGTGGAGGCGGAAGAAAAGGCGCGGCACGAAGGCAGGTTCACGATGATCGACGAGTACTGGACCTTTATCGTTATCTTTGTTGCCGGTTTCCTTGCAACGGACGTCTGGCGCTGGCTCGGCGTCGTCGCCGGCAATCGGTTGAACGAGGAGTCCGAGGCGCTTTATTGGGTAAGGGCGGTGGCGACATCGCTCGTGATGGCCGTTACGGCGAAGCTGATCGTCTTTCCGAACGGCACGCTGGCGGAATCGCCGCTCTGGCTTCGGCTGGGCGCTGCCGGCATCGGTTTTGCCGTCTTTCTGGCGACCGGACGCAAGGTTGCGGTCGGTGTCGCGGTGCCGATGGCGCTCCTGATCGCCGGCCTCTGGTGGACCGGCTTTGGAGACCGTTAGTTGCCGAGCTCGCCGATGATCTTTTCGGCATTGGCAGCAAGCACCTCATTGTCCTCCATCTTGCCCGAATGAGGCTTCAGCGCCAGCCCTTCGTAGCGCGGTATGACGTGGAAGTGCAGGTGGTAGACCGTCTGGCCGGATGCCGGTTCGTTAAACTGGATCACCGTGATGCCGTCCGCCTCGAAAGCCTCCTTCGCGGCTTTGGCAAGCTTCTGAACGACCGGTATCAGCTTCGAAAGCACCGCCGGATCGGCATCGAGAATGTTGCGGGACGGCGCTTTCGGGATCACCAGCAGGTGACCGGGCGACTGCGGCATGACATCCATGAACGCCAGTGTATCGTCATCCTCATAAATCCGGTGACAAGGGATCTCGCCACGCAGGATCTTTGCGAAGATGTTGTTGGTGTCGTAGATCTGGCCGCTCATCCTGAATCCTCTCCTTGAGTTCTCGTCAATCTTCATGCTGGCGCTCGCCCTTGCGGAACGGGCTGTGCTCGGACAGATACTCGTTCATGTATTCCACGTCCTGCCGCTCCCGTTCCAGATAATCGGCAACCGCGCGGCGAAGCCCTGGATGGGCGATATAGTGCATGGAATGAGTGGTGACAGGCAGATATCCGCGTGCCAGCTTGTGTTCTCCCTGCGCGCCGGCCTCGACCCGTTTGAGGCCCTTGGCGAGCGCAAAGTCGATCGCCTGGTGGTAACAGACCTCGAAATGCAGGAAGGGATGGTCTTCGATGCAGCCCCAATGCCGTCCGTAGAGTGCGTCCCCGCCGATGAAGTTGATCGCGCCGGCGATATATTTGCCCTCGCGCTTGGCCATCACCAGCAGGATGTCATCGCGCATGCGCTCGCCGACCAGGGAATAGAATGAGCGGGTCAGGTACGGGCGTCCCCATTTGCGGCTTCCCGTGTCCATATAGAAGTTGAAGAACTGGTCCCAGATCTCCTCGGTGAGATCTCGCCCGGTCAGCCAGTCGATCGAAATGCCGTTGTCCAATGCCGCACGCCGCTCTTTCCTCAGTGCCTTGCGTTTGCGCGACGCGAGCGTTTCCAGGAAGGCCTCGTGATCGGCATAACCTTCGTTGATGAAGTGGAATTGCTTGTCCGTCCGGTGCAGGTAGTCAGCGTCCTCAAAGGCGGCAAGCTGGTCTTCCGGAATGAACGTGACATGCGCGGACGAAACTCCGAGCTGACGTGTCACCTCTTGAAGACCGGCTGCAAGCGTCAGCTCCGTCGTATCCTTGTCATAGCTTTCGGCGACGAGCAGTCGCGGCCCGGTCGCCGGGGTAAAGGGTACCGCGCACTGCAGCTTCGGATAATATCGCCCGCCGGCCCGTTCGAATGCGTCCGCCCAACCGTGATCGAAGACATATTCGCCCTGGCTGTGGCTTTTGAGATATCCCGGAACCGCGCCGATCAGAGCGCCGCGGTCGTCCTCAAGGAGCAGGTGGTGACCGTGCCAGCCGGTCCGGGCGGTGGCTGACCCGGATTCCTCCAGCGACGAGAGAAAGGCATGCGACAGGAAGGGATTATAGGGGGTGTCCGAGGTCGGAGCTTTCGAAGCGCCTGAAAGGCGCGACCAGCTTTGTGGGCTGATCGCGCAGAAGGATTTTTCGATGCGGATGGTGAGATTGCCGGTCATATTCTCAAATTTAAGCGGCGGGAGCCTCCCGCGGATCAAAACCTTCAAACGTCATTTGGTCTGCGTATTTATAGGTATGTTCGCGGCCGTTTACATCCCTTACGGTCCAGGTGATGACGGGAATTCCTGTTTGTCTCTGGGCGGTGATGAACGTGTTCGGCAGATGGGAATAGCGGTAGGAAATGAAATCCAGGCCGAGTTGCATCGCCTCGTCATGCGCGAAAAATTCCCCCGGCTTGCTGCCTTCGGCAGTGAGGCCGAGCGGATAAGGTGAGCCGGCCCTTTTCAGATCACGCAGGATGTGGTGGTCGAAGCTCATCAGAGCGACCTTTCCCTGGTAGTCTTCCAGCACCTCCAGCACCGCTTCTGCAAACCCGTCGTCTTCGCCTTCACCCACGCGCCCCTTGATCTCGATGACCAGCGGCACCCGTCCGGCCACCAGGTCGAGCATCTGCTTCAGCGTCGGAATTTTGTCCTTCGTGCCGCCGACGGCAAGCATTCCTAGCTCGGCCGATGTCCGTTCCCGCACATCGCCTTTGATGCCGCAGAGGCGTTCCAGGTCGTGGTCGTGAAAGATCACCGGCACGCTGTCCGCGGCGAGCTGAACGTCGCATTCGATTGCGAAACCGGCTTCGGCGGCGCGTTCGAAGGCCGAAAGCGTATTCTCCCAGATCTGCTGGTTCATGTCATGATAGCCGCGATGGGCGACGGGAAGGTTCTTGATCCAGGAAACGGCGCTCATGCTTCGATCTCGATGATGGCGTCGACTTCGACGGAGGCATTCAGCGGCAAGGCGGCCATGCCGACGGCGGCGCGGGCATGTTTGCCTGCTTCACCGAGAACATTGGCGATGAGGTTGGAAGCGCCGTTCATGACGAGATGCTGTTCCACGAAATCCGGTGTCGAGGCGATGAAACCGTTGAGCTTGAGAACGCGGCGGATTTTGCCGAGGTCGCCCCCGAGGGCCGCCTTCGCCTGGGCGAGGATGTTGATGGCGCAGAGTTCGGCGGCCCGCTGTGCAGCCGGCACGTCCACGTCGCGGCCGACGAGACCGGTCACCGCCACTTTGCCGCCTTCGATGGGCAGTTGGCCTGAAAGATAAAGCGTATTTCCGCTGATCGTATAAGGCACATAATTGGCCGCAGGCGCCGCGGCTACGGGGAGAGTGATTCCCAGTTCCTTCAAACGGCCTTCGATGGCTTCGGTCATTTTCGACTCCCGTTTTGTTGTAAATTCTTCAAAAATCTTGCATCAAGGCCATAACCTCAACCCATGGCGTTCTTATAACACCCGGACTGAGTCCAACAGGAGATTGTGAATGTTGCGCATAAGCCTAAGGGTGATCCTTGCCGGCGGCGTCAGCCTTGTGGCTTGCGCTTCCGCGGACGCCAACACCGATAGCGCCTCCCGCGCATTGGTGCCGCATCGCGCAATTTACGACCTGAAGCTCAAGGACGCCTCGGAACGCTCCGGCATCGAAGGCATGGTCGGGCGCATGGTCTACGAGTTCACCGGCTCGCCCTGTACCGGTTTCTCGACCAACTTCCGGCTCGTCACAAAGATCAATACGGGAGAGGAGACGCGGCTCAGCGACCAGCAGACCACGACTTTCGAGGACATGGCCGCCCGCCAGTTCCATTTCGAGACCAAGTCCTTCACCGACGAGCAGCTCGACAAACAGATCAGTGGTGAGGCGAGCGTGGCGGAAAACGGCGTGAAGGTGGAAATCACCCAGCCGGACGGCCGCGAAGTTGATCTGCCGGCGAGCGTCTTTCCGACCGGCCATATGCTTGACGTCATCCAGAATGCCAAGGACGGCAAGAATTTCTTCGAAGCGCGCGTCTTCGACGGTTCCGAGGACGGCGACCAGGCGCTGCTCACGACGACCGTCATCGGCAAGCAGCAGGAGCCGGAAAAAGGCGATGTCGACGCCGACAAAGCCGGCGAATTTTCCCGGGCGCCGTTCTGGCCGGTGACGATCGCCTATTTCAACGAAACGGCCCAGGGCGATCCGACACCCGTCTACAATATGTCGTTCAAGCTCTATGAAAACGGCGTCACCCGCGATCTGACCATGGATTATGGCGACTTCGTCCTGTCGGGCAGCCTCACCCGGTTGGAGCTTCTGAAACAGCAGGATCCGTGCCCGGCGCCGGCAAAGTGATCTGATCTTACCGTTAGGGCCCGGCTCGACGATGATCCGAGACTTTTTTGCCGATACCCTTGCTTTTGCGCCAAATCGCATGTATGGGCACCGGCATTCCACACGTAAGGCATGGGATCGTCCGGGAGAAATCCGGGCTTTTCCGCCGGTGGCATTCCCGAAGGGTTTGCTGTTCGCCTTGCGGAGGTTCAACCGGAAAAGGAGAAAAAGGCATGGCATTGCCTGATTTCAGCATGCGCCAGCTTCTGGAAGCTGGTGTTCACTTCGGCCACCAGACCCATCGCTGGAACCCGAAGATGAAGCCGTATATTTTCGGCGATCGCAACAATATCCATATCATCGACCTGGCTCAGACCGTTCCGATGCTGTCGCGCGCCCTGCAGGTCGTGTCCGACACCGTCGCTCGCGGCGGCCGCGTCCTGTTCGTCGGCACCAAGCGCCAGGCTTCGGAACTCATCGCTGATTCCGCCAAGCGTTCGGCTCAGTATTACGTCAATTCCCGCTGGCTCGGCGGCATGATGACGAACTGGAAGACCATTTCGAACTCGATCCAGCGTCTGCGCAAGCTCGACGAGATCCTCGGTTCGGAAGCTTCGGGCTTCACCAAGAAGGAGCGCCTGAACCTCGAGCGCGAACGCGAGAAGCTGGAAAAGGCTCTCGGCGGTATCCGCGACATGGGCGGCGTTCCGGATCTGATGTTCATCATCGACACCAACAAGGAAAAGATCGCCATCGACGAAGCGAAGCGCCTGGGCATCCCGGTCGTCGCCATCATCGACTCCAACTGCGATCCGGACCTCATCGACTATCCGATCCCGGGCAATGACGACGCTTCGCGTGCCGTCGCTCTTTATTGCGACCTGATCGCTCGCGCCGCCATCGACGGTATCGCCCGTCAGCAGGGCGCCTCGGGCCGTGACATCGGCGCATCCGCTGAAGCTCCGATCGAGCCGGCGCTCGAAGGCGAAGCCGAAGCCTAAGGCTTGCCTGGAGCGGTGACTGCCGCTCTGCTGTACGAGTTCGACCGAGGCCAGAGATACCGCTATCCCTGGCCTCAGTCGTTTAAGATCAAGACGATGGTCTCCGCCGGCCTTGCGCTAATCGTTGAGACAATCTCTGCCGTGATGTCCTTCATCACGCTGTCATACTTCCGGGTACATTCGTCCCAAAACTTTGGTGTCGCCGATGGTTTTCCGGCAATACCCAACTTAAACCGACAAGAGGCATGAAAATGGCTGAAATCACCGCTGCATTGGTCAAGGAACTGCGCGAAAAGTCTGGCGCAGGCATGATGGACTGCAAGAAGGCGCTTGCTGAAACCAACGGCGACATCGAAGCAGCGATCGACTGGCTGCGCGCTAAGGGCATTGCAAAGGCCGACAAGAAGTCCGGCCGCACCGCTGCCGAAGGTCTGATCGGCGTTGCCAGCGCCGGCACCAAGGCAGTCGTCGTCGAAATCAATTCCGAAACCGACTTCGTGGCCCGCAACGATGCCTTCCAGACCATGGTTCGCAGCGTTGCCGATGTAGCACTCGGCACCAACGGCGCGGTTGATGCCGTCGGCGCGGCAACCGTTCCGGCGACCGGCAAGTCGGTCACCGACACCATCAAGGACGCGGTTGCTACCATCGGCGAAAACATGAGCCTGCGCCGTTCGGCACTGCTCTCCGTCGAGGACGGCGTTGTGGCGACCTATATCCACAATGCTGCTGCCGATCGCGTCGGCAAGCTGGGTGTTCTGGTGGCCTTGAAGTCGACCGGCAATAAGGACGCGCTGAACGCAATCGGCCGTCAGGTTGCCATGCACATCGCTGCGACCAACCCGCTGGCAATTCGCCCGGAAGAAGTCGATGCCGCTGTAGCCGAGCGCGAACGGAACGTCTTTATCGAGCAGTCCCGCGCCTCCGGCAAGCCGGACAACATCATCGAGAAGATGGTCGAAGGCCGCATGCGCAAGTTCTTCGAAGAAGTTGCTCTTCTTTCGCAGGCTTTCGTCATCAATCCTGACCTCACCGTCGGCGCCGCCGTGAAGGCTGCCGAAAAGGAAGTCGGCGCTCCGATCGAAGTAACCGGCATGGCCCGCTTGCTGCTCGGCGAAGGCGTCGAAAAGGAAGAGACGGATTTCGCGGCGGAAGTCGCGGCAGTCGCCAAGGGCTGATATCCGCCGATAGACCTCGGGAGCGCCTTTGCGGCCTGCCGGAGCATCGGGAAAACAAGGAGATAGGGTCGCTCGTCAATTCGGTGAAAAGATGAGCGGCCGTCTCTAAAGCGATTAAAAACGGAAGGGCACCGGGTGACAAGCCGGTGCCCTTCGTGTATCCGCAAGCCGTTTGTGTTCTCCGCAGGCAGTTTTCATTTCAAGGAGCCTTCATGTCGCCCAAGCCAATCTATAAGCGCGTATTGCTCAAGGCCTCCGGAGAAGCCCTGATGGGCAGCCAAGGGTTCGGGATCGACGTTAATGTCGCCGACCGCATCGCTTCGGATATCGCCGAAGCCTGCGCCATGGGCGTAGAGGTCGGTGTGGTCGTCGGCGGCGGCAATATCTTTCGGGGCGTTGCCGTGGCGTCCAAGGGGGGCGACCGGGTGACCGGCGACCACATGGGCATGCTGGCGACGATCATCAACGCTCTTGCGCTGGCCACGTCCCTTCGCAAGCTGGATGTCGAAACCGTTGTCCTGTCGGCGATCTCGATGCCGGAAATCTGCGAGAGCTTTTCGCAGCGGCGCGCCGTGCACCACATGGCCCAGGGCAGGGTGGTCATCTTCGCCGGCGGCACGGGAAACCCCTTTTTCACCACCGATTCGGCTGCGGCGCTGCGCGCCGCGGAAATCGGCGCCGAGGCCATCTTCAAAGGCACGCAGGTCGACGGCATCTATTCGGCCGATCCGAAAAAGGATCCGGCCGCGACGCGTTTCGAGACATTGACCCATGGCGAGGTGCTCGGCAAGGGATTGGCGGTGATGGACGTGGCGGCGGTCGCGCTTGCCCGCGAAAACTCCATCCCGATCATCGTGTTCTCGATCCACGAGAAGGGCGGTTTCGCTCAAATCTTGACCGGCGGCGGCCGCAAGACCATCGTAACGGACAACTGAGGCGCGGCGCTGAAGGCCGCCAGATAATGATACGGGAGTAGACGGATGAGTGGAGCAGTTGATCTCAACGACATCAAGCGCCGGATGGACGGCGCCATTGCCGCTTTCAAGAGCGATATCGCATCGCTCAGGACCGGCCGGGCCTCGGCCAACATTCTCGATCCGGTGACGGTCGAAGCCTATGGCTCGCGCGTGCCGCTCAACCAGGTGGCCAACATCACCGTTCCGGAGCCGCGAATGCTGGGCGTGTCTATCTGGGACAAGTCCATGGTCAACGCCGTCGATCGCGCGATCCGCGAATCGCATCTCGGTCTCAACCCGATCGTCGACGGGCAGAATCTGCGCATTCCGCTTCCGGAACTCAACGAAGAGCGCCGTAAGTCGCTGGTCAAGGTCGCGCATGATTATGCCGAAAAAGCCAAGGTCGCGATCCGCCACGTACGGCGTGACGGGATGGACGGCCTGAAAAAGGCCGAAAAGGACGGCGTAATCGGTCAGGACGACAGCCGGTCGCAGTCGGAAAAGGTGCAGAAGATGACGGACGATACGATTTCCGAAGTCGACCGCTTGCTTGCCGACAAAGAAAAGGAAATCATGCAGGTCTAGCGCAGGCGTCTCTTGAGCCTGATCTTGGCCGCTAAAGGACCCGCATCAAATATGGCGAATCCCGAACTTGCGATCATTCCTCAACACGTTGCGATCATCATGGATGGCAACGGCCGCTGGGCAAACAAGCGTGGGCTTCCCCGTACGATCGGTCACAGCAAAGGCGTGGAGGCGGTTCGGGAATCGGTGCGTGCCGCTGGCGAGGCGGGCGTCAAATATCTGACGCTTTTTGCCTTTTCTTCGGAGAACTGGAGCCGCCCCCATTCGGAGGTGAACGATCTCCTTGGTCTTCTCAGGCGTTTCATCCGTCGTGATCTGGCGGAACTTCACCGTGAAAACGTACGTATCAGGGTGATCGGCGATCGAGACAACCTGCGAGGCGACATTCTGCCCTTGTTGGTGGAGGCCGAGGAGACGACGCGACACAACACCGCTCTGACGCTGGTGATCGCTTTCAACTACGGCGCCAGAGACGAGATCGTCAGAGCCGTCGTAAAACTCGCCCGTGATGTCGAGGCGGGCGTTCTGAAGGCCTCGGACATCGACGCCGACATGATCAGCAGGAATTTGGACACCGCCGACATTCCGGATCCCGATCTTATTATACGCACAAGCGGCGAGGAACGGTTGTCGAACTTTCTGTTGTGGCAGGCCGCCTATTCGGAACTGGTGTTCCTGCCGGACTACTGGCCGGATTTCGATCGGAATCTGTTTTTTGACGCATTGAAGGTTTTTGCGTCCCGCGACCGTCGTTTTGGCGGTCTGTCGAGCAAGACGGCCGCGGTGGTTGGCTGATGAGCAGTGAACTCAGGCTTCGGATCATCTCCGCCTTGATTCTGGCGGCGATCGTGCTGGCGGCAACATGGTTCGGTGGCTTTTCCTTCCGCCTCGTCGCTGCCGTGATGGCTGTCCTGATCTATTACGAGTGGTCGACGATTACCCGGCTCGATGAACGGGATTTTCACACCAATGCCTTCAGCTGGGTCGCCGTTCTGCTGATCGCGGTCAATATCGTCTTCGGAGAGAAGGATCTGGCGATTCCGCTGCTTGGCGGGTCTGTCATCACCGCCATTCTTCTGGTTCTGTGGCGCAAGGGCAGCTGGTGGTCGCCGGGCGGCATCGTTTATGCAGGATTGAGTGGCATTTCGCTTTCGGCAATCCGGGCGGACGACCAGGCCGGATTCGTGGCGACGATCTTTATTTTCGCCGTCGTCTGGGCAACCGACATCCTGGCCTATTTCGTCGGCCGGGCACTCAAGGGTCCGAAGCTGGCCCCAAAAATCTCGCCGGGAAAAACGTGGTCCGGCGCGATCGGCGGCACCATTGCCGGCGTGGTTGCGAGTTCGGCGGTAACATTGGCTGTCTTTTCCCGGCTGTCCTTTTGGACCGTCGTCATCGCCTTCGCGTTGTCGGTGGCAAGCCAGGTCGGAGATCTCTTCGAATCGTTCATCAAGCGCCGGTTCGGCGTCAAGGATTCCAGCCATCTCATTCCCGGGCATGGCGGTGTTATGGATCGGGTGGATGGCCTCGTTTTTGCCTGTTTCGCGGCGTTTCTGCTAACTCTTGTCTATACGGCCGCTACAGGCCATCTTGATATACCGGTGGCTGGTTTTCTTTTCGGGCTTTGAGACCTCGCCGCCATCGCATTTGAAACGGAAACTTTGATGGCCATCCTCAGCTTCGTCACCGGCTATATCATCCCATTCATTCTCGTTCTGTCGCTGCTCGTGTTCGTGCATGAAATGGGACACTACCTCGTCGGACGTTGGTGCGGCATCCGATCGACCGCCTTCTCCGTAGGCTTCGGCCCCGAACTCCTGGGCTTCACCGACCGCCACGGTACACGCTGGAAGATTTCAGCGATTCCTCTTGGCGGCTACGTCAAATTCTACGGCGATGACGATGTTGCGAGCCTGCCGGATGCGAGCGGCCTCGTCGGCATGACGGAGGAGGAGAAGGCGCAGACGCTGGCTGGCGCGAAACTGTGGAAAAGGGCGGCGACGGTAGCGGCCGGGCCAATCGCCAACTTCCTGCTGGCGATCGCGATCTTTGCCGTGTTGTTTAGCGTCTATGGAAAAGTGGTTGCCGATCCTGTCGTTGCCGAAGTCCAGGCAAACAGCGCGGCCCAGGCCGCCGGCGTTCAGCCTGGCGACCGACTGGTGGCGCTGGATGGCACACGCATCAGGACCTTTGACGACGTGCGGCGTTACGTCAGCATCCGTCCGGAAACGCCGATTGTCGTGACCGTCGACCGCAACGGCCAGGAAATCGATCTGCCGATGCTGCCGAAGCGCACCGAGATCACCGATCAGTTCGGCAACAAGGTCGAGCTGGGCCTGATCGGCATCGTCACCAATGAAGAGCGCGGCAAATTCCGGGTCGAGACTTTTGGCCCGCTGCAGGCGGTGGCTGAAGGCGTAAAGGAGACGGGCCACATCGTCACGGGCACGGTCCGCTATATCGGAAACCTCGTAACCGGCCGCATGAGGGCCGATCAATTGGGGGGACCGGTGCGCGTTGCGCAGGCTTCGGGTCAGATGGCAACGCTGGGCTTTGCCGCCGTCGTGCAGCTTGCCGCCGTTCTGTCCGTTTCCATCGGTCTTCTCAATCTGATGCCTGTTCCGGTTTTGGACGGTGGACATCTCGTTTTCTATGCAATAGAGGCGGTTCGTGGCAAACCGCTGGGAGCCGGTGCACAGGAGATTGCCTTTCGCATCGGTCTCGCAATGGTGCTCAGCCTGATGGTATTCGCGACCTTCAACGACATCAGCAATCTCATTGGCTGATGCCCTCAAAATCGTTGAAGGAAACTGTTTATTTACTATGTTTTCAACTCTTGCGTGGCCATTGGGTCACGCCTGAGAAGGAAGTAAATAGAAATTAACACGATACCTTGCTTGTAGGGCAAAAGAAGGTAAAACGACACACGTGGCCGGAGTCGGGCTCCACCCGCCGAGGGACAACGGGAAAAGGTAAGAATTGAAATGAAGGCTGGTTCAAGGTTTTTGAACGCAGTGTCGGCGTTTGCGCTGTCTGCTAGTGTTGTTGCCTCGGGCGCGGGTGTGCTGGTGCTTGCTTCCGCGCCGTCCGCAGAAGCGGCGGTGATCCGGAGCGTCCAGGTTCGCGGTGCCCAGCGCACGGGCGAAGAAGCAGTTCGTTCCAACCTGACCATTCGCCCTGGTGTCAGTTTTTCGAACAACGACATCGATGAGTCCGTGCGCAAGCTTTATGCGACCGGATATTTCTCCGATGTCCGTATCAGCGTTTCCGGCAGCACGCTCGTCGTAACGGTGAATGAGAACCAGCTCGTCAATCAGGTCGTCTTCAACGGCAACCGCAAGATTACCGATGAAAAGCTGCAGGCTGTTGTTCAGACCCAGCCGCTCGGTCCTTATAGCGAGACGATGATCAATGCCGACATCGAGCGGCTGCGCGAGGCTTATCGCGCGATCGGCCGCAGCGACGTCGAGATCACGACGCAGACCGCTCCTGTCGGTCAGGGCCGCGTCAATCTGGCCTTTGTCGTCAACGAGGGTGATCGCACCAAGATCGCCGATATCAATTTCGTGGGCAATCAGGCCTATGGCGACGGTCGCCTGAAGTCCGTCATCATTACCAAGGAATCCAGCCCGCTGTCGTTCCTCACCCGCAAGGACGTCTACAGCGAGGACAAGCTGCGCGCCGACGAGGAAACGTTGCGCCAGTTCTATTACAATCACGGCTATCCCGATTTCCGCATCATCTCTTCCGAAGCGGTTCTCGACGAGGCGAACAACAAGTACAACATCACCTTCACCGTGGAAGAAGGTCAGCGTTACTCCTACGGCGGCGTTGGCGTCGAATCGACTGTTGAAGGCGTCAGCAGCGAAGAGCTGCAGGGTCTGGTCGAGACGCGGGAAGGTCGTACCTATGACGCCCGCGAAGTCCAGAAGACCATGGAGGCGATCTCCAAGCGCGTCGCAGCGAAAGGTTACCCCTTTGCACGCGTGACGCCGCGGGGCGACCGCAACATGGAAACGCACACGATCGGCGTGACCTATCTCGTTGATCAGGGCGAGCGCGCTTACGTCGAGCGTATCGAAGTTCGCGGCAATACCCGTACCCGCGACTACGTCATCCGCCGCGAATTCGATTTCAGCGAAGGCGACGCATTCAATCAGGAAATGATTTCGCGCGCTAAGCGTCGTCTGGAAGCCCTTGGTTACTTCACCACGGTCAATATCTCCACTGCTCCGGGCAGCGCTCCGGACCGCGTGGTCGTTGTGGTCGATGTTGAAGACCAGTCCACCGGTTCGTTCGGTATCGGTGCCGGCTACTCCGCAGGCGGCGACGGCTTCATGCTGGAAGCCTCCATCGAGGAAAAGAACTTCCTGGGCCGCGGCCAATTCATCCGTGTTGCCGTCGGCGGCGGTCTCGAAGAGGCCCGCAGCTACAACCTTTCGTTCACCGAGCCCTACTTCCTCGGTTACCGTCTGGCAGCCGGTTTCGACCTGTTCAAGAGCAAGACGTCCTCGAACAGCTACTACGATTACGACGAGCAGGGCGTTACCCTGCGCGTGACCGCGCCAATCACCGAGGATCTGGCGACGACGTTCCGCTACACCTATAAGGAAATCAACTACGAAGATGACGGCGCGTTTGGCTCCGACGGCGTTCCTGGCACGGGCGACGACAACCTTTCGTCGCCTTACATTTCCATGATCGATCAGGGCAAGTTCGTCCAGTCTTCCGTTTCGCAGACGCTGACCTACAATACGCTCGACAGCCAGTCGCTGCCGCGCGAAGGGATCTACGCCACGATCACGCATGAATATGCAGGGCTCGGCGGCGACTCCGAGTTCTACAAGATATCCGGCCGTGCCCGTTACTTCCATCTTCTGTCGACCGAGGCCGATCTGATCGGCTCCGTCGCAGTCGGTGCCGGCCATGTAGTTTCCACCGGCGACAACCTGCATGTCTTTGACCAGTTCACGCTGGGCGGTCGTCAGGTCCGCGGGTTCGAGAACGATGGTATCGGTCCGCGTACGGTCGATCATGGCGACGCTCTTGGCGGTACGACCTACTTTACGGCGTCTGCGGAAATGTCCATGCCGATGCCGGTTTTCCCGGAGGATTTCGGTCTTCGGGCCGCCGTCTTCGCCGATGCCGGTACGCTCTACGGAAACGATGTACCGCTTGGCACCAGCACTGCGCAGGGCACAGATATGTCCTGGCGCGCTTCGGTGGGCGCCGGCATTATGTGGGCTTCGCCGTTCGGCAACATCCGCTTCGACTATGCCATTCCGGTCGTCAAGGAAGACTTTGACGAGACTCAGGAATTCCGGTTCAGCATGGCGAACCAGTTCTGATCGTTTCCGCCCGTCTCGACGGGCGGGAATCTGTTCCGGAGCTCTGGCTTTATGGATCACAATGAATTTTTCCCGCCCCATGATGGCGTGAGCCTGCGCGAGCTGGCCACCCGTCTTGGGGTGGAACTGCTTGACGGGAATGCTGGCGATCGAATGATCCGGTCGATCGCCCCGGTTGCCAGGGCCGGCGAGGGGCAGCTCAGCTATATTCTCTCTCGCAAGAACCGGCACGAACTGGAAACGTGTCACGCCTCCGCCATCCTATGTGATGCGGCGATCCGGCCGATCGTTCCGGACCATATTCCGATCCTGCTTTCCAAGGCGCCCTTGACGGCCTTTGCCATGGCCGGTGCTGTTCTGCATCCCGCCGCGATGCGCCCGGGGCCTGTGACATCCGCACCATCGGGTATTTCGCCTGCGGCCTATGTCGATCCGACGGCGATGCTCGAGCCCGGCGTCGAGGTCGAGCCTATGGCTGTGGTTGGCGCGCGGGCCGAAATCGGCAGCGGCACGCGGATCGGTGCGGGCACCGTGATCGGCGCGGACGTCAAGATCGGCCGCGATTGTACGATCGCGGCGGGCGCCAGTGTCCTGGCGGCTTTGATCGGCAACGGTGTCATTATTCACAATGGCGCACGTATCGGCCAGGATGGCTTCGGCAATGCGCCCGGCCCGCGGGGCATGCTCAAGCTCGTTCAGATCGGGCGCGTCATTATTCAGGACAATGTGGAGATTGGCGCCAACACCACCGTCGATCGCGGCGCGATGGACGATACGGTCATTGGCGAAGGCACGAAGATCGACAATCAGGTGCAGATTGCGCATAACGTTCGTATCGGCCGGCATTGCGGCATTGCGGCGGGCGTTGGCATTGCCGGATCCACGAAGATCGGCAATGGCGTGTTGATTGGTGGCGCGGCCGCTATCAACGGGCATATTTCGATCGGTGACGGCGTTCAGCTCGCCGCGTTCAGCGGAGTGATTGGTTCCGTGCCCGCCGGCTCCATATATGGCGGCATTCCGGCCCGGCCGATGAAGGATTTCCTCCGCGAAATGGCGGATAAGATGGCACAGTCGGACGAGCGCGCTAAGCGCAAAGGAGAGAAGAAAAATGACTGATGAGACCAAGCCGATGCTCGGCGCGGCCGATATTCAGGAAATCATGAAGCTGTTGCCGCATCGCTACCCGTTTCTTCTGGTCGACAAGATCGTCGAAATCGATGGTGACAACTCCGCGATCGGCATCAAGAACGTGACCGCCAGCGAGCCGCATTTCACCGGCCATTTCCCGGACCGACCGATCATGCCGGGCGTGCTCCTGGTCGAGGGCATGGCCCAGACGGCCGGCGCGATTTGCGCGCGCAAGGAAGGCGAGGGCGGCAACCTGGTCTATTTCATGACGATCGACAACGCCCGCTTCCGCAAGCCGGTGATACCGGGGGATCGGGTGGAGTACCACGTCACGAAGCAGAAGCAGCGTGGCAATATCTGGAAGTTTCATTGCGACGCCAAGGTCGACGGTGCGCTCGTCGCAGAGGCTGATATCGGCGCGATGATCGTGCGTAAGGACGCGGAATGAGCAAGATTGCTGCCAGCGCGCGGATTCATCCCCTTGCTGTGGTCGAGGACGGCGCCGTGATCGGCGAGAATGTCGTTGTCGGGCCGTTTTCGCATGTGGGCTCGCGCGTGGTGCTGAAGGATGGCGTCGAACTGTCCTCGCACGCTGTGGTGACCGGCAATACGGAGATCGGCCGCAATTGCCGCATTTTCCCGATGGCTGTTATCGGCGGCGTTTCGCAGAGCCTCCACGAAGCGGGAGAGGATTCCTCGCTCACCGTCGGCGATAATTGCACGATGCGCGAAGGGGTGACCATGAACTGCGGCACCGTCGGGGGCGGCGGCAAGACCGTGGTCGGCAGCAATTGCCTCTTTCTTGCCAATTCCCACGTGGCGCATGATTGTCAGCTTGGCAGCGACATCATCATGTCGAACAATGTCATGCTGGCCGGCCACGTTCATGTGGGAGACAAGGCAATTCTCGGCGGCGGCTGTGCGGTGCATCAGTTCACCCGCATCGGCCGCCAGGCCTTCATCGGCGGGCTTTCGGCCGTCAACTACGACGTGATCCCCTATGGAATGCTGAACGGCAATCCCGGTATCCTGGGCGGCCTGAACGTCGTCGGCATGACACGTGCGGGCGTGGAGCGTGCCACGATCCATACCGTACGCCGCGCCTTCAAGCAGATCTTTGAAGGCGCAGGGAACATCCGCAACAATGCGGCGGCAATCCGCGAGGATTATGCCGATTGCAAGGAAGTGATGGAGATCCTTGATTTCATCGCTGCCGACAGCGAACGCGCCCTTTCGTCTCCCTTCCGCAGCAAGAGCTGAGCGGCCATGCGGGGCGTCCCGAGCCTTGCGCCAAAGGGGCGGCTCGCGATCATCGCGGGGAACGGATTTCTTCCCATCTATCTTGCCGAAGCCGCGCGGGAGGGAGGAGAAAACCCTTTCATCATCTCGCTGCGCAATGAGTCCGATCAGCGTTTCGACGGTTTCGAAACGGCGACGGCCAGCATTGCAGATATCAAAAGCTTCGAGCAGATCTTCCAGGAAAATGGCATCGATAGGGTCGTGTTGTCCGGCGGTGTGACCCGACGGCCCGATTGGCGCGATATCCGTCCGAACTGGAAGGTGCTGCGCAAGCTGCCCCTCCTGCTCCGCACCCTCGTCTCCGGTGGAGATGACGCGCTGCTGCAGGTGGCCATTGGCATTATCGAAGCGCAGGGCTGCCGCGTCATCGGCGCCCATGAGGTTGCGCCGGGGCTTCTGGCGAAAACCGGTAAGCTCGGGGCCTATACTCCTTCGCAGGACGATATTCGCGATATCGAAAAGGCGGCCGAAGCCGCACGTAGGCTGGGTGAGCTCGATATTGGCCAGGGAAGCGTGAGTGTCGGCGGCCGCGTCGTTGCGCTCGAAGGTGTCGAAGGAACCGATCGGATGCTCGAGCGCGTTGCCGCGTTGCGCGCCGAGGGACGAATCTCCGCCCGCCGCAAGGGTGTTCTTGTGAAATTGTGCAAGCCCCAGCAGGATATGCGTGCCGATCTTCCCACAATAGGTCCTTCCACCGTGGAGAATGCTGTGAAGGCAGGGCTTGCGGGCATAGCCGTTGAGGCCGGGCGGGCTCTGGTGCTCGAGGAACAGAAGATGATTGCCGCTGCGGATGCTGCAGGTATCTTCGTCTGCGGCATCGACCTTGGTCTGCCGCAGGGAGGACTGTGATGGTGAAGAGCTTGAAGATCGGCGTCATCGCCGGTGAAGTCTCTGGCGATCTCCTGGGCGGCGATCTGGTCGCCGCGCTGAAAGCGGCTCATGCGGGACCGGTCGAATTGGTAGGCGTCGGTGGCGACGCACTGGCGGCGCAGGGACTTGCTTCGCTTTTCGATTTCTCCGAACTGTCGATCATGGGACTGACCCAGGTGCTTGCCCGCCTGCCGAACCTGATCAAGCGGATCAATCAGACCGCCGATGCGATCATTGCAGCCAGGCCGGATGTGCTTGTCATTATCGACAGTCCGGACTTCACCCACCGGGTTGCGAAGAAGGTTCGAGCCGCTCTGCCTGACATGCCGATCGTGGATTACGTCTGCCCGAGCGTCTGGGCCTGGAAGGAATACCGGGCAAGCGCCATGCTTGCCTATGTGGATCACGTTCTGGCTGTCCTGCCGTTCGAGCCGGAGGCGATGAAGAGGCTTGGCGGGCCGGAAACGACTTTCGTCGGCCACCGCCTGACGGACGATCCGGCGCTGCTGCGGGTGCGGAGCATCCGCGCGGAACGCCCGGTGAAGGGGAAGGACGAAGAAAAGACAATCCTGCTTCTGCCCGGCTCGCGCTCTGCAGAGATCAAGGCGCTTTTGCCGGTCTTTGGGGAGGCCGCCCGTGAATTCGTCTCCCGCAACGGTCCCGCGCGTTTTCTGTTGCCGACGGTACCCCGTCAGGAGAAGCTGGTGCGCGAGATTGCCGCGACCTTGCCGATCAAGCCGGAGATCACGGTCGACGCGCAGAGCAAGTGGGCCGCTTTCGCCGATGCGGACGCCGCCATCGCCGCATCCGGAACGGTGATTCTTGAGCTTGGCCTGTCGAACGTGCCGGTCGTGTCCGCCTACAAGGCCGACTGGCTGATCACCTTGATGTCCAAGCGCATCAAGATCTGGTCGGGCGCGCTGCCCAATTTGATTGCCGATTATCCGGTGGTGCCGGAATATATAAACGATGTCGTACGTCCTGGCAGTCTGTGCCGCTGGGCCGAACGCCTCGCCTCCGATACCACCCAACGCCAGGCGATGATGGAGGGTTTCGATCTCACCTGGCAGCGTCTGCAGGTGCCGGTCCCACCCGGCGAAGCGGCGGCCGGCATCGTTCTGCAAGTCTTGGATACGAAAAAACCCGGTCATCGCTGACCGGTTTTTTGTTTGGGAGGCGCCTCGCTCAGCGCTTGGAGACGGGCACGTAGTCGCGCTGCGGTTCGCCGGTATAGAGCTGGCGCGGACGGCCGATGCGCTGTTCCGGATCTTCGATCATTTCCGCCCACTGGGCGATCCAGCCGACGGTACGGGCAAGCGCGAAGAGCACCGTGAACATCGTGGTTGGGAAGCCCATCGCCTTCAGCGTAATGCCCGAATAGAAGTCGATATTCGGATAAAGCTTCTTCTCGATGAAATATTCGTCGGTGAGCGCGATGCGTTCCAGCTCCATGGCGACCTGCAGAAGCGGGTCGTCCTTGTGACCGAGTTCGCCGAGAACCTCGTGCGTCGTCTTCTGCATGATCTTGGCGCGCGGATCGTAGTTCTTGTAGACGCGGTGGCCGAAGCCCATCAGCCGGAACGGGTCGCTCTTATCTTTGGCGCGGGCAATGTATTCGGGAATACGGTCGACCGAGCCGATTTCCGTCAGCATGTTGAGCGCTGCCTCGTTGGCACCGCCATGCGCCGGACCCCAGAGGCAGGCGATGCCGGCTGCAATGCAGGCGAACGGGTTGGCGCCGGAAGAGCCGGCGAGCCGGACCGTCGAGGTGGACGCATTCTGCTCATGGTCGGCGTGCAGGATGAAGATACGGTCCATGGCGCGCGAAAGCACCGGATTGACCACATATTCCTCGCAGGGCACGGCGAAGCACATGCGCAGGAAGTTGGACGCGTAATCCAGGTTGTTCTGCGGATAAACGAACGGCTGGCCGATATGGTATTTATAGGCCATCGCCGCGAGCGTCGGCATCTTGGCGATCATCCGTAGGCTGGCAACCATACGCTGATGCGGATCGGTGATATCCGTGGAGTCGTGATAGAAAGCCGAGAGCGCGCCAACGCAGCCGCACATGACGGCCATCGGATGCGCGTCGCGACGGAAGCCGGTAAAGAAACGGCTCATCTGCTCGTGGACCATCGTATGATGGGTGACGCGGTAGTCGAAGTCTTTCTTCTGGGCAGCCGTCGGCAATTCGCCGTAGAGCAACAGGTAGCAGGTTTCGAGGAAGTCGCCATGCTCGGCGAGTTGCTCGATCGGATAACCGCGATGCAGAAGAATGCCTGCATCGCCGTCGATATAGGTGATCTTGGACTCGCAGGATGCCGTCGAGGTGAAGCCCGGATCATAAGTAAAGGCACCGGTCTGTTTGTAAAGCGAGCCGATGTCGATCACATCAGGACCGATCGAGCCGGACTTTACCGGCAGGTCGACATGCTTGTCGCCGAGTGCCATATTTGCGCTTTTGCCCGTCATGCTGATCCTCCAACCTTTTGGCGGCGTGGCGCCTAAAAAGCGCCACAAGAATTAAGCGTCCATGCTTTGCTATATGATCCGAAAGCTCATGCCAAGCAGTCCTTGGTAGCATTTTGTGCAGCGCGGCACGATAAGAGGCAGCGGCACATACTTGGATGCCCAACTTTCCGGTGCAACTCACTTGAGTCCTTTGGGAATACTTGGTTTTCGCCGCCAGTTGACGACGCCTGAGGAAACGCGCAGGTTGTATTGTCGCTCATGCGGGGCAAGGTGGGGCGGGCGTTTCATGTCGGAAGACACAGCGTTTCCGAAATTGGTGGAGAGCAGGGGAGCGATCTTCCGGCAGGCCCGCTTTTTGCCAGATGCGGGCAAATCCGGGTCGCATGTTTTGGAGCCTCTTCCGGATCGTCGCCCGCGTCTGGGGAACCGTCCCGCGACCTATACCCGCGGCTATTGGCTGTCTCGGGGAATCCGCCGGCTGCGCCTCAGCCTCCCCGGCATGCTGGAGGAGGAGGCAGCACACGGGCATGGGTTTCTTTTTGTACCGGTCCTCGTCGGTGCCGGGGCGGCTGTCTGGTTCTCGCTGCCTGCCACGCCTCCGTTCTGGTCTCTCCTCGCGGCCTTCTTCATCTGTGTGACGCACGCAGTCGTCATGCGTCATGCGTCCGGCGCCTTGCGTGTGCTTCCTCCCGCTGTCGCGCTTTTTCTCGGCGGAATGATGCTTGCCGAACTGGAGACCTGGCGAAGAGGCACCATTATTCTCGATTCCCCGGTTACGACCGAGCTGACGGGTGTGGTCGAACGAAGGGAGATCGATGCCCGCGGCCGGTGGCGTTATATCGTACGTGTCGAGCGTACCTCGGGTCCTGAAATCCGGCGCTCTCCGGAGCGCGTTTCGCTGCTTGCGCGGGCGCGTCACGAGCCGGTGCAGACGGCAGATACGATCAGCGGCAGGGTTCGTTTATCGCCGCCATCGGGACCGGCGCTTCCAGGCCTCAATGATTTCGCCTTCTCTTCCTATTTCGATGGGATTGGCGCCGTCGGTTTCTTTTATGGAGCCCCGAAAGGGAGCCGCGACGCCGGACATCCTCATGGATGGTTCTCGGATATCGAGCGCTGGCTCTTCGATCTTCGCAGCATGATCGGCGGTAAGATCCGCGCGACAGTGCCCGGCGACGCGGGCGCCTTCGCAGCCGCGATCGTCACCGATGAGCGGCGGGCGATTTCCGAGGAGACCGTCGAAGCGCTGAGGCTTTCCGGCCTTGCCCATATCGTCGCGATCTCCGGGCTCAATATGGCGCTGGCTGCGGGTATCTTCTTCGTCGGCGTACGCACTATCCTCTCGCTGTTCACACGATTTGCCCAGTCCTTCCCGGTAAAGAAGCTTGCCGCCTTGGGTGCTCTCGCCATGGCGACCGCCTATTATCTCATTTCCGGCTTCGGCGTCTCCGCCGAAAGGGCCTATATCATGATGGCAGTCATGCTCGTTGCAGTCCTCTTCGACCGGCCGTCCATAAGCTTGCGCAATGTGGCCCTCTCCGCACTGGTCATTATCGCCGTATCTCCCTCGGAAATCCTTGGGCCGAGCTTTCAGATGTCCTTTGCCGCCACCGCCGCGCTGGTCGCTGGTTACGCGCTTTGGAAGCATCGGTCGAAAAAACATGACCCGGAGCCTCTGCCGTTTCGTCACCCGGTGGTCATGCCGATCACGGCGGTCTGGAATTTTACCGCCGGCATCTTCGTGACCTCGTTGATTGGGGGCATATCGACCGCGATTTTCTCTGTCGAGCATTTCCACCGCATCGCGACTTATGGGCTTGCGGCCAATCTCGCCGCCATGCCGGTCATTTCCTTCGTGGTCATGCCGGCGGGATTGATCGGCATGCTGCTGATGCCCTTCGGGCTCGATGGGCCGTTCCTGAAGCTCATGGGCCTCGGCCTGGAAGCGGTGATTGCGATCGCCAGGCATGTGGCGGCCTGGGGCGGCGATGTAGGCATCGGCCGCCAGCATCCCTGGTTCCTGGTCGTCTCGACGGCAGGCTTTCTTCTGCTGACGCTACTGAGAACCCGGCTCAGATACTTGGGTATTCCTCTATTGGTGGCCGGCTTGTTGCTGTCATGGCAGGAGCGGTCGAGATCCCTTCCGGATCTCCTGATCTCCGAGGATGGCACCATGATTGCCCTGACAGATGGTAATGGCATCGCCACCAATCGCACCCGTCCCGCGGAATTTGTCTATGATCAATGGAAGCGGGCGCTTCTGCTGGGGGACCCGGTGAAACCGGAATTGCTGCCAGCGAAAGACAAGTCTCCGGCCGGAGACAGGCTCCCGGAGGGAAAGTCCGGAGGAAATCCGCTGCCTTCGAACAGTCTCGGCGAGCGTGCTGAATTGACGACGGAGGAGAGAGAAACGTCAAGCCGCGGGATGAAGCAGGTACCGGTCGGCCGGTTCATCTGCACCCCGCGAGCCTGGTGCGCGTCAAAAACCGCCGCAGGCGCTGTAGTCGTTCATGTGGAGGACGCGCGTTATGCCGGCGTCGCCTGCGACGCTGCGCATATCGTCGTCGCTCCACGTGCCAGGTTTGACCGCTGCCGTTCCGGAGCCCTGATGATCAACGGCAACGCGCTGAGGATCGCAGGAGCGCTCGAACTGTTTTTTGATGGTTCCGCGGACATCCACCGCTGGCGGCTTCGTGCAGCGCTCCTTGGCCAAGACCGCCCATGGACCCGCCATCGCCATTACGACTGGCGGCGCCAGATCTTCAGCTCATCCCTGCCGGAACCGCTGGGCAAACTGGTCAATGATAGCGGCGGATGAGACCCACAAGCTTACCCTGGATCTTGACCCGGTCCGGCGGGAAAATCCGCGTCTCATAGGCCGGGTTGGCGGCTTCCAGCGCGATCGACGCCCCGCGGCGACGGAAGCGCTTGAGTGTCGCTTCCTCCTCGTCCACCAATGCGACGATGATATCGCCCGGATTGGCCGTATTGCCGTTGCGGATGATTACGGTATCGCCGTCGAGGATGCCGGCCTCGATCATCGAATCGCCCTTGACCTCCAGCGCATAATGTTCGCCCGACCCGAGCATCTCGGCAGGGACGGCGATGTCGTGCGTATTGTTCTGAATCGCCGAGATCGGAACGCCGGCCGCGATGCGGCCCATGACGGGAACCGTGGTTGAGTTGGAACTATCGTCGTTGGCGGGGGGCTTCGCAGAGGCGGCAGCCGGTTGCGGCTTGCCAAGACTGCCTTCGATGACGCTGGGCGAAAAGCCCCGGCGCGGCTGAATGCTGGGCGCATAGGCTTCCGGCAGCCTGATGACTTCCAGGGCGCGCGCCCTGTTCGGCAGGCGGCGGATGAAGCCGCGTTCCTCGAGCGCGGTGATCAACCGGTGAATACCCGACTTGGACGCAAGGTCGAGCGCATCCTTCATTTCGTCGAAGGAGGGCGGTACGCCGGATTCCTTCATCCGTTCGTGTATGAACAGAAGCAATTCCTGCTGTTTGCGCGTGAGCATTTTCGGCACCCTCAAGAGTCGGAAACAAATCAAGAACGGACACTATATGTTCCATATGTGTTCCGCAAGTCCCTAAATTTTCGTGAAGTATGATGATTTTTTCTTCATAGATGTCTGCAAGATATCTGCTTCGTTACCACTTGCGCACGGCGTGCCCGCTGCCATTTTAGCTTTGCGATTCTGAAATTCCTGGGGGCCTCGCTTGAACGCAAGATCGATCGATCATCTCGTACTGCCGGTGGCGGACCTTGCGTTCGCGCGTTCGCGGCTCTCCGATCTCGGATTTACTGTCGCACCGGATGCATTTCATCCTTTCGGCACTGCCAATGCTTGTGTGTTCTTCTCGGATGGTACCTATCTGGAGCCACTGGCGATCACCAACCGCCGTCACGCGAGCGCTGCCGCCAAGCGGGGCAATGTCTTTACCGCGCGCGATCTCGCCTTTCGAAAAGGGCGCAACAGGCAGGGGCTTTCTGCCCTGGTCGTCGCGTCGCAGGATGCCGTCGCCGATCATGCCCGGTTCAGGCTGCGCGGAATTTCCGCCGGCGACATTCTGGAGTTTTCGCGCACGGTAAGGATGCCTGACGGTTCCGAGACAGAGGCGAGCTTTCGGCTGGCATTTGCAGGCGATGACCGGGCGCCCGAATTTTTCCTGTTCTCCGTTCAGCGCCTTGCTCCGCTGCCGTCCGACCGAGGCGAATTGGAGCGGCACGCCAATACGGTTGTCGGTTTGAGCGAGGTCATCCTGTCCGCTCAAGCGCCGTCCGACTTCGCCCCTCTGGTCGAGGAAGTGTTGATGGCCCGGGGGGAGGTGGAGCCCGGTTTTCTGAAATTGGCCGCCGCAAACGCGCGGATTCGCATTTTGGGAAATGATGATCTGGAGGCGGAATTTGCGCTCCCGCCGGTCGCTGGTGCAGATGGTTTGCACGGCCGAGCCGTCATCTTCAAGACGGCCGATCTTGCCGTGACAGAGATCATCCTTGCTGCTAATGACGTGGCATTCGTCCGCCGCGAAGGCCGCGTTCTGGTCCAGGCGGCACCCGGCCAGGGTGTTTTGTTCGGCTTCGAGGAATAGATTTATGGAAGTTTCTGCCAATCCACGCGTCCTAGTCGGCGAAGGAAAGGGCCAGGTGGTTTTTGCACAGGATGCGCGCCTGTCCTTGATCGCCGGTCCCTGCCAGATGGAGAGCCGCGACCATGCCTTCATGATCGCCGGCACGCTCCAGGAACTCTGCGGCAAGCTCGGCATCGGCCTCGTCTACAAGTCGTCCTTCGACAAGGCAAACCGCACCTCGATTTCGGGAAAGCGCGGCATCGGGCTGGAAAACGCCATGGAAATCTTCGCCGATCTGAAGAAGGAATTCGGGTTCCCCGTTCTGACCGACATCCACACCGAAGAACAATGTGCGATGGTCGCAGGCACTGTGGACATACTGCAGATACCGGCCTTCCTCTGCCGCCAGACGGATTTGCTTGTCGCCGCCGCGAGGACCGGCCGCGTCATCAACGTCAAAAAGGGCCAGTTTCTCGCCCCCTGGGACATGAAGAACGTGCTTGCCAAGTTCACCCAGAGCGGCAATCCGAACGTGCTGCTGTGCGAGCGCGGCGCTTCCTTCGGCTACAATACGCTCGTTTCGGACATGCGGTCGCTGCCGATCATGGCGGCCATGGGTTCGCCGGTTGTGTTCGATGCCACCCATTCGGTTCAGCAGCCGGGCGGGCAGGGAGGCTCCACGGGAGGCCAGCGGGAATTCGTGGAGACTTTGGCGCGCGCGGCTGTTGCGGTCGGCATTGCCGGTCTTTTTGTCGAGACCCATCAGGATCCCGACAATGCTCCCTCCGACGGCCCCAACATGGTGCACCTGAAGGATATGCCGAGGCTGCTCGAAAAGCTTCTCGCCTTCGACGCCATCGCAAAGGCGGCTTGAGAAATTTCTCAGCCAGCCTTTTGAAGGCCTGTCGCCGGCCGGTGACTTCCGGCTGTCGTGGACTGAAGCTTGAAGCGGGATAGAAGGCGGTTGAGCTTGGCCGCCTCTTCGCCGAGTTCATGGCACGCAGCACTTGTTTCTTCCACCATTGCAGCGTTCTGCTGGGTTACCGTGTCCATACGGTTGATCGCGGTATTGACTTCCTGGAGTGCCGTCGACTGTTCCGAGGAGGCCCGCATGATCGAGCCGATGAGGTCGGTGACCTTGGCGACCTGGCCGTCGATGTCGCCCAGCGCCTCGCCGGTGCGGTTTACGAGTGACACCCCCGCCGCCACCTGGCTCGCGGAGGTTTCGATCAGCCGCTTGATTTCATGGGCAAGATTGGCCGAGCGCCCGGCGAGATCGCGGACTTCCTGCGCGACGACCGCAAAACCCTTGCCGGCTTCGCCGGCACGCGCAGCCTCGACACCTGCGTTGAGCGCTAGCAGATTCGTCTGAAATGCGATCTCGTCGATCACGTTTATGATGCTGCTGATCTGGGTGGAGGAGGCCTCGATCTGCTCCATCGCCACCACGGCATCCCGCACGACACCCGCAGAATGGGCGGCACCCTGCTGAGCGGCCGTCATCATGGTATTCGCCTCTTGCGCTCTTGCCGTCGCATTTCTCATGGTGGCGGTAATCTGGTCGAGCGCCGAGGCGGCCTGTTCCAACGATGCTGCCTGATGCTCAGTGCGCTGCGCCAGGTCGTCGGTGCCGTTAGCGATCACGCCCGAACCGGTCCGCACGGTTTCCGTTACCCCGGAAATTTCCTGCATGACGGAATAGAGTGTGCGGATGCTGGAGTTGAATTCCTCCCGCAACTCCTCATAGGCCGCCTGGAAAGGATGATCTATCTGCACCGTCAGGTCGCCCTGCGACAGTCGGGAGAGGCCGGCCCGAAGATGCGAAATGACGCTCTCTCTTTCGGCCTCTTCGCTCGCCTTGTCCTTCGCCAGCGCCAGATCCCGTTCGGCCTGCGCCTGCCGGTCGGCTTCCTGCCGCAGCCGGATATTGTCGCGCTCCTGTCCCGATTGGCGGAAGATCGTGACGGCCTGCGCCATCTCGCCGATCTCGTCCCCGCGGCCGCTGAAGGGCACGTCCCGCGAATAGTCGCCGCCTGCCAGCACTGTCATGTAGTCGCGCATTACAGACAGCGGCACGATGGCGCGGCGGCGGAAGAGATAGAGCCCTCCGACCAGCAGAAGCACGGAAGCGGCAGCTGCGGCAAGCGTGATCGATGAAAGAAGCTGCGTCTGTTCGGTCGCATCCTTCTCCGCATCCGCGAGGAAGACGTTCGCCATCTCCACGAGCTCGTTGACCGCCGCTTCATGCACATGAAACTGCGTGGCGAGCTTCTCGAAGGCGGCGCCGACGACTGGCGTATTGCCGGCGAGGATTGCGGGCGAGAGCTCGTCTTTCATCGTCTTCCAGAAGTCGTCGCCTTTCACAAGCACGTCCGCGAGAAGCTTCTGCTTGAGGTCCGCACTGAGCGCCGTTTCCTGCCAGTATTTCCGGCGGTCCGCGTAGGCCGGCTTCAGGACGGCCGCAATACGTTCGAGATTGGGTTTGGCGGCAGCTGGTCTCTGGACCGCCTCGAGCGCCAGCATGTAACTTTCCACCAGATAGAGAGGTGGCGGCAGGATATCGGCGACGAGATCCTTGCCGTAGATGATCTGCCGGTAGACCTCGCCGTTGACGCGAAGCTTGTTGAACGCGTGATTTTGAATGCCGATCGAAATGACAAGTCCAGTAGTGACCACCGCGGCAAAGATTGCCAGGCTGCGTGCGATATTGAGTCTCATCGTTGCTCCCCCACAGAGCCCTCTGGGCGGCCATCGCCCGCATGAATTGCCTTCAAATAAATCTAGACGAGGATGGCTTGTGTGCGGCGTGTTCCGTCGGCCTATACTTGCCTCATCTTCCATTAACCGTAAAATACAATAGTTAATTCCGAAATAAGGTCGACTTTGCTGATGATCACGATTGTCCAGCCGGCAGCCTTCAAAACCATGACATATTTTTCCGATACCGCTCTTTCGCTAGGAGCCAGTCCGCGGATTGTATTTTGCACGCCTTCCATTAAGACAGGTCCCACCAAACCACCACAGCAGGAAGAGCCATGACCGCCATCACCGATATCATCGCCCGTGAAATCCTCGACAGCCGCGGCAACCCCACCGTCGAAGTGGATGTCCATCTCGAAGACGGTTCTTTTGGCCGTGCGGCCGTCCCGTCGGGCGCCTCGACCGGCGCGCATGAGGCAGTTGAACTGCGTGACGGCGGAAAGCGTTACCACGGCAAGGGTGTCGAGAAGGCTGTGGAAGCCGTCAATACAGAGATCTTCGACGCGATCGGCGGTTTCGATGCGGAGAGCCAGATCCACATCGACAAGACGATGATCGCTCTCGATGGCACGCCGAACAAGTCGCGCCTCGGCGCCAATGCCATTCTCGGCGTATCGCTTGCCGTCGCCAGGGCTGCGGCCGAAACCACCGGCCTGCCGCTCTACCGTTATGTCGGCGGCCCGAATGCGCATGTGCTTCCCGTGCCGATGATGAACATCATCAATGGCGGTGCACATGCCGACAACCCGATCGACTTCCAGGAATTCATGATCATGCCGGTCGGCGCTGACACGCTGCGTGATGCCGTGCGCATGGGATCTGAGATCTTCCATGTTCTCAAGAAGGAACTCGCGGCCCAGGGCCACAACACCAATGTCGGCGACGAAGGCGGCTTTGCGCCGGGGCTGAAAAGCGCTCCGGAAGCTCTCGATTTCATCATGAAGTCGGTCGAGAAGGCAGGCTACAAGCCGGGCGACGACGTCTGCCTTGCGCTCGATTGCGCTTCGACGGAATTCTTCAAGAACGGCAAATACGAGATGGAAGGCGAGGGTCGTACGCTGGAGCCGGAAGCCATGGCGGATTACCTCGCCGAGCTTGCGGCGAAGTATCCGATCATCTCGATCGAAGACGGCATGGCTGAAGACGATTGGGATGGCTGGAAGTCCCTGACGGACAAGATCGGCTCCAAGGTCCAACTCGTCGGAGACGACCTCTTCGTCACCAATTCCGCGCGCCTTCGCGACGGCATCAAGATGGGCGTGGCAAATTCCATCCTGGTGAAGGTCAATCAGATCGGCTCGCTGTCGGAAACGCTGGATGCGGTCGAAACGGCGCATAAGGCAAACTACACCGCCGTCATGTCGCATCGCTCCGGCGAGACGGAAGATTCGACGATCGCGGATCTTGCCGTCGCCACCAATTGCGGTCAGATCAAGACAGGCTCGCTTTCGCGTTCGGATCGGCTTGCCAAGTACAACCAGCTTATCCGCATCGAGGAAATGCTGGGTCCGCAGGCCGCCTATGCCGGCCGCTCCGTCCTGAAGGGCTGAACCAGCTCCATTTATGTGTCTATAGAGCCCGCGCCGAAAGCGCGGGCTTTTTGCGTCGCGGCAATGGAAACGATTGCTTAAGCAAGTTCTGCGAATTTTACCTTCTGTTTCGGATCGTTCGCGTGATCCGGCAAGTGTGGCAAGGCGTTGAACGGCATGTGGACCAAGCATCATAAAAAAAGAAAATTTGGCCGTTTCGTCCTTCCCGCCATTACCGTCGCCTTTCTTTCATACTTCGGCTATCATTCCGTGCATGGTGATCTCGGGCTGATCGCCACGGAGGAATTCGAACGTCAGCGGCAGGCGCGTGCGGAAGAGCTCGCAAAACTGACCGCGAGACGGGAGGCACTCGAGCGCCAGGTGCGGCTCATGAGTGATGGTTCGCTGGAAAAGGATATGCTGGACGAAATCGCTCGTTATCAGCTCAATGTCTCGCGCCCGGACGAGATCGTCATCTTCAATAACTACTTCTGAATTAACCAATATTCGGTTAATTTTATCTTTCGTCAATCTTTTCAGTGGGTTGTACGGAATGTGAGCCATGCATTTATGGCATTGCTGGGGCGCGGTTTCTTCCCTATGGTACGCCCCGAAACCAGAATGGGATTCCGGGCGGCGTAAGTCTCGGCATCTGTTCCGTTCTAAAACGCAGCACAGAGGGAGGGATGAATGGCGCCGACTAAAACCGCGTCTGTATCCGGCCGCAAATCCGCGGCAAGGTCTGCTACCAAAACCAGCTCCAAGCCAGCCAGGAAAGATTTCAACGGCGGCATTTTCGCCGAGTTCGACAAGGGCCAGGAGCTTGCCGCCTATCGCGATATGCTGCTGATCCGCCGTTTCGAGGAAAAGGCCGGCCAGCTTTACGGTATGGGCTTCATCGGCGGTTTCTGTCACCTCTATATCGGCCAGGAAGCTGTCGTTGTCGGCATGCAGATGGCGCTGAAGGAAGGGGACCAGGTCATCACCGGTTATCGTGACCACGGTCACATGCTGGCGACTGGCATGAGCGCGCGCGGCGTCATGGCGGAACTGACCGGGCGTAGGGGCGGCTATTCCAAGGGGAAGGGCGGCTCCATGCACATGTTCTCCAAGGAAAAGCAGTTCTACGGCGGCCACGGCATCGTCGGCGCGCAAGTGTCGCTCGGTACCGGTCTCGCCTTCGCCAACAAATATCGCGGCAACGACAATGTCTCGACTGCCTATTTCGGCGACGGTGCGGCAAACCAGGGGCAGGTCTATGAAAGCTTCAACATGGCCAATCTCTGGAAGCTGCCGGTCGTCTACGTGATCGAGAACAACCGCTACGCCATGGGAACCTCCGTTGCCCGCGCCTCGGCTCAGACCGATTTCTCCCAGCGCGGTGCCTCCTTTGGTATTCCGGGCTATCAGGTGGACGGCATGGACGTGCGCGCCGTCAAGGCGGCAGCGGACGAGGCTGTCGCCTATTGCCGCGCCGGCAAGGGTCCGATCATCCTCGAAATGCTGACCTACCGCTATCGCGGTCACTCGATGTCCGACCCGGCGAAGTATCGCTCCAAGGACGAAGTGCAGAAGATGCGCTCCGAGCATGATCCGATCGAACAGGTACGGGCCCGCCTTCTTGAAAAGGGCTGGGCAAGCGAGGACGAGTTAAAGGCGATCGACAAGGACGTGCGCGATATCGTGGCCGATTCCGCCGATTTCGCCCAGGCCGATCCGGAGCCGGATGTGTCCGAGCTCTATACCGACATTCTGCTCTGATCGAGGGGAGGGAACCTTATGCCTATCGACATCCTTATGCCCGCCCTTTCCCCGACCATGGAGGAAGGCACGCTCAGCAAATGGCTGAAACAGGAAGGTGACAAGGTCACCTCCGGCGACGTTATCGCCGAAATCGAGACCGACAAGGCGACCATGGAAGTGGAAGCTGTCGATGAAGGCGTGATCGGCAAGCTGCTGGTTCCGGCCGGCACCGAGAACGTCAAGGTCAACACCAAGATAGCCGTGCTCCTTGCCGAAGGCGAAAGCGCCGATTCCATCGGTTCTTCCGCGCCGGCCGCGCCAAAGGCTGATGCGGACACGCCCGCTGCGGCGTCCGACGCCGCTGGGGGCAAGGCCCGTCAATCGACGGAAGAGCCGACGGCTGCCGCTGACAGCAAGGTCCCGGCCCAGCCGAAGGTGGACGTCGCCTCCGACCCGGATATTCCGGCCGGCACGGAAATGGTGATGACGACCGTGCGCGAAGCGCTGCGCGACGCCATGGCCGAAGAAATGCGCCGCGATGAAGACGTTTTTGTAATGGGTGAAGAGGTTGCCGAATACCAGGGCGCCTACAAGATCACGCAAGGGCTGCTCCAGGAATTCGGCCCACGCCGCGTCGTCGATACGCCCATCACCGAGCACGGCTTTGCCGGCGTCGGCGTCGGTGCGGCCATGGCCGGCCTGAAGCCGATCGTCGAGTTCATGACCTTCAACTTCGCCATGCAGGCGATCGACCAGATCATCAACTCTGCCGCCAAGACGCTTTACATGTCCGGCGGTCAGATGGGCGCTCCGATCGTCTTCCGCGGCCCGAACGGCGCGGCTGCCCGCGTTGCGGCCCAGCACAGCCAGGATTACGCGGCCTGGTACAGCCAGATCCCGGGCCTCAAGGTCGTCATGCCTTACACGGCTGCCGACGCCAAGGGTCTGTTGAAGGCGGCTATCCGCGATCCGAACCCGGTCATCTTCCTGGAAAACGAAATCCTCTACGGCCAGTCCTTCGAAGTGCCGAAGCTCGATGACTTCGTCCTGCCGATCGGCAAGGCGCGCATCCACAAGCAGGGCAGGGACGCCACCGTCGTTTCCTTCGGTATCGGCATGACCTATGCGGTGAAGGCGGTAGAAGAGCTTTCCAAGGAAGGCATCGATGTCGAGCTTATCGACCTTCGCACCATCCGGCCCATGGATCTGCCGACGGTGATCGAATCGGTCAAGAAGACCGGTCGACTCGTTACCGTGGAAGAGGGTTATCCGCAGTCGTCGGTCGGCACCGAAATCGCCACCCGCGTCATGCAGCAGGCCTTCGATTATCTTGATGCGCCGATCCTGACGATCGCCGGCAAGGATGTTCCGATGCCCTATGCGTCGAACCTCGAAAAGCTCGCCTTGCCGAATGTCGGCGAGGTCGTCCAGGCGGTGAAGACCGTCTGCTACAAATAAGGGGAGGATGTCTCGATGCCGATCAACATCACCATGCCTGCCCTTTCGCCGACCATGGAAGAGGGCAATCTTTCCAAGTGGCTCGTCAAGGAAGGCGACAAGGTCAAGTCCGGCGATGTGATCGCCGAGATCGAAACCGACAAGGCGACCATGGAAGTGGAAGCCGTCGATGAAGGCACCGTCGCCAAGATCGTCGTGCCGGCGGGTACCGAGGCGGTCAAGGTAAACGCGCTCATCGCGATCCTCGCCGGCGAAGGCGAGGACGTGTCGGCGGCTGCGTCGTCCGGGGGCGGGGCTGCTGCCCCTGCGCCGAAGGCCGAGGCTGCGCCTGCTCCCAAGGCGGAAGCGGCTCCGGCACAAAAAGCTGCCGAGCCGGCTCCGGCCGCTGCTGCACCGGCACCGGCTGCTTCCGGTGCTCGCCCCTTCTCTTCGCCGCTCGCCCGCCGTCTCGCAAAGGAAGCCGGTCTCGATCTCTCGGCAGTTTCCGGCTCCGGCCCCCACGGCCGTGTCGTGAAGTCCGATATCGAGAAGGCTGTCGCCTCGGGCACCGGCAAGGCTGCTCCGGCCGCAGCCCCGCAGGCAGCACCTGCCGGCGCCGCAGCTCCGGCAATGGCCAAAGGTCCGTCGGATGATGCAACGCTCAAGCTTTTCCCGGAAGGCTCCTACGAGCTTCTGCCGCATGACGGCATGCGCAAGACGATCGCCGCGCGCTTGACGGAGTCGACCCAGACGGTTCCGTCCTACACCGTCTCGATGGATTGCGAGATTGACGCGCTTTTGAAGCTGCGCGCCGAGATCAACGCATCGGCACCGGTGAAGAAGACGGAGAAGGGTGAGGTCCCGGCCTTCAAGCTTTCCGTCAACGACTTCATCATCAAGGCGATGGCGCTGGCGCTGCGCGAAGTCCCGATGGCGAACGCCTCCTGGACGTCGACGGCCCGCGTGCTGCACAAGCACTCCGACGTCGGCGTCGCCGTCTCGATCCCGGACGGTCTGATCACCCCGATCGTCCGCAAGGCGGAAACAAAGACGCTCTCCGTCATCTCCAACGAGGTGAAGGATCTTGCCAAGCGGGCCCGCGACAAGAAGCTGAAGCCGGAAGAATACCAGGGCGGTACGACCTCGGTCTCCAACCTCGGCATGTTTGGCGTCTCCTCATTCACCTCGATCGTCAACCTGCCGCAGGCCTCGATCGTCTCGATCGGCGCCGGCGTCGAAAAGCCGGTCGTCAGGAACGGCAAGATAGAGGTGGGCACGGTGATGACGGCAACCTTCGCCTTCGACCACCGCGTCATCGATGGCGCGCTTGGTGCGGAACTGGCTTCCGCGTTCAAGCGCTACATCGAAAACCCGATGGCGATGCTCGTCTGAGCGGGAGGGCGTCGTCGTGAAGACCGTTCTCTGCTTCGGCGATTCACTCACCTGGGGTTATGACCCGGAAGGACCGGGCCGGCATGCCTTTGAGGACCGCTGGTCGAGCGTCCTTCAGACGGCGCTCGGGCCTGAGGTGACGGTGATTGCCGAAGGCCTGAATGGCCGCACGACGGGTTATGACGATCATCTCGCCGATTGCGACCGCAACGGCGTGAAGAACCTGCCGACCGTGCTGCATACCCACATGCCGCTCGATCTGGTGATCGTCATGCTCGGCACCAACGACATGAAGCCCATGATCGCCGGGACGGCGCATGCGGCGCGTGCCGGCATCCAGCGGCTGGTCGGGCTGATCCGCCGGCACGACTATTCCTTCGAATACGAGGTGCCGGAAATCCTGGTCGTCTCGCCGCCGCCGCTTTGTGAAACCGCCGATCCGGTGTTTTCGGCGATCTTCCGGGGTGGCATCGAGCAGTCCGCCATGCTCGCGTCGCTCTATCGGGATCTGGCCGACGAGCTCGGCTGCGGGTTCTTCGATGCCGGCTCGGTCGCCAAGACGACGCCGATCGACGGCGTACATCTGACTGCGGAAAATACCCGTGCGATCGGACGCGGCCTCGAGCCGATCGTCCGGATGATGCTTGGGCTCTAGAGAAAATTCCAAAAGGCGGGTCGCGTCAGGCTGGCCGCCCAATGAAAAGGCAGGAAAGCAATGGCTCAATCCTACGACGTCATCGTTATCGGCTCCGGTCCAGGGGGGTATATCGCCGCCATCCGCGCAAGCCAGCTCGGCATGAAGGTTGCAGTCGTCGAGCGCGAACATCTCGCCGGCATCTGCTCCAATTGGGGCTGTATCCCGACCAAAGCGCTCCTGCGTTCCGCAGATGTCATGCACACCGCGAGCCACGCCAAGGATTACGGCCTGACGCTCGAAGGCACGATCAAGCCGGACGTCAAGGCGATCGTCGCCCGTTCGCGCGGCATTGCGCATCGCATGAACAACGGCGTCGGCTTTCTGTTCAAGAAGAACAAGGTCGATATCATCTGGGGCGAGGCAAAGGTCACCAAGCCCGGCGAAGTCGTCGTCGGCAAGCCCACCAAGAAGCCGGTCGAGCCGGTCGGACCGGTGCCGAAAAATACGCTCGGCGAGGGAACCTATACCGCCAAGCACATCATCATCGCCACCGGCGCCCGTCCGCGCGCGCTTCCGGGCATCGAGCCTGACAGCAAGCTGATCTGGACCTATTTCGAGGCGATGAAGCCCGAGGAAATGCCCAAATCACTACTCGTCATGGGCTCGGGCGCGATCGGCATCGAGTTCGCGAGCTTCTACCGTACCATGGGCGTGGACGTCACAGTCGTCGAGATCATGAGCCAGGTCATGCCGGTCGAAGACGCGGAGATCTCCGCCGTCGCCAAGAAGCAGTTCGAGCGCCAGGGCATGAAGATCCATCTGGAGGCGAAAGTCGCCAAGGTGGAGAAGGGCGCAAACTCGATCACCGCCCATGTCGAGAAGAAGGACGGATCGGTCGAGAAGATCACGGCCGACCGGATGATCTCCGCCGTCGGCGTGCAGGCCAATATCGAGGGCATCGGCCTCGAGGCGGTCGGCGTCAAGACCGACCGCGGTTTCATCGTCATCGACGGCTACGGCAAGACCAACGTGCCGGGCATCTACGCCATCGGCGACGTCGCGGGTCCTCCTCTGCTCGCTCACAAGGCGGAACACGAGGCGGTCATCTGCGTGGAAAAGATTGCCGGCCTGCCGAACGTCCATCCGATGGACAAGCAGAAAATCCCCGGATGCACCTATTGCAACCCCCAGGTCGCCTCCGTCGGTCTGACGGAAGCCAAGGCGAAGGCCGAGGGCCGCGACATCCGCGTCGGCCGTTTCCCCTTCGTGGCCAATGGCAAGGCGATCGCTCTCGGCGAGGATCAGGGGCTGGTAAAAACGATCTTCGACAAGAAGACCGGCGAACTCCTCGGTGCGCATATGGTCGGCGCGGAAGTGACCGAACTCATTCAGGGTTTCGTTGTTGCCATGAACCTGGAGACGACGGAAGAAGAACTGATGCACACGATCTTCCCGCATCCGACCATTTCCGAAACGATGAAGGAAAGCGTGCTCGACGCCTACGGCCGGGCGCTGAACGCCTGACATTCCCGGCATTGCGAAAGGGCGCGCAGCCGCCCATATCTCTGGAACATCTTTTTAAAACGGGGCTATTCATATGGGTGTGGGTTGGATTGCAGCGATCATCATTGGTGGCCTGGCGGGTTGGCTCGCCGGCATTTTGATGGATCTCCGCTTCGGCGTCTTGATGAACATCATCATCGGCATTGTCGGCGCCTTGCTCGCCAATGCCATCTTCCAGAGCGCCAACATCCATGTCGCAGGCGGATGGCTGGGTTACCTGGTGCAGGGTTTCGTGGGCTCCTGCATTTTGCTATTCGTTGCCAAACTCGTCAGACGCTGACGACATTCCGCGACGGTCGCGGTTGAAAGCAGGTTTTTATGGTCACCATCCTCGACAGGACCACTCTCGACGAAGAGAAGCGCGTCCGCCATCCGGAAAAGGCACATCGTCCTGATACGGAGGTGATGCGCAAGCCCGAGTGGATTCGCGTGAAGGCGCCGGTATCCAAAGGCTACGCGGAAACGCGCTCGATCGTGAAGGAAAACAAGCTCGTCACTGTCTGCGAGGAGGCCGGCTGCCCGAATATCGGCGAATGCTGGGACAAGAAGCACGCCACCTTCATGATCATGGGCGAGATCTGTACGCGCGCCTGCGCCTTCTGCAACGTGGCGACCGGCAAGCCGAACGCGCTTGACATGGACGAGCCGGAAAACGTCGCCAAGGCGGTGAAGCAGATGGGGCTCAGCCACGTCGTCATCACCTCGGTCGATCGCGACGATCTGGAAGATGGCGGCGCCGAACATTTCGAGAAGGTGATCTGGGCGATCCGCGCCGCATCCCCGATGACGACTATCGAAATCCTGACACCGGACTTCCTCAAGAAGCCCGGGGCTCTGGAACGCGTCGTGGCCGCCAAGCCCGATGTCTTCAACCACAATCTCGAAACCGTAGCCGGCAACTATCTGACGGTCCGCCCCGGGGCCCGTTACTTCCACTCCATCCGCCTGCTGCAGCGGGTCAAGGAACTCGACCCGACCATGTTCACCAAGTCGGGCATCATGGTAGGCCTCGGGGAGGAACGCAACGAAGTGCTACAACTGATGGACGATCTCAGAACTGCGGATGTGGATTTCCTGACCATTGGCCAATATCTGCAGCCGACCCGCAAGCATCACAAGGTGATGAGCTTCGTAACCCCGGACGAATTCAAGTCCTACGAGACCGTCGCCTATACCAAGGGCTTCCTGATGGTGTCGTCGAGCCCGCTGACCCGGTCCTCGCACCATGCCGGCGACGATTTCGCGCGGCTGAAGGCTGCCCGCGAAAAGAAGCTTCTGGCTGCCGCCGAATAGGCGGCGTCCGAGCTATTCTGCCGCCTCGACCTTTTCGCTCTTGCTCTGGCCGCGCCGTCTTCCCCGCAGCGTGAAGCGCTGACCGCGCGCTTCGCCTTTTGCCATTTCGATCAGATAGGCAAGCATGGGTAGCTCGTTCATGTCGGCGAGCTGCTTTGCGGATTCCAGCAGCTTTATCATCTGAGAAAAATCGTCCATGTATGCTTCGTCCGATTACGCCAGTGGGTCACCTGATGTGTTTATTTTACCCGCGATTGCGGCAATGCACCAAATTGAATTGGCATTAGCACATTAAATTCCGTTAACCAGCATTTGTTTGGGCTGTGTTGAGCGGCTGTGGCCGCCTGACATCCGGTTGTCGGGAGATCATGATGGATATCAAATCCGGTCCAGCCGGGGTTCGCTGTGTCGGAATCTCGGAAGCCGCCGATGAAATCCGCCATGCGGAGAGAATCCTGGTCGTCGGCTGTTCGGGCGGCGGCAAATCGACCCTGGCGCAGCAGATCGCCCAGCGGTTTGCGCTTACTTATATTTCCAACGATCGGGACGTGCTTTGGCTGCCGGGTTGGGTTCAGCGGGAGGGAAGTGAGCAGCGGCGGATCATCGAAGAGCTTATCCGGCAGGAGCGCTGGATCATGGATGGCACCAGCACCTCCACCTTCGATATTCGCGTTCCGCGAAGCGATATCGTTATCTGGGTGCGAATGCCGCGTGCCGTCAATGTCTGGGGTATCCTCAGCCGCTGGCTTAAATATATCGGACGCACTCGGCCGGAAATGGCGCCCGGCTGCCCGGAAAGAATGGATTGGGAGTTTTTCCGGTTTGTCTGGACCTGGGAGAGGGAATTCGCGCCGAGGGTTCTCGCCGGGCTGGAACAACATGCGGGCGGGAAGCCTGTCCTGGTGTTGAAATCCCGCCGACGGATGCGCGAACTTCTTGATCTTCTGGAAGCGCGCGCTTAACTGCGGATCATGCCAAAGTTCGAAATCCGCCGCCCCGTGAAGCATAGCGCCGATCAGATGTACGCGCTCGTTGCCGATGTCGAGAAATATCCGGAATTCCTACCGCTCTGCGAGGCGCTGGTCATCCGGTCCAGCAAGGAGCGCGACGGCAAGACGCTACTGCTTGCCGATATGACGGTCGGCTACAAGGCGATCCGCGAGACTTTCACGACCCAGGTTCTGCTCAACCCTGCCGAACGCGCCATCGATGTCAAATACATCGAAGGACCGTTCAAATATCTCGACAACCGCTGGCGTTTTGAACCGCCCTCTGATGGCTCTTCCGCCGGCTGCGTGGTGCACTTTTTCATCGACTACGAGTTCAAGAGCATGATTCTCGGTGCACTGATGGGATCGATGTTCGACCGCGCTTTCCGGATGTTCGCCGAAGCTTTCGAGACGCGGGCGGACAAGATTTACGCCTGATTTGCGAGCGTCGTTTTGGCGGCGTCGGTCAGCATCTCCAGCGCCGTTCTGACGGTCGCGAGACGCACCGCCGTTCGGCCGATATCGCCGTAGCGCATCTCGCGATGGAGCGAGATGCCGGAGCGGGTTTTTGCCGCAAGATGCACCAGGCCGACCGGCTTGTCTGCCGACCCGCCGCCCGGTCCCGCGATGCCGGTCACGGCGACGGTGAGGTTTGCCCTTGAACGGAACAGCGCGCCGTCCGCCATCTGCAGCGCCGTTTCCCGGGATACCGCGCCGAAGGCTGCCAATGTCGCTTCGGTCACGCCGAGCATATCCATCTTCGCCTGGTTGGTGTAGGTGACGAAGCCCCGGTCAACGACGGCCGAGGAGCCTGAAATTTCGGTGAGCGCGCCGGCGATCAGCCCGCCTGTGCAGGACTCAGCCGTTGAAACCATCAGCCCGCAGGCGGAAAAGTCGGCGACGATCCGCCTTGCCTGGTCTTCGATGTCGGCGGGAAACAGGTTCACCCGGCATCTCCCCGGTAGACCACTGTGGCGGTTGCGATGGCGGCAATGCCCTCGCGGCGGCCGACAAAACCGATCTTCTCGTTGGTCGTCGCCTTGACCGAGCATCGGTCCAGGGAAATACCGAGGATCTCCGCCAGGTTCTCGCGCATCTTCTGCCGGTGCGGCGCAATCTTCGGCGCTTCCGCGATCAGCGAGATATCCGCATTCATGATCGTGCCCCCGCGCTCTCGTACAACCTTTGCCGCGTGATCCAGGAAGATCTGGGAGGGCGCGCCCCGCCATTGCATGTCGGAGGGCGGGAAATGGTCGCCGATGTCGCCGGCGCCGCAGGTGGCGAGCAGCGCGTCGGTAAGCGCATGCATGACGACGTCGGCATCCGAATGGCCAACGAGCCGCTGGTCGTGGGCAATGAAGACGCCGCAGAGCGTCACGCCGTCGCCGGGCTCGAGCTGATGCACGTCGTAGCCGTTACCGGTGCGCACGTCGGGCAGTGGATGGTGCGAAAGTTTTTCGTCGGCCATGGCGATATCTCGCTTCACGGTGAGTTTGATGTTGTCGACGGAACCTTCGACCAGCAGGACCGGCAGCCCAGCCCATTCGGCGATCGAGGCGTCGTCCGTGAAATCCTCGCGTCGGAGCGCTGCCGCCTTTTCATGGGCGGTGCGGATCGACGGGAGGGAAAAGCTTTGCGGCGTCTGTGCGGCAAAAAGCCCGGCCCGCGGCACCGTCTCGTGAACCAGGTGATCCGGTCCGCCTCGCTTCAGCGTGTCGGTGACAGGCATAGCCGGCAACACGCCTTCCTGTCCCTGGTCGAGCGCCTCGGCGATCCGATCGAGAAGCGCATGATCCACGAACGGCCTGGCCGCATCGTGGATCATCACATGGGTGGCCTCGGTCGCTGACAAAGCTCTGAGGCCTTCGTAAACGGAGCGCTGCCGCGTATCGCCGCCGAAAGTCGTGACGACCTTCGCCGCACCGGGCAGTTCCGCTGCCGCTGCCGCAAACAGCGCTTCGTCGTCCGGATGGATGACGACCACGATCGGGCCGCTACGCGACCAGTTGAGAAACCGTTCGAGCGTATGGGCGATCACCGGCTTTCCCCCGATACGCCGGTATTGCTTCGGCCCGTCTTCGGGCGATCCCGCCCGTTCGCCGCGGCCTGCGGCGACGATGACGATGCCGATTGTCATGGAGTTGTCGTCCACGCGCCGTACCCATTTCTGCGTTCTGAAGGATTGACAGGGCGAGAACTATAGAATGAAAAGCGGCTTTTCCAGCAGGCCGCTCAAAAATAACGCAGTTCCCGATTTGCTCTTGGCAAATGCTTCGGGACTGAATAAAAATAGTGCAACAATCCAATGTGCCCGAAAGATCATCATTTGCGTTTTCCAGATCTCGCCGAACCTTTCCATATCGGGCCCGTTTCCATCCGTAATCGCGTGGTTCTGGCGCCGATGTCGGGAGTTACGGATCTGCCGTTCAGGCGGCTCGCATGGCGCTTCGGCGCCGGGCTGGTCGTGACCGAGATGGTCGCAAGCCGCGAACTCGTGCTGAACCGCGGCGAGTCCTGGGCCCGGCTGAAAGGTGCCGGCATTTCTCCGCATATGGTCCAGCTCGCCGGTCGCGAGGCCCGCTGGATGGCCGAGGCTGCCAAGATTGCCGCCGATAACGGCGCCGACATCATCGACATCAATATGGGTTGCCCCGCCAAGAAGGTCACCGGTGGCTATTCCGGTTCGGCGCTGATGCGTGACCCAGATCTCGCATTGTCGCTCATCGAGGCGACCGTAAACGCCGTCGATGTCCCGGTGACGCTGAAGATGCGGCTCGGCTGGGACGAAAATTCCATCAATGCGCCCGATATCGCCCGCCGTGCCGAAGATGCCGGCATCCGGCTCGTGACGATCCATGGCCGAACCCGCATGCAGTTCTACGAGGGCAGGGCCGATTGGGACGCCATCCGTCTTGTGCGCGACGCCGTCTCGATCCCGCTGATCGCCAATGGCGACGTCGAAACGCCGGAGGACGCCGTTGCCATTCTGGAGCGCTCCGGTGCAGATGCTGTCATGGTCGGGAGGGGCGCCCAGGGGCGTCCGTGGCACATTGGCTGGCTCGCCGGTCACGCCGCACCTTCGCAGCCGGAAATCGCCGCTCTTGTCGTCGAACACTATCAGGCGATGCTGGAGCTTTACGGCCGCGAGGCAGGGCTGCGCCACGCACGAAAACATCTCGGCTGGTATCTCGATCGCTTCGCGCCAGACCTGCCGACTGAAGAAAAGGCCGCCATCATGATTTCCAGGGACCCGGCTGACGTCGCGCGCCGGATGACTGTAGCGCTGACCGGAAACACAGCCGTCGGGCGCAAGGAGGCTGCATGAGCTCGCAAGTGCAGGATTCGGCAAGCGGCAATGCGCTTGCCATGGCCGTCCTCAATTCCGTCCAGAACCCGGTGATTCTTGTTGATGCCGAGGGCAGGGTCGCCTTCGCCAACTGGGAGGCCGAGGCCTTTTTCGGCTCCAGTGCCGCGCAGCTCGCCAAGAACGAAATTTCCACCTTCATCCCTTTCGGCAGCCCTCTTCTCGCGCTGATTGACCAGGTGCGTGAGCGCAAGGCACCGGTCAACGAATATCGTGTCGACCTCTCTTCGCCGCGCCTTGGTCAGGAAAAGCTGGTGGACCTCTACGTCGCGCCGGTGGTGAGCGAGCCGGGGTCGGTCGTGGTGGTCTTCCAGGAGCGCTCCATGGCGGACAAGATCGACCGCCAGCTTACCCATCGTGCTGCCGCTCGATCGGTGACGGGTCTGGCATCCATGCTGGCCCACGAGATCAAAAACCCGCTTTCGGGCATTCGCGGTGCTGCACAGCTTCTCGAGACCTCGGTCCCAGACGACGACCGGGCGTTGACGCGGCTGATCTGCGACGAGACGGACCGCATCGTATCCCTGGTCGATCGCATGGAAGTCTTCTCCGACGAGCGTCCGGTGGACCGTGTGCCCTTGAACATCCATTCGGTCCTCGATCATGTGAAAGCCATCGCCAAGGCCGGTTTTGCTCGCGAGATCAAGATTTCCGAAATGTACGATCCGTCGTTGCCGCAGGTTTATGCCAACCGCGATCAGCTCGTGCAGGTCTTTTTGAACCTCATCAAGAACGCCGCGGAAGCGGTCGGCGATCAGCCGGACGGCGAAATCATGCTGACGACGGCCTATCGCCCGGGCATCAAACTCTCAGTCGCTGGTACCCGCGAGAAGATTTCGCTGCCGCTCGAATTCTGCGTCATCGACAACGGCCCCGGCGTGCCGACCGACCTGCTGCCGCATCTTTTTGATCCCTTCATCACGACCAAGACCAACGGGTCCGGTCTCGGCCTTGCCCTGGTTGCCAAGATCATCGGTGCGCATGGCGGCATCGTCGAATGCGACAGCCAGGCGCGCCGCACCACGTTCCGCGTTTTGATGCCCATGCACAAGGAAGAGGCCACGGACGGCCGCTCTTTGAACTCCACAGGAAGTGAAAAATGACTGCCACGATCCTTGTCGCCGACGACGACGCGGCCATCCGGACGGTTTTGAACCAGGCTCTGACCAGGGCTGGTTACGATGTGCGCATCACCTCGAATGCCGCCACTCTCTGGCGCTGGATTTCGGCTGGCGAGGGCGATCTGGTCGTGACGGACGTGGTCATGCCGGACGAGAACGCCTTCGATCTCCTGCCGCGCATCAAGAAATCGCGTCCGGAGCTGCCCGTCCTCGTCATGAGCGCCCAGAACACCTTCATGACGGCGATCAAGGCGTCCGAAAAGGGTGCCTATGATTACCTGCCTAAGCCCTTCGATCTCACGGAGCTGATTGCCATCATCGGCCGCGCGCTCGCCGAACCCAAGCGCAAGCCCGCCCGCCTCGACGACGACACTCAGGACGGCATGCCGCTCGTCGGCCGTTCGGCCGCCATGCAGGAAATCTACCGCGTTCTGGCTCGTCTTATGCAGACGGATCTGACGCTGATGATCACCGGCGAGTCCGGCACCGGCAAGGAACTGGTGGCTCGCGCGCTGCATGACTACGGCAAGCGTCGCAACGGACCGTTTGTGGCGATCAACATGGCCGCCATTCCCCGCGATCTGATCGAGTCGGAGCTTTTCGGCCACGAGAAGGGGGCCTTCACCGGAGCCCAGAGCCGTTCGACCGGCCGCTTCGAGCAGGCTGAGGGGGGGACCCTCTTTCTCGACGAGATCGGTGACATGCCGATGGATGCCCAGACCCGTCTTCTGCGCGTCCTGCAGCAGGGCGAATACACCACAGTCGGCGGTCGCACGCCGATCCGCACGGACGTGCGCATCGTCGCGGCGACCAACAAGGATCTGAAGCAGCTCATCAACCAGGGCCTCTTCCGCGAAGACCTCTATTATCGCCTGAACGTCGTTCCGCTGCGCCTGCCGCCTTTGCGCGATCGCGCCGAGGACATCCCCGACCTCGTCCGCCATTTCATGCAGATGGCCGAGAAGGAAGGCCTGGACGCCAAGCGGTTCGATAGCGAGGCCTTGGACCTGATGAAGGCGTATGCCTGGCCGGGCAACGTGCGTGAACTGGAAAACCTCGTCCGCCGCCTGATGGCGCTATATCCGCAGGACGTCATCACCCGGGAGATTATTGAGTCGGAGCTGCGTTCCGAGGTGCCGGACAGCCCGATCGACAAGATGGGAGCCCGCACTGGGTCCCTCACCATCGCCCAGGCGGTGGAAGAAAACATGCGCACCTATTTCGCGGGTTTCGGGGACAATCTGCCGCCGCCCGGTCTCTACGACCGCGTCCTGACCGAAATGGAATATCCGCTCATCCTCGCCGCCCTTACCGCCACCCGTGGCAATCAGATCAAGGCGGCGGATTTGCTCGGTCTCAACCGCAACACGCTCCGCAAGAAGATTCGGGAACTCGGCGTCTCCGTCTATCGCAGCTCCCGCGGCGCTTGAGTTAAGTTGTTGAAGCAAGACCGGACTTTGTTCCCGCTGCTTGACAGGATCGGTCCATCGTTGCATTTTCGCCACATTGCGTTGCTTAAAGGCCACGCAGGGCTTGGGGTTTGCTTCTGGGAGCGGCGGCTCTTGATGGGGTAGCCGGGCCGGTTCGGGAAGGTACTGTCGCTTCGCTCGGTTTTCGGGCTGAAACGATCTCCCGCGAGGACTTGGAGATCGGAGTTATCGATGACGGAAGGCGTGACAGCGCCGATGGCCGAAAACGAGCCGGCAATGTCGGCGCAGGATCGGCGTGCTTCATTCGCGCTTCCCGGCCTCCTGCTTGCCGGCGGCGCGCTCATCTGTGCATCCTTGACGCTCTTTGTCCTGCTCGGGCTGACACCGATTGCGCCGAGCACCAATGTGGTCATCGCGTCGGCGGTGATCAATTCGCTCTTCATTCTGGGATTGATGTATCTGATCGGCCGCGAAGTGCTGCGGCTGGTAAAGGCACGTAATCGCGGCCGCGCTGCGGCGCGTCTGCATGTGCGCATCGTCGTCCTTTTTTCCATTGTTGCGATCACCCCGGCAGTGCTCGTGGCGATCTTCGCCAGCTTGACGTTGAATGTCGGTCTCGACCGCTGGTTTTCGCTACGCACCCAGTCGATCGTGCAATCCTCTCAGGACGTCGCCCGCGCCTATATGCTTGAAAATGCAAGCTATCTTCAAGGGCAGACGGTCTCGATGTCGAACGACCTCGAGCGGAACCGCGCCATGTTTTACCTCGACCGCACGGGTTTTGTGGACCTGATGACCCGCCAGGCGCGGGGCCGCGGCATGTTGGGCGCTTTCCTGGTGCGCGAGGACGGTCAGGCGATCGTTCAGGCCGATATCAAGACGGAAAAGCCGCTGCCGGCGATCCCTTCGGACGCGCTGCAAACCGCAGCGGCCGGCCAGCCGACGCTCATTCCGCCGGGTATCACCAACCTCGTCGGCGCCGTCATCAAGCTCGATTCCATCCAGGGCGCGTTCCTCTATACGATCCGCGCTGTCGATCCGAAGGTCATCGCAGCCATGCGACTCATGGAGGAGAACACGGCCGAATATCAGGCGATGGAAGCCGGCCGCACCTCGCTGCAGATCGCTTTCGCCGTGCTCTATCTCGGTTTCGCCTTGATCGTGTTATTGGCGGCGATCTGGACGGCGATCGCCGTCGCTGACCGCATCGTCCGGCCGATCCGGCTCCTGATCAGCGCAGCCGACAGCGTGGCAACGGGTAACCTCAATGTCGTGGTGCCGGTGCGTGCGGCGGATGGCGACGTCGGCAACCTGTCGCGCACTTTCAACAAGATGATTTCCCAGATCCGCAGCCAGCGCGACGAAATCCTCGAGGCGAAGGACGAGGTGGACGATCGCCGCCGGTTTATCGAGGCGGTGCTCTCCGGTGTCACGGCGGCCGTGATCGGCGTCGAAGAGGATCGGCGTATCACGATCGTCAATCCTTCCGCCGAAGAACTGCTCGGCGTTTCTGCCGAAGCTCTCATGGGCGAGAAGCTGCAAGACATCGCTCCTGAGATCGATCAGGTGCTGACGGAGGCGAGAAGCCGCGCCCGCGGCGATTTCCGCAAGCAGGTGAACCTGATACGCGGCGGCAAGGAACGGACGCTCTCCATGCAGGTGACGCGCGAGGAACAGCGCGCAGCGCAGGAATCCTATGTGGTGACGCTCGACGACATCACGGATCTGGTCATTGCCCAGCGTTCGACCGCATGGGCGGACGTGGCAAGACGTATCGCCCATGAGATCAAGAACCCGCTGACCCCGATCCAGCTGTCTGCCGAGCGCCTGAAACGCCGCTACGGCAAACAGATCGCCGACGACGACCGCGCAGTTTTCGACCAGTGCACCGATACGATCGTTCGCCAGGTCGGCGATATCGGCCGCATGGTCGACGAGTTCTCGGCCTTCGCCCGCATGCCCAAGCCTGCCAAGGAGGAAGCGGATCTGCGCGACATCCTGCGCGACGCGATCTTCTTGCGGGAGATGGGTACCACGCATGTGGATTTCATTCGCGATCTCGGCGACGAACCGCTCAAGGGCATGTTCGATTCGCGCATGCTGGGACAGGCCTTCGGCAACCTCATCAAGAATGCAGTTGAAGCGATCGAAGCGGTGCCGAGCAGCGAAGAGCGCGACGGCCGCAAGGTCAAGGTGCGCTCGATATTCGATGCTGCCCGCGATGCCTATGTCGTCGACATCATCGACAACGGCAGCGGCCTTCCGTCTGAAAACCGGCATCGCATTCTCGAACCCTATATGACGATGCGCGAGAAGGGCACAGGCCTCGGACTCGCGATCGTCAAGAAGATCATTGAAGAACACGGCGGGCAGCTCGAACTGCATGATGCGCCTGCCGATTTTGATCATGGCAAGGGCGCCATGATCAGGGTCCTGCTGCCGCATCTCCAACAGGCAGTCGTACCCGGAACAGATAATAGCAAGGAATTGGCATATGGCGTCTGATATTCTGGTCGTGGATGACGAGGCAGACATTCGCGAAATCGTTTCAGGTATTCTCTCCGACGAGGGTCACGAGACCCGTACCGCGCACGACAGCGACAGTGCGCTTGCCACCATTTCCGATCGCGTGCCGCGGCTTGTTTTCCTCGATATCTGGATGCAGGGCTCGAAGCTGGATGGCCTGGCGCTGCTCGACGAGATCAAGAGCCGCCACCCGGATCTGCCGGTGGTCATGATTTCCGGGCACGGCAATATCGAAACGGCCGTTTCCGCTATCAAGCGCGGTGCCTTCGATTTCATCGAGAAGCCGTTCAAGGCGGACCGTTTGATCCTGATCGCCGAGCGGGCGCTGGAAAACTCCAAGCTGAAACGTGAGGTGACAGAACTCAAGAAGCGCGCCGGCGATGCGGCCGAACTAGTGGGTACCTCGGTGGCCGTTTCGCAGCTCCGCCAGACGATCGAGAAGGTATCGCCCACCAACAGCCGCATCATGATCCTCGGCCCGTCCGGCTCCGGCAAGGAACTGGTCGCGCGCATGGTCCACAAGAAGTCTAGCCGTTCGGGCGGGCCTTTCGTGGCGCTCAATGCCGCGACGATTACCCCGGATCGAATGGAGATCGCTCTTTTCGGTACGGAGGGCGGTCCCGGTCAACCGCGCAAGATCGGTGCCCTGGAAGAGGCTCATCGCGGTATTCTTTATCTCGACGAAATAGGGGAGATGCCGCGTGAGACGCAGAACAAGATCCTCCGCGTCCTCGTCGACCAGCAATTCGAGCGCGTGGGCGGGTCCAAACGTGTCAAGGTCGATGTCCGCATCATCTCCTCGACCGCCTACAATCTCGAAAACCTGATCGCTGACGGATCCTTCCGCGAGGACCTCTATCACCGCCTTGCCGTGGTGCCGGTCAAGGTGCCGGCGCTTGCCGAGCGTCGCGAAGACATTCCTTTCCTGGTGGATATGTTCATGCGGCAGATTTCCGAACAGGCCGGCATCCGTCCGCGCAGGATCGGAGAGGATGCCATGGCGGTTCTCCAGGCGCATGACTGGCCGGGAAATATCCGTCAGCTTCGAAACAATATCGAGCGATTGATGATTCTCGCCCGCACCGACGGGCCGGACACGGCGATCTCGGCCGATATGCTGCCGACCGACCTCGGCGACATGCTGCCCAAGGTGGCGGGCAAGGGTGACTATCACATCATGACCCTGCCGCTGCGCGAAGCGCGTGAAATGTTCGAGCGCGATTATCTAATTGCCCAGATCAACCGCTTCGGCGGCAACATTTCCCGTACTGCGGAGTTCGTCGGGATGGAACGTTCGGCATTGCACCGCAAGCTCAAGTCGCTGGGCGTCTGACCGAAAGTCCTGATCGATGAGAGTTAGTGACCGATGAAAGTCATCATATGCGGCGCGGGGCAGGTGGGTTACGGCATCGCGGAACGGCTGTCGCAGGAGGACAATGACGTCTCCGTCATCGACACGTCCGCGTCGCTGATTGCGGCGATCACCGAAACCCTCGACGTGAAAGGTTATGTCGGCCACGGCGCGCATCCGGACATGCTGGAAAAGGCCGGGGCCGAAGACGCCGACATGATCATCGCCGTCACGCTTTACGACGAGGTCAACATCGTCGCCTGTGAAGTCGCGCATGCCCTGTTTTCGGTGCCGACCAAGATCGCCCGCATCCGGGCCCAGAGTTATCTGAAGCCGGAATATGCCGATCTGTTCAGCCGCCAGAACATGTCGATCGACGTGACGATCTCGCCGGAAATCGAAGTCGGCAAGATGGTGCTGCGCCGCATCTCCTTCCCCGGCGCCACGGATGTCGCCCGGTTTGCCGAGGACCATATCGCCATGGTGGCGATCGAATGCATGGAGGATTGCCCCGTCATCGCCACCCCGCTGCACCAGCTGTCCGATCTCTTTCCGGATCTGATGGCGACAGTGGCCGGCATCTTCCGCAATGGGCGCCTGGCGGTCGCCCGGTCATCGGACGAGCTGAACGTCGGCGACCTCGCCTATGTCATCTGCCAGCGCGAACATGTCCGCCGGACGCTCGGGCTCTTCGGCCATGAGGAGCAGGAGGCACGCCGCATCATCATCGCCGGTGGCGGCAATATCGGCCACTTCGTCGCCAGCACGATCGAAGAGCATCAACCGAGGACGCGGCTGAAGATCATCGAAAGCGATCGCGAACGGGCTGCGGCAGTATCGGAAAAGCTGCGCAACACCATCGTCCTGCACGGTTCGGCGCTCGACCAGAACATTCTGGCCCAGGCCGATATCCAGGACACCGACCTGATGGTGATGCTGACCAACAACGACCAGATCAACATTTTGGGGGCGGTGCTCGGAAAATCGCTTGGCTGCAAGTCGAACCTCGTTCTGATCAATTCCACGTCCCTCCACAACCTTACCGATTCGGTGGGCATCGATGCGCAGATCAATCCGCGAGCGGTCACCATCTCCCGCGTCCTGCAGCACGTCAGGAAGGGTCGCATCCGCTCCGTCTATGCGGTTCAGAAGGGCGCTGCGGAAGTGATCGAGGCGGAAGCGCTCGAAACCTCGCCCCTCGTCGGCCGGCCGTTCCGGGAACTCGATCTGCCCGAGGGAATCCGCATCGGGGCGATCTATCGCGGCGGCACGGTCATTCGCCCGAACGGCGACACCAAGATCAAGGCGCGCGACCGGGTGGTGCTCTTTGCGACGGCCGAGGCGGTGCGGGACGTGGAGCAGCTTTTCCGGGTTTCGATCCAGTATTTCTGATTTTTCGAGGGGACGACCAATGTCGAGAATTGCCTATGTGAACGGCCAGTATGTCCGCCATTCCGAAGCGGCCGTGCATGTGGAGGACCGCGGCTTCCAGTTCGCGGATGGCGTCTACGAAGTCTGCGAAGTCCGCCAGGGGATGATCGTCGACCTGACGCGGCACCTGAACCGCCTCGACCGGTCGCTGCGGGAATTGAGCATGGCGCAGCCGATGAGCCGCGCAGCACTCACCTTCGTCATCCGCGAGGTTCTCCGCCGCAACCGGGTCAGAAACGGAATCTTCTATCTGCAGGTCACGCGCGGTGCGGCCCGCCGCGACCACTATTTCCCGGCGGATGGCACGCCGCCGACCATCACGATCACCGCCAAAAGCACCGATCCGGCCGCGGCAGCGAAGAAATACGCCAATGGGATCAAGGTGATCACGGTTCCGGAAAACCGCTGGGATCGCGTCGACATCAAGACGGTTGGGCTCCTGCCGAATGTGCTCGCCAAACAGCAGGCGAAGGAAACCGGCGCCCAGGACGCGATTTTCGTGGATCGCGAAGGCATCGTTATGGAGGGGGCGTCTTCCAACGTCTGGATCGTCACCCCGGACGGCGAGCTCCTTACCCGTCCCGCAGAGCACGGCATCCTGAAGGGGATCACACGCACGACGCTGATCGATGTGGCGGAAAAGCTCGCATTGAAGGTTGTCGAACGCGAGTTCCGGGTGGACGAGATGATGGCTGCGCGCGAGGTCTTTTTCACCTCCGCGACCGGCATCTGCGTGCCGATCGTCGAAGTCGACGGAAAGCCCATTGCCAACGGTCATCCCGGTACCGTTTCAGGCAGCATTCGCGACGCCTTTTTCGACATTGCGGAAAAGACGGCGATTTGATAACCAGACAATCAGGGGGAAGGGAATACGAGGGCATTCCCGGTCGTCTCTTAAAAGCTTGATCATGTCCCGGCTCATTGACCGGCAAAAAAGAAAGAAGCGGCGCTATGGCGGAACGTTCTCAGAACCTGCAGGATTTATTTCTCAATACTGTTCGCAAGCAGAAGATTTCCCTGACGATATTCCTGATCAACGGGGTCAAGCTCACAGGCGTCGTCACGTCGTTCGACAACTTCTGTGTCCTTCTTCGCCGTGACGGCCACTCTCAGCTGGTGTATAAGCACGCGATATCGACCATCATGCCGGGACAACCGATGCAGATGTTCGAAAGCGAAGAGAGCGCGGCTTAAGGACAGATATAATTTCTAATCGCGATACTTCTAACGAATCCCTTGTCCCGGAAGCTGAAAAGCGCCGGGACGATATGCGCGCGGCTGTGATCGTGCCGGTCCTCAAACAGGCGAGGTCGCGAGGCGGACAGGGCGATTCGTCGGCTGCCCCCGCGCCGCAGCGCTCCAGTGAAGCCCGTCTCGAAGAGGCGATCGGCCTTGCCAGGGCCATCGATCTGGAGATCGTGGAAGGGCTGATCGTGCCGATCAGCCAGCCGCGTCCGGCCACCCTCATGGGCACCGGCAAGATCGAGGAGATCAAGGCGCTGCTTGACGAGAAGGATGCCGGCCTCGTCATCGTGGACCATCCGCTCACTCCGGTGCAGCAGCGCAATCTCGAAAAGGAGCTCGGCGCCAAGGTCATCGACCGCACCGGCCTCATTCTCGAAATCTTCGGCCGTCGCGCCTCCACCAAGGAAGGCACGCTGCAGGTCGATCTGGCGCATCTCAACTACCAGAAGGGCCGCCTCGTCCGCAGCTGGACCCACCTCGAACGCCAGCGCGGCGGCGCCGGCTTCATGGGCGGCCCCGGTGAAACGCAGATCGAAGCCGACCGCCGGCTTCTGCAGGAGCGCATCGTCAGGCTGGAGCGCGAGCTCGAACAGGTGGTGCGGACCCGTCAGCTTCACCGCGCCAAGCGCCGCAAGGTGCCTCATCCGATCGTCGCGCTGGTGGGTTATACCAACGCCGGAAAATCGACGCTGTTCAACCGCATCACCGGGGCCGGCGTGCTGGCCGAGGACATGTTGTTTGCAACGCTCGACCCGACATTGCGCCGTATGAAGCTGCCGCATGGCCGAACGGTGATCCTTTCCGACACGGTCGGTTTCATCTCCGATCTGCCGACCCATCTGGTCGCCGCTTTCCGCGCGACGCTCGAAGAAGTGCTGGAAGCGGACCTGATCCTGCATGTGCGCGACATGTCCGATCCGGACAATGCGGCCCAGGCCGGCGACGTATTGCGCATTCTTTCCGATCTCGGGATCGACGAGAAGGAAGGCGCCGAGCGCATCATCGAAGTCTGGAACAAGATCGACCGGCTCGATCCGGAAGCCCATGAGGCGATTGCGGACAGGGCCGTAAGCCGTGAAAACGTCATGGCCGTCTCGGCGATCACGGGAGAGGGCATCGATGCGCTGATGGCCGAGATCGCCAGGCGTCTTTCCGGCGTGCTCACCGAAACCACGATCACCATTCCCGCTGCAAAGCTTGCTGTCGTTTCTTGGGTCTATAATAATTCCATCGTCGATGACCGGCAGGATAACGAAGACGGATCCGTCACGCTTGACGTGCGCATGTCGGAGGCTCAGGCCGCCGAACTGGAACGCAAGCTCGGCAACGGGCCTAAGCCGGCGAAAGAGGATTGGGAAAGATAAAAGCATGCTCCCGAGGCGGCGGGAGCATGCTTCTGCACGCCGGAGTTCAGTTCCCCGGCGTCTCAGCTTCTTGATCGGGACTATTCGCTGTCTACTGCCGCCTGCTCGTCGAGCGTATCGCGGACCTGGTCGATCTTGCCCTCGGCCGTCCCGACGCCCAACACATCCTTTGCCCAATCGAGCGTTTTGTCGGTGACAGGCTGGCCGGTGAACTCGCCGAGCGTATCGCGCAGCGCCTCGTCACCCAGAACCGGATCGTCGATCGTCGGGGCCACGCCCATGTCGATCTCGTATTGTGCGTAATCGCGAACATAGGCGGATATCGCGGTCATCCGCGGATCGCTGGTGTTCAGGTAGGCGTTGTAGTTTCTTTTCAGCGAATTGAGGCCCTTGAGTTCGGATGGCGCCGGAGACGCGGCTGCGGACTTCTTCGTCTGCTTGTCTTCGGCATCCCGCCGGGCGTTTTCCTTCTGCGTCTGGCCTTTCGTGGATGAGGCGTCCTTGTCCTCCTTGGCGTCCGACTTGCCGGAATTGCTATGGCCGGAGTTGCCGTGATCGGAGTTTCCGTGACCGCCGCCACCGCCGTTGCCGCCGCCATTGCCTCCACCGCCGCCATTGCCGCCGCCGTCACCACCCTTGGCCCATACCATGTCGGAGAAACCCGTCAGATGAGCGCCGGTCGTAGCGGTCGACAGCATGAGAGCGACCGCTGCAGTCGCCAAAAAACCGTTCCTGTTCATTGGTATTTCCTCGCATTATGAATCGCAACCGAGATTGCCTGTAGAGGGACCTTCCGGTTGTTTTCAGGAAAATGCTACCGGCCTAGGACCAATGCGGGGTGGACTAGCCCATAAGTCCTAGATCGCCGTAGGGCTTTGGTCCCGGGTGGGAGGCGGGAATCGATGTGGTGCGGGAGGAGTCATGCCCGACCTGAGGACTTTGGGCGGCCTCCGTCACCCGATTCCCGCTCGATTGCTTTCGCCGCTTGCCAGAGCTCTTCCATTTGCTCCAGGGTTGCCGCATCGAGCGATTGACTCGACTTTTCAAGCTCCGTCTCGATGTAACTGAATCGGCGTCGGAATTTCGTGTTGGTGCCCCGCAGTGCATCTTCCGGATCAGCTTTCACATGGCGGCCGATATTGACGAGTGCAAAGATGAGGTCCCCAAGTTCATCGGCGACCTTGTCGCGTTCTCCGCCGCGCAGCGCCTCGCGCAACTCGCCGATCTCTTCCTCGATCTTGTCGAGGATCGGTTCGGCCTCGGACCAGTCGAAGCCCACCTTCGCGGCTTGGCTCTGCAGCTTCAACGCCTCCGTCAGTGCCGGCTGGCTGCGGTGTACGCCGCTCAGAAAGCCACGCTTGAAGTCGTCGGTTGCCCTCGGCCCTGCGGTGAGCGCGCGTTTGGCGTGCCGCTCGGCCCGCTCGCGTTTTTCCTCCGCCTTGATGTTGTCCCACTGCGCCTTCACGGCATCGGGTGTGTCGGCATCCGATCTGGCGAAGACGTGAGGGTGCCGACGGATCATCTTTTTCGTGATGGCCTCGACCACATCGCCGAACGAGAATTCCCCGGCTTCCTCCGCCATACGGGCATGGAAGACGACCTGAAGCAGCAGGTCCCCCAGTTCCTCGCATAGATCGTCCATGTCGTTGCGCTCGATCGCGTCGGCGACCTCATAGGCCTCTTCGATCGTATAGGGCTTGATGGTCGAGAAATTCTGCTCGAGATCCCACGGGCAGCCGGTGCCGGGTGTGCGCAGCGCCGCCATGATCTCGATCAGCCGCGAAATGTCCTTCGATGGTTTCATTGGAAAAATTCCCTGACGCTCAGTTGAGCGGTATGCTGTTGCTGCCCTTGCCCGACTGGTAGTTGTCCGAGAGCCTTTGATAGGCGGCCTTGATGCGGGCGGTTTGCGACCTTAATGCGCTGCGTAACGGCTCTGCCTCGGTCTCGATGAGATCGGTGATGAAGTAGGAGTTCCAAAAAGCATTGCTGCGCCGATAGCCGCCGGGTTCCAGGCCGAAGACCTCTTTCAGGATCTTCAGGTCGTGGGGAATGGCGAAGGCGTCTCTTGAATCCTCATGGCTGAAGAACGAGTAGAAGTTGTCGAAACCGGCCCAGGTGATGGCTGACATACACATGGTGCATGGTTCATGAGTCGAAAGGAAAATCAAATCCTTGGTGGGAAGATCTCGCGTGGTTTCGTAAAAACGCTTCAGCGTATGCACCTCGCCGTGCCAGAGCGGATTTTCGAGCTCGTTATTGGTCTCGGCGATTACCAGCGACAGATCGGATTTCTTCAGGACAGCAGCGCCGAAAACCTTGTTGCCGGCAGCGACACCCTTTTCCGTGAGAGGCAGGATATCGTTTTCGATGGCGTCGAGAAGGCATGCGGCGATCGTCATGAGAGCTCTTTTTTGCAGGATGTCTAGGCAGTTTATGGCGTGGAACGCGCGGATCAGGGCAAAAACACTTTAGTCTACCAAGGTGCTAGTGAAATATCGTCGCGGTGGCTTTTGCTCAAGAACCGGTTGATCGTAAAACAGAAATACCGGCTCGCAACCCACTTCGCATATCCATTCCTTCAATTCCGGCGCCTTTTCCTGGATATTGCAGTCATATGATTCAGGATACCCGCATGTCTCCAAGCCAACAACGTCTGTCGGTTTTTCCGGCTTTCTTCCGCGTCAGCGGACGGAGCGTTTTCGTGTTTGGCAATGGTGACGAAGCCTATGCCAAGGCTCGGCTGTTGCGCAACACCGAGGCGGAGATCGTCGCTTACGCCTTGGCCCCAGAGCCGGACTATGCCGGCTGGCTGGCCGCGCAGGGCATCGAGACTGTTCGGTCGGATTTCTCGCCGGATCAGGTCAAGGGCGCGGTAATGGTATTCGCCGCGACCGGCAATGCTGCGCTCGACCGGGCGATCGTTTCCGCTGCCCGCGCCGAAAAGATCCCGGCCAATGCGGTCGATCAGCCGGACTTCTGCGATTTTTACACGCCGGCGCTAGTCAACCGCGCGCCGGTGGCGGTGGCGATCGGCACCGAAGGCGCCGGCCCCGTTCTTGCCCAGATGATCCGGGCTCGCATCGACCAGATGCTGTCGCCGTCGCTTGGCCGCCTAGCCGGCCTTGCCGCAGATTATCGCGACGCCGCCGAGCGTCTCGTGCCGCGCGGCGTTTCACGCCGGATCTTCTGGCGCCGCTTCTTTTCCGGTGACGTCGCCGATGCCGTGGCGTCCAACGACACCAGCGCGGCTCGCCGTTCCGCCAACGCGCTGCTTTCGACCAGTGGCCAAGCCGAAGGCAGGATCTGGCTGGTCGGTGCCGGTCCTGGCGCCGAAGACCTGTTGACGCTCCGCGCCCAGCGCGTGCTGATGGAAGCCGACGCGATCGTCTATGACGCGCTGGTGCCGCAGGCGATCGTCGATATGGGCCGTCGCGATGCCGAGCGCCTTTCGGTCGGCAAGCGGAAGAATTGCCATTCCAAATCTCAGGAAGAGATCAACCACCTGCTTGTCGAGCTTGGCCGTCAGGGCAAGCGCGTCGTTCGCCTGAAGTCCGGCGATCCGCTGGTTTATGGTCGTGCGGGCGAAGAGATGGCGGCATTGCGCGAAGCTGGTATCGCTTATGAGATCGTGCCCGGCATCACGTCGGCTTTTGCAGCGGCTGCCGATTTCGAATTGCCGCTGACGCTGCGCGGTGTCGCTTCGTCGCTGATCTTCACCACGGGCCACGACCTGGCCGGCAAGGTTCTGCCGGACTGGGCCAGTCTTGCTGTTTCCGGCGCGACGATCGCCGTCTATATGGGCAGCTCCGTCGCGGCTTCCGTTGCCGAGCGCCTGATGGGCACCGGTCTCAGCGCCGATACCACGGTTGCCGTCATCGAGAATGCCAGCCCTGCCGACCGCAAGCTCCTGCATGGCGTATTGAGCGAACTGCCGGATCTGGAGGCCCGCGACGATCTCGTCGGCCCGGTTATGGTAATCATCGGCGAGGCTGTCGCCGGTGCGAATTTCGAAAAGTCCGAACCGCTGTCTGCCTTCAAGACCCTGAAGGCTGGCAAGGTTCACGCAGACATGGGACAATAGAAAATGACCGACAAGGTTCTCACCGCCAACCGCCTGTCGGACGGCATCGCCGTCTGGCTCGACGCGAATGGCTACTGGGTGGAAAGCCTGCAGGATGCGATCGTTGCGCGGCATGCTGAAGCGGTCGCTTCGCTCGAGGCGATCGGCAAGCGCGATTTTGCGGAGAACAAGGTCGTTGACGTTGCCGTTGTCGACGTGCAGGAGGTTGACGGCAAGCTCTGGCCGATCCGTCTGCGCGAACGCATCCGTGCCCAGGGCCCGACAATGGAATATGCTGCCGGCTACCGCCCTGCCGATCCGGCCTTTATCGCAGTCTGAGGAAACCATGTATCGTTACGATGAGTTCGACCATGCATTCGTCACCAGCCGCGTGGAGCAGTTCCGCGATCAGGTGACGCGCCGTCTGGCAGGCGAGTTGGCGGAGGATGCCTTCAAGCCGCTGCGCCTCATGAACGGCGTTTATCTTCAGCTGCACGCCTACATGCTGCGCGTCGCCATCCCCTACGGGACGCTGAATGCGCGCCAGTTGCGCATGCTCGCCCATATCGCCCGCAAATACGACCGCGGTTACGGGCACTTCACCACCCGCCAGAACATCCAGTACAACTGGCCGAAACTGTCGGACACGCCGGATATCCTCGCGGAACTGGCGACCGTCGAGATGCATGCGCTGCAGACCTCGGGCAATTGCATTCGCAACGTCACCGCCGACCATTTCGCCGGCGCTGCCGCCGACGAGGTTGCCGATCCGCGGCCTTACGCGGAAATCCTGCGCCAGTGGTCCTCGGTCCACCCGGAATTTTCCTATCTGCCGCGCAAGTTCAAGATCGCCGTCACCGGCGCCGAGCGAGACCGTGCGGCGATCCAGGTCCACGACATCGGCCTGCATCTCAAAAAGAACGACCAGGGCGAACTCGGTTTCGCCGTTTATGTCGGCGGCGGACAGGGCCGCACGCCGCTGATCGCCAAGAAGATCCGTGACTTCCTGCCGGAAGAGGATCTGCTGTCCTACGTGACTGCCATCGTGCGCGTCTACAACCTGTTCGGCCGCCGCGACAACAAGTACAAGGCGCGCATCAAGATCCTCGTCCACGAGACAGGCGTCGAGGAGATCACCCGCCAGGTCGAGGAAGAGTTTTCGCATCTGCAAGGCACCGAACTCAAGCTGCCGGATGCCGACATCCAGGCGATCGCCGCCTATTTCGCCCCGCCGGCGCTGCCCGACCGGCCGGAAGGCTGGGCGCAGCTCGCCGGCTGGAAGAAGGAGGACGAGGCCTTCGGCCGCTGGGTGAGCCAGAACGTCCAGCCGCACAAACATCCCGACTACGGCATGGTGACGATTTCGCTCAAACCGATCGGCGGCATTCCCGGGGATGCTTCCGACGTGCAGATGGATGTGATCGCCGACCTTGCCGAGGAATACGGCTTCGACGAAATCCGCATCAGCCACGAGCAGAACGTCATCCTGCCGCATGTGGCGCTCGCCGATCTCGAGCCGCTCTACCGCGCGCTGATCGCCCAGAACCTTGCGACCGCCAATGCCGGGCTGATCACCGATATCATCGCCTGTCCCGGGCTGGATTACTGTGCGCTGGCGAATGCCCGCTCGATCCCGGTGGCGCAGGAAATCTCCACCCGCTTCGGTTCGCCGGAACGCCAGGCGGAGATCGGGGAGCTGAAGATCAAGATTTCCGGCTGCATCAATGCCTGCGGTCATCACCATGTCGGCCATATCGGCCTCCTGGGCGTCGAGAAGAAGGGCGCCGAGCTCTACCAGATCACGCTCGGCGGTTCCGGCGACGAGCATACCTCGATCGGTGAGATCATCGGCCGCGGCTTCGAGCCGAACAAGGTGACCGATGCGATCGAGACGATCGTCGACACCTACCTCAACCTTCGCCTCTCGAAGGAGGAGATCTTCCTCGAGGCCTATCGCCGCGTCGGGCCGCAGCCGTTCAAGGATGCACTCTACGGCGACGCCAAGGCGGAGGCTGCGTGATGACCAGGGTTTGGAGAGAAACCGGCTTCGTCGAGAACGACCCCTGGGTGATCGAGACGGAGGAGCTGAAGGCGGGCGAAAACGACAAGGTGCTGCTGCCGCTCGATCAGCTGATCGAGAGGGCCGAAAACAGCAATGACGTCGGCCTCGGCGTGCTGATCAAGCCGGCCGACGACATCCGCAAGCTGGAACCCTATCTCTACCGCCTCGAGATCGTCGCGGTGGAGTTTCCAGCCTTCAACGACGGCCGCGCCTTTTCGCATGCCTCGCTGCTCCGCGACCGGCTCGCCTACAAGAACGAGCTGCGGGCCGTCGGCGACGTCCTGATCGACCAGATCCCGCTGATGCTGCGCTGTGGAGTCGACAGCTTTGCGGTGAAGAACGCGACGGCGCTGAAGCGGCTGGAGGAGGGACGCCTGCCGGGGATTGCGGTGCATTACCAGCCGACGGCCCGACAGGCGGACAAGGCCGGCGGCTACAGCTGGCGCCGCCGCTCCGCCTGACCGGCGCGGGAAAGGTGATCTTCCTGCACATATTTTCTCAAGACACCCGCGACATAGGCGCGCGGGTGCCTTCAAATGCCCGGCCTTATGGTATATTTCGCTCCTGCGAAGACGAGAGTTGAGACGAAGAGACGGATTGGCATGAACGCTCCAGCGAAGAATGACGAATTTGCGGTCCAGAATCCAACCCAGACGGCGGCCAAGGTGCCGGATGGCGTTTATGCCGAGACGGTGCTTGCCGTCGAGCATTACACCGACCGCCTGTTCCGCTTCCGCATGACGCGGCCGGCCGGTTTCCGCTTCCGCTCGGGCGAATTTGCGATGATCGGCCTGATGGTCGGCGAAAAGCCGGTCTACCGCGCCTATTCGATCGCCAGCCCTGCCTGGGACGAGGAGCTGGAATTCTTCTCGATCAAGGTGCCGGACGGCCCGCTCACCTCCCACCTCCAGAAGATCAAGCCGGGCGACACGGTGCTGATGCGCAAGAAGCCGACCGGCACGCTGGTGCTCGACGCGCTGACGCCGGGCAAGCGGCTCTACATGTTCTCGACCGGCACCGGGATTGCCCCCTTCGCGAGCCTGATCCGCGATCCCGAGACCTACGAAAAGTTCGACGAGGTGATCCTCACCCATACCTGCCGCGAGGTGGCCGAGCTGAAATACGGCTTCGACCTCGTGGAGGAGATCCGCAACCACGAATTCCTCTCGGAACTGGTGGGCGACAAGCTGAAGCACTACCCGACCGTCACCCGCGAGGAATTTTCCCACACCGGCCGCATCACCGACCTCATCGAGAACGGCAAGCTCTTCGCCGACCTCGGCGTGCCGCCGCTGAACCCCGAGACCGACCGCGGCATGATCTGCGGCTCGGCCGAGATGCTGAAGGACACTAAGGCGCTGCTCGAAAAGGCGGGGCTCACCGAAGGCGCCAACAGCAAGCCCGCCGAATTCGTCATCGAACGGGCGTTTGTGGGGTGAGGAACGGTCGGGCGAAGCCCGAGCAATCGATCCAGTGAATCGATTGCAGTGACGAACGCCCTGAGCCCTAGCGAAGGGCCGGGGGCGGTTCGTCGTACTCCACCTTTTACCCAGGCGGCAACGTCTTCTCCCGCCTGCGCCTCGCCGCATCCCAGATCTCGGGTCTCCAGCGACTGCGCGACATGCGGGCGATCTCGATCGCCACGTCGTCCAGCAGCCGCTGCTCACCATGACGGGCCTCGAAAAGATGGCTGTCGGAGCCGAGAAAGCTCTGCGCGAAATGCGCCCGATTATAAATTGCATCGAATACCTCGCGCTGCTCGGCGGAGAGATTCTGCAGGCAGCAGGGTTCGTTGTTGGATCGGAAATGCCAGTAGCAGCTGTTCCTGCGGCGGCAGTCGCGCCGGCGGCAGATCGTATGGGGCAGCGCGAGCATTTCGGCCGTGCGGGCGGCGAGCCAGGTATCGATGGTGCGCGGCTTGTCTTTGGACATGGTAATCCCTTGGTGATCCTCGGGTCTCACTTCGTTCGCCCGAGGAGGACGAATGTTTAGTCATTCTCGGGCTTGACCCGAGGAGCGGACGGGGCGCTGGGAGCTGCCTCGTAAGTTAGTTTTTAGGTGACACCTCTCAGCGCCCCGTTCGGCGGTTTTTATCCGCGACTCCGGTCCCTCTGCCGTGGCCTTTCCGGATGGTGTTCGTCTGGTCTTCTGAACCCCGGGCGAAACGACTTATCGCCAACAATCCAGAACGCCGCCGCCGAACTTTCCGCACTTGAGGCGGACGGACTTCAAAAAGTCCGGCGAAACCATCCTTCGGGCCACCATGTGTGCCGCACAGGCACGCCCGGCGCGCTTCTTCGGGCATCAAGAGACGAGGGCCGGTCCGCAGCCGCTCATCTCTCCCCGTGTCGCCGGAGGGAGACCATTTTCCGCGAACCCCAGGTGCAAGGACTTACGTCGTTTCCTTGCATCCGGCGCCGGCCCCGCCTCGCCGGAACGCCTTCCGGTGTATCCGATGCGGGACGGGGAGAGTGTAGGCATGGAGCGAGGGGACGGGGATGGGCGCGGACGAGATTTCGCGCAAGCGGTTGATCACATTGGAGCAGGTGCGCAGGATCGTCCCCGCCCGAGGGGGCGCGGGCAGCGTCCGGAAAGCCGGTCTTCTGCGGGAAACGTGGCACGGTTCAGCGGGCGGGCTTGCCGTTCAGCCGCTGCTGCACGGCATCGACGCCGCCGCGGACATAAAGCGGGACGGGCTTGCCGCCGCTGCCGGCCATGGCGAAAGCGATGATCGAAACGCCGTCCTCGAAGGGCGTGACATAGAGCACCTGCGCCGGATTGACATAGACATCCTGGTTATGGGTGTTCTTGAAGCCGATCATCGCCATGGGTTCTCCCTTCCGTTCGCGCGGGGGAGATATAGCCACCGGCCGGCTGAGGGAGGTTTAACGCGGGGTGGGCTGAGATTCTGTTCTGATGAACACAAGCAGAGAAAAATCAAACTGAGCTGTGCGCAGTTTTATTCAATCACAGTTTTTTATGGACTTAGACCTAACGCCCTGCAATTTTAGAGGGAATTCCTGTGGAGGATTTTATGACCATTGAAGCATTCGCGCTATCCATCGCAGAAAAAGGATTTAGCGGTCTTATTACGAAACTTGCCGTGGATTACCTTTCAAAAAAAGTAAAGCTCCTATCTTCGGATGCGGAGCAAATAAAGACAGATTTAAGCGACCATATGCTTAGTACATTCAATAAATGTATGGAAATTAAAACCATACTTAGCGACAAAAAAACAGAAAAAATGCTATCTCTCTATGTTGATCAGAATTTTGAAGTCGATGATGTTTCCGTAGATCAGTATTCTTTGGTGGAAAAAGTAAAAAAGGGATGTGCTGCTGTTATAACCGGAACCGGTGGTGGCGGAAAATCTATGTTTATGCGCTATTTGTGGCTTTCTTTCTTTGAGGATTCTAGAGGAAAGATACCTTTCTTTTTGGAGTTACGGCAACTAAATTTTTACACTCATAATAATATCTCAGATTTTATATTTCATTCTATTATTAAATCAGGGTCATCTATATCTCAAGCAAGCTTCAATCGAGCTCTGAAAGCTGGCGAGTTTGTATTGTTTCTAGATGGATTTGACGAGATAAATCATGATCAGCGCCCGAAAGTTGAAGAGATGATCCTTCAGCTTAGATCGTCAAATCCTGCTGTTACGATCATTGTGACAAGCCGCCCGGATGAGCGATTTAAGGGCTGGCACCAGTTTGACACCTATTCGGTTAAGCCCTTGAATAGAAATCAGGTGGTTGAATTAATAAGCAAAGCACCATATGACGAAGAGCATATAAATAGATTCCTAAAAAAGCTGGATATTTTGTATGAGACGCACGAGACGTTTCTTACAACTCCTCTGTTGGCCTACATGATGTTGCTGACATTCTCATACAATCAAGACATTCCAAAAAGAATGTTCTTGTTTTACGAGCAGGCATTCGAAGCTCTTTATATGAGGCATGACCTCACAAAAGGTGGGTACAAGCGAAAACTTTATACTGGTATGGAGCGCCAAGAGCTTGTCCGCCTTATTTCCTACTTTTGTTTGATAAGTTACTATGAGCAAAATTTTGAATTCAGCGATGAGGATCTGAATAAAACTATAGATTCTTCGAAATCTATGGAGAATTGCTCTGTTTCTAATGAGGCGTTTATAAATGACTTATTGGAGAGTTTGTGCCTTCTAAAAAGAGAAGGTATAACTTATAGTTTTACACATCGAAGTTTTCAGGAGTATTTTGCGGCAAATTGTATAGCTCGTGTTGCTAGTCGAAGGTTAGAAAAGCTTTTTGCGTCGTTTTCGGGAAGGTATACAGATTCCGTATTACAGATGGTCTACGATATTAATGTCGACCTCTTCAGAGGGGGCTACCTGGTGCCAATGCGGAAAAAATATTCTGCCTTCTTCGACCGGCGGCGCCGGTCGGCGCTTCTTAACGAATTTCTTCGACTCACAAATCTGGAAGTGGATCTCTATCCAAGGGTCCCAGTCGAGGAAGAAAAGAGGAAGCGCAAATCAAAAGTATTTAGCGATTATCACTGGAAAATGAATGGGGATATTTATGATTTCTATCAAAATATGAGAAGGATATCTCATCCAAATTACGATGACAGTTTTTTTCAAGAATTTAGGCGTCTTGATCAGGATTTTCTCGATTTTGTTACTTCATCTCTCGAGGTGAGAGAGATAAATGTTGTAAATGGCAAATTTGTTGACGGTCGAATGACGTTTTTAGGGGTGAATACTGAATACAATCATGAACTTCTGCAGGCTTTTAGCAAAACAGGTATGATGAAATATTTAGAGCTTGAGGTGATGCATTTCTTTGATTTTGTGAACGCTGAAGCAGCGCGCCACGAAAACGTGACCAAGTCGTTCAGTGAGCTGTTATTTCAGGGAGAAACCGGCAGTGATTTCCGACGGTAAAGACTCTCGCCGCCGAAAGTGAATTCGTGGAATACCGCGGCTCTAATCTCGCGAGGATAAATTTAACGAGGTATAATTTGGCGCGAGTGTGCCAATTTCCATCACAGCGTGTGTGGGAGTAGATGTATGGCGATCTACCGCCCGGTCTGGCTGTCTTCCCCTTCGTCTGCCCCTTGCCGACGCCGCCCCCGTCGCCGACGACCGGACGGGCGGTGTCGTTGGGTGCTCGGGCTGATCCCGGATCAAGTCCGAGGACGAGGATGACGAAGGAGAGGTAGCACCGCCATGAAAATCATCGTCGGGTTCTTCACCACCAAGCCCGGAAAGCGGGCGGAATATCTGGAGGCGGCGCGGGAGCATCTGGAGAAGAGCCGGCTCGATCCGGACTGTCTTTACATCGAGCTGGTGCCCATGCCTGACGATCCGGACAGGATATTGCTGGCCGAAGCCTTTACCAGCGAGGAGGCGCATCGGCGTCACGAGGATACCGACCATATGCGGGCGCTCTGGGCCGTCGGTCCGACGCTGCTTTCGCATGTGGTGATCGACAACGTGATCTCGCAGCAAGTGCAGCATATCGATGAAAGCTTCGGGTGAGGGGCGGAAGCGATTTCAGTGTCTCAGCTTTCGTCAGGGGCTGGAAATCGCAGGTGAGGGGATCAAGATCGACCACGAAGGGCTTACCCCTCACCAACAAAATCTACGACTTAGCTGCGCTAAGATCGTGATTTTGTAACCTCTCCCACCAGGGGAGAGGTATAGCGTCGCATATGCCTCACCGTCCCGGCCGGCCGGTCTTGCCTTTGGTGCGGCTCTTGCGCTTCTGCTCGCCGGGATCTTCGTAGGAGCCGGCGCCGACTTTTCCTCTGACGAGCGGTCCTCGGGTCTCCCCTCGGGTTAAACCCGAGGAGCGCTCGCCCGAGGATGACGAGCCGTCGTCACGCTCGGGCTGGCCTTCGAGCAGGGGCGAGAAGCGCTTGCCGGGTTCGGTTTGCGGTTTTTCGGGAGCCTTGCCTTCTTCCGATCCCTGTCGCGCCTCCGCCGCTCCACGCCTCTTGTCGACCGGTTTTTCCGTGCGGCCGACGGTCATTTCGTCCAGCGTGTTTTTCCGGAAGAGCGATGCTTTCGCTGGTTCGGCGATGTCGCGGCCCATGTCGTCGAGGGACGGTTTGGCGAAGAGGGAGGGGCTGCCGCCCATCTCCCCCTCAAGGGGGGAGATCGCCTCTCGGCGGCCTCTTGCTCCGCCTTTGCCACCTTCCTGACTGCGGGCCTCATCCCGGGCGATCGGATCGTCCATGACCGACAGTTCGGCGGCCTTGAGGCGTTTGATCTCGTCGCGCAGGCGCGCGGCCTTTTCGAAGTCGAGGTCGGCGGCGGCGTTGCGCATGTCCTTTTCGAGCGCGTTGAGATGCGCCTGCAGGTTGTTGCCCACGAGGTGGCCGCCATCGGCAAAGCCCTTGCCGGAGACGCCGGAAATGTCGGCGCGCACATGGTCGCGTTCGTAGACGGAATCGAGGATGTCGGAAATTCTCGCCTTCACCGATTCCGGCGTGATGCCGTGTTCCTGGTTATAGGCCATCTGCTTTTCGCGGCGGCGGGCGGTCTCGTCCATCGCCCGCTGCATCGAGCCGGTGACCTTGTCGGCATAGAGGATGACCTTGCCGTCGACGTTTCGCGCGGCGCGGCCGATGGTCTGGATGAGCGAGGTTTCGGAGCGGAGGAACCCTTCCTTGTCGGCGTCGAGAATGGCGACGAAGCCGCATTCGGGGATATCGAGGCCCTCGCGGAGCAGGTTGATACCAACCAGCACGTCGAAGGCGCCGAGGCGCAGATCCCGGATGATCTCGATGCGCTCCAGCGTGTCGATGTCGGAATGCATGTAGCGGACCCGAACGCCCTGTTCGTGCAGGTATTCGGTGAGGTCTTCCGCCATGCGCTTGGTGAGCACGGTGCAGAGCGTGCGATACCCCTTGGCGGCCGTCTCGCGGATCTCGCCGAGCACGTCGTCCACCTGGCTGCGGGCCGGGCGAACCTCGACGGGCGGATCGATGAGGCCGGTCGGGCGGATCACCTGTTCGGCGAAGACGCCGCCGGCCTGTTCCATCTCCCAGGCGCCGGGGGTGGCCGAGACGGCGACGGTCGGCGGGCGCATCGCGTCCCATTCCTCGAAGCGCAGCGGCCGGTTGTCCATGCAGGACGGCAGGCGGAAACCGTATTCGGCAAGCGTCGCCTTGCGGCGGAAGTCGCCGCGATACATGCCGCCGATCTGCGGAATGGTGACATGGCTTTCGTCGATGAAGATCAGCGCATTGTCCGGGATGTATTCGAACAGGGTCGGCGGCGGCTCGCCGGGGCGGCGGCCGGTGAGATAGCGCGAATAGTTCTCGATGCCGGCGCAGGAGCCGGTCGCCTCCATCATCTCGACATCGTAGCGGGTGCGCTGTTCCAGCCGCTGGGCCTCCAGCAGCCGGCCGGCGGCTTCGAGCTCGGCGAGCCGGTGCTTCAGCTCCTCCTTGATCGACTTGATCGCGGCGTTGAGGGTGGGGCGCGGGGTGACGTAGTGCGAATTGGCGTAGATCTTTACCGATTTCAGGTCGCCGGTCTTCTGGCCGGTCAGCGGGTCGAATTCGGTGATCGCGTCGATCTCGTCGCCGAACATCGAGATGCGCCAGGCCGCATCCTCCAGGTGGGCCGGGAAGATTTCGATCGTATCGCCGCGGACGCGGAACGAACCGCGCTGGAAATCCATGTCGCGGCGCTTGTATTGCTGGGCGACGAGGTCGGCCAGGAGCTGGCGCTGGTCGAGCCGGTCGCCGACCGACATCTGGAAGGTCATCGCCGTATAGGTCTCGACCGAGCCGATACCGTAGATGCAGGAGACCGAGGCGACGATGATGCAGTCGTCGCGCTCCAGGATGGCGCGGGTGGCCGCGTGGCGCATCCGGTCGATCTGCTCGTTGATCGACGATTCCTTCTCGATATAGGTGTCGGAGCGGGGGACGTAGGCCTCCGGCTGGTAATAGTCGTAATAGGAGACGAAATATTCCACCGCATTGTCGGGGAAGAAGTTCTTGAACTCCGAATAGAGCTGCGCCGCGAGCGTCTTGTTGGGCGCCAGGATGACGGCGGGGCGCTGGGTTTCCTCGATCACCTTGGCCATGGTGAAGGTCTTGCCCGAGCCGGTGACGCCGAGCAGCACCTGGGACCGCTCGCCCGACGATATGCCCTCGACGAGATCGCGGATGGCGGTCGGCTGGTCGCCGGCGGGCTGGTATTCCGACGCCATGCGGATCGGAATGCCGCCTTCGGACTTTTCCGGCCGGGCAGGGCGGTGCGGCGTCCACATCTTGCCGTCCTTGAACAGCGGATTGCCGCTCTCGATCAGCTTCGACAGCGCCTCAACCGTGGCGGTGACGGCGCCCGGAGCCAAGTTCCTGGCCTCCTCCAGCGACACGTCAAGGCCTGCGACCGGATTGAGGCCGGCTGCGGCGCGGGTCTTCGGATCGGAGGAGGCGCCGATCGACACGCCGCGGGCGGTCTTCGACGCGGTGGTGTTTTTGGCTGTTTTCGGCGCGTCTTTGGCGGCCTGCCGGATGGCTTCCTCGCGGGCCGCGATTTCGATCTTCTTGCGGTGCTTGCCGGCCTTTGAGGCGATCTCGCGCTGCGTTTCGACGGAGGAGGCCTCCGCCTCCGCCTCGAGCTGCTTCACCCAGTCGGAAACGCTGCCGGACAGCGGAGCGCCTTCGAAGGACGAGTGCGGGGCTTCCTCGAAACCTGCGTTGTTTTCACGGGGCGAGGCGGGCGACTTTTTCGGGGATCTGGCCATGCGGCGAATATGGAGAGGAATCGCGCCGAAGAAAAGGGGGCGCGGCCACAAAACGAGTACAAAAGGGAAACGGTGCGGCCTTCAGGCGACGGCGCGGTTGCCGAGCGTGCGTCGTCTTTCGATCCAGCCGGCGATCCGGTCGGCAGGCATCGGCCGGCCGAAGAAATAGCCCTGGGCGCAGGAGCAGCCGAGGCATTTCAGGGCATCCGCCTCCTCCTCGGTTTCGACGCCCTCGATCACCACGTCCATGGACAGCGCCCGGCCGAGCCCGATCATGGCACCGACGATCTCCTGGTTCTGGCGGCTCCGGTGAATGCCGGTGACGAAGCGGCGGTCGAGCTTCAGCCGGTCGACCTTGAGCTGCACCAGATAGGCGAGCGAGGAATGGCCGGCGCCGAAATCGTCGACCGCCAGCTTGTAGCCGGAGCGCTCGATCCGTTTCAGCTGCTCGCCGGCGACCAGGGTGTCGAGAATCGCCTCCTCGGTGATCTCGATCTCGAACAGGGTCGGGTCGATCCGGTGCGCCGTGGTGATGCGGTCCAGCACGTCTGCGACGCTGTAGAGGTCAAATTCGCGCGGCGAGACGTTGATCGCCACCGTGGCTTTCGGCAGGCCAAGCGCCGGCAGGCTGTTCAGCAGCCGGCAGGCCGCCCCGGCAACCGCGGCGGTGAGCTTGTCGCAGAGGTTGGTGGCCTGCGCCGCATGAACGATCTCCGGCGGCGCGATCGGCCCGAGATAGGGGTGGTGCCAGCGCACCAGCGCCTCGAAACCGGTAATCTCCTGGGATGCGAGGTTGACCTGCGGCTGGAACCAGGCGTGGATGTCGCCGCTCGCCAGCGCCTCGCGGAGTTCCTGTTCGATCTGGTGCTGGCGGTCGGCCTGCGAGCGGAAGGTGGGTTCGAATTCACGCCATTGGCGGCGTCCCCCGTCCTTTGCCCGATAGAGGGCCATGTCTGCGCAGATGAACAGATCCTCGGCTGTGTCTGCATGATCGGGAAAGACGGCGAGGCCGATCGAGGTGCCGACGACGGTCGCCTTTCCGTCGAGCATGACAGGCTGACGGCTCCGCTCCAAAATTCGTTCCGCCTGGCCGCGCGCCTGGGCGGCTGCGTCCGCTCCGCCGATGATCATGGCGAATTCGTCGCCGCCGAGCCGCGCGATGATGCTTTTGCCGTCGATCGTCGAACGTAGCCGGTCGCTCACTTCCACAAGCAGCGTATCGCCGGCGCTATGGCCGAGCGTATCGTTGATGGACTTGAAGCGGTCAAGATCGAGAATGAGGAGAGCAAGCTGGGTGCCGTCTTCGGCCGCCGAGGAGATTCCGTTGGAAAGGGCTGCGTTGAAGGCGGCGCGATTGGCAAGGCCGGTGAGGGGGTCGCAATTGGCAAGCACCTCCAGCCGGTAATTGGCGCGCAGGATGTCCGAATTGGCGGAGGAGAGGGAGTCGGCCAGGGCCGTCGCCTTGAGCTTGGCCCGTACGTTATCGACGAAGATGGCCTGGCTCATGCGGCTGCTGCGGATCAGAACCAACGTCAGCGCCACGACGTTGAGGGCAACCAGCCAGCCGCTCGCATCGCCGTGGGCTGCAAGCGACATTACGACGGCGGCGAGGGGAGGCAAAGCGAATGCCAGCGATACAGGACTATATCCCACGCCCATCATGACGGCACCGGTCGCCATGCCGCACATGATGAGATAGAGCCCGCTATCCCCGCCCACGGGATTGAAGTCGGGCACCGAAAGCGGAAGCATGGCCCAGGTGGTGCCGCTAGTCAGCGCCCCCACCGTCAGCACGTCGAGCGCCTGCTGGGGGTCGTGTTCGGCCGTCTGCCAACGTTTGAGGATCGCTCCCAGGAATGCGCGCAGGAAGAGCCCGCCGATGACGGAGGCGAACCACACGGTTGTGGAAAACACCAGACCATGGCCGAGTGTCGAGACGAACAGCGCGGAAGCGGAGATCACGGCATTGGTCGTGAGTGTCGAGCGCAGGCGCTCGAGGATCGTGAAAGCCTGGGCCCGCCGGACGTCCATGTCCAGAGACCGGTCAGCCCCGTCGTTTTTCAGATCCTCTTCCATAAGCTCCGTCGGATAATCGCAGGCAACATCGCAAGATCACCGATCACCTATAAGATTCCTTTAAAGGCGATCCGTAACCCCCAACCCGATAAAACTTATCAGTGTTCCCGCATTTAAAAAGGAATCTCCCGATGCCCGGCATATCGGTGCAATCCCGACCGACGAATTTGGACGTTCCTACGGAATTCGATAGCGGTACCGCCGGCCGGCAGATCGTGGCTGAATCGCGCGCCAGATGAGGTCATAGCAACATCGTCAGCGACGATTTCCCGTGTTGTCATAGCGCAGCGTGGCTGCCTCGACCTTGTCGCCATTGGCGGCTGCCCATGAACATAGTGCTTCAAACGGCTCCCGCAGTGAATGACCCAGTGGAGTAATTGCATACTCCACGCCGATCGGCTGCGTTGGCAGTACGGTTCTCGTCACAAGACCGTTCCGCTCAAGCCTCTTCAAAGCGTCGGCAAGAGCCTTGTGCGTGATCCCGTCGAGACGCCGTTTGATCTCGTTGAAGCGCGAGGGTTTGGGACAGATCACTGTCAGGATCAGGATCGTCCATTTGTCAGCGATCTTGTCGAGCACGGGGCGAACCTGCGCCATGTCGCACAAGGCGCGGTGAGAAAGTGCTTCCAGGTCGGTATACTCGTCCATATCTAGGCTACTTAAGGTGCGTAATTGATACCAGATATCTGACGTATATCATGGCGAGACCATCACTTGAAAGGATTTACGATGGCTCGAATGAGTAACAAGGTTGCCCTCGTCGTCGGGGGCGCGAAGGGTATCGGCTTGGCAATTGCAGAGCGGCTTTCGGCTGAAGGGGCAAAGGTCTTCATAACCAGTCGCAGAAGCGGCGATGCTGAGAAGGCGGCCAAGGGCATCGGCAATGACGCGGTTGGCATTGCCGCCGATGCCAGTGTGCCTGAAGATATGGTGAAGACCGTCGAACAGGTGCGCCAAGCCTGTGGGCGTATCGACGCGCTTGTCCTGAATGCAGGCCTCTCCGAGCCTGCCCAGATTGCCGACATAACGCCTGAACATTTCGACCGCCACTTCGACGTCAACGTCCGCGGAATGGTTTTCGGCTTGCAGGCGGCGCTACCCGTTATGACGGAAGGTGGGTCGGTCGTCCTCGTCGGCTCCATCGCCGGTAGCGCGGGCTACGCGTCATACGGAACCTATTGCGCTACCAAGGCAGCCGTGCGCTCCTATGCCCGAACCTGGACGGGGGAACTCGCACCCAGAGGTATACGCGTCAACGTCGTCGCACCCGGTCCAACCGATACGGAGATGATGGCTTCGGTTCAGGAAGACATGCGTGCGGCCATTGTCGCTCCCATCCCGATGGGGCGAATGGCGCGGCCTTCAGAAGTGGCTGCGGCCGCCTTGTTCCTGTTGAGCGATGACGCGAGTTACATCGCTGGTGCCGAACTCTGCGTCGACGGCGGCTTGCGGCAGGTCTAAGGTTTAGGTCGAAATGCTGTACCCGCTCGGAGCAGGTCGGGTACAGCAAACGCGCTCGATGACGGGCCGAAATTAAGTTGAAGCCGCTCAGCCCGGGCTCTACGCCGGATCGTCCTTCCCGATAGCGAACAGGTTATTTCTTCATCCCCCTGGCCCCGGCTCCCTGGCGAGGTGACCCCGTGGGATTGGATGGGGTCGCAGCTGCGTCCGGACCATAGATGATGGTGTAGGTGCCGTCCGCGGTCTTTTCGATCGAGATGACGGTCAGGCCGTCGATCGAAATGCTGCGGAGGACGTTGGGCAGCTCCCGTTCTGGCACGCCCGTGATCGTTATCATCTGATTCTCCTCCCAGGAATCGGTTGAGGGCGGCATTCGAGATAGCCAAGACTCAGCCCGGTGCTTTCAGCCCGTATTCGCGGACGAACTGGCGGCGCGCCGCGGCAAAACGCGCGTCGTTCAGGAAATCCGTCACCCTGGCTATGTTGTGTCGGGCGACCCAGTTCTTGAGCGTCCGGGGGGCGTCGTCAGGATTGCGGTCGATATAGCTGTTGATGAGGGCGCTCGCGTCATCTGCGGCATAGGGGTAGATGGCCTCGGTCCTGGTGGCCTCGGTGAGGGCCAGAACCTGCGAGGTCTGCTCGTCGATACCGATCAATCCCGCAGTAATCGTACCCGCCGAGGCGTAGTCATTGACATCCATCAGCGCAAGTTCGAGCGGATAGGCCGCAGTATCCAGCTGCAGCTTGTCGATGATCGACGAGCGCACCCGGTTCCGGTTGGCGCGCATCTGCTTCTGCAGGAACTGGATCGTCTTCTCCGAGAGGATGCTCTTGTCATAGGCGGCATGCGCGCCCTTGAGGCCGGTGTCCACGGCAGCCAGCGCGGTCTTGGTGGCCTTTGCTGCAGCGAGGGTTCCCGCACCACTCAGTGACAGGCTGGCAATGGTCGCGGCGAAGGGAACGCCCTGGCCTTCCTGCGTCAGTTCGGAAGAGAAGCGCGCATACTCCACATCGATCGAACCCATGGCGCTGAGGACGATCGAATTGCGAAGCGCCTTTTTGTCGAAATCACCAGCGGAATGATAGGCCGCCAGGCGCGACGGCGCGTAGCCGCCAGCGAAATAAGTTGCGGTGACCCTGTTGTGTTGCGCGAGGTTTGGGCCTCCGGCGATCGATGGAGTGCAGCCAGTAAGCGCAACCGTTGCTGCAGTCATCATCACAACGGCACGACAAGTTCTTCGTATCATTCAAGTTCCCCCGAGAAATACATAAGACCACAGGTATTGCCGATTGAAAACGCACCGCCTGCAACCAAAAGGGGAGTTGGGGGTTGTAGATGTTTGAAGGCGACATGCCGTCCGCAGCATTACAAATTCTCCATGTCGCGAAATGGCCGCAATTTATGAACCTTTCCACCACAATTGTCGGGGACCCTGATCATGGTCCAACGAGGAAATGATCGAATGAATCCTTCTATCCCGACCTTGGCCGCCATCCGCTTCGGTTATGGTCTTCGCCCGGGGGAAGAACTGCCCGCCGACGCCGATGCGCTGCTGGCACAGATCGAGGAAGGCGTGGCGGAAAAGCCGCGTTTCCCCCGCGAGGGGCTGACGGGGCGGATCGAGACCGCTACCCGGGTGCTTTCGGTCAGGGCGGCGGAGGCGAAGGCCGCCAAGGCCGGGAATCCGAATGCGGATCTGCGCAAGGAGACGCAGCGCCAGGCCCAACGCATCTATCGACAGGACGCCATGGGCCGCATTGCCCAGGCCATCCATTCCCCGCTCGGATTTTATGAAAGGCTTGCGACCTTCTGGGTGGATCATTTCTCCACGAGCGTCCTGAAGTCGCTGCCGATGCGCATGATCGTGCCGCTTTACGAGGCGCAGTCGATCCGTCCGAATATCGGCGGTTCCTTCTCAGGGCTACTCCAGGCCGCGATCCTGCATCCGGCAATGCTGATCTATCTCGACCAGAACCAGAGCGTCGGGCCGGATTCGGTCGCCGGCCGCAAGAACAGCCGCGGGCTCAACGAGAATCTGGGGCGCGAGCTGCTCGAACTCCACACGCTCGGCGCCGGCAGTGGCTATACCCAGGACGACGTTCGCGCTGCCGCGCTGATCCTCACCGGCCTTTCGGTCGACAATCGGGCTCTGGAAGTCGTCTATCGTCCGCGGCTGGCTGAAGCCGGCCCTGTTTCGCTTCTCGGCCGTTCCTACGAAGACGATGAAGGCGACGGTCAGGATCATATCCTGATGCTGGAAGACCTCGCTGCCAATCCGAAGACCGCCCTGCACGTCTCCCGCAAGCTTGCCCGCCACTTCATCGCCGACGATCCACCGGAAGAGGTGGTCTCGTCCATGGTGGACGCCTGGACGAAGAGCCAGGGCAACCTGACCGAAGTCTATCGCGCCATGCTGACCCATCCGCGCGCCTGGTCGGATCCCGGGCAGAAGATCAAGCAGCCCTTCGAGTTTCTCGTCTCCGGTTTCCGGGCGTTCGACCTGCCGGAAAAGAATTTTGCCGAACTTCTGCGCGATATGGAGGGCGAGGACGAGGGGCCGGTGGAAAAAGCCATGGAGATGGCGGGGGTGAGGGCGAAGGAGAACGCAAAGCGAAAAGCGGGGCGGGCAAACGCGCTGACGTTCGGCGCGCTGCAGCGCATGGGTCAGCCGGTCTGGCAGCCGCCGAGCCCGGCGGGCTTTGCCGACGAGGCCGGCGTGTGGCTGTCACCGAGCCAGCTGAGCGAGCGGATCACCTGGTCGCGGATGGTCGCCCGGATCCTCGGGCAGAAGATGGAGCCGTCCGAATTTCTCGCCGCCGCGCTGGGAGATGCCGTCCGCCCCGAAACCCAGAGGATCGTCTCGCAGGCGCCGAACAAGGTGCACGGCATCACCATGGTTCTCGCCTCACCCGAATTCAACAGGAGATGAAAATGACCTTGCAGCAGAATTTCCTGTTGTCGCGGCGCGGTTTTCTCGCAGGCGCCTGCTGCGCCGCCGCCGCGCCCATCCTGACCCCGGTTACCCTGGCCGCCACGCCGGGCGACAACCGGTTCGTGACGATCGTCCTGCGAGGTGCAATGGACGGGCTCGATCTCGTGCAGCCCTACGGCGATCCCGCTTTTGCGACACTGAGGCCGAAGCTCGGCCTGACACCCCAGACCGGCCTTCTCGATCTCGACGGTTTCTTCGGCCTCAACCCGGCCGCCTCCGCGCTGATGCCGCTCTGGCAGGCGGGGGAACTGTCTTTCGTTCACGCGGTCTCGACGCCCTATCGGGACCAGCGCAGCCATTTCGACGGGCAGGACATGCTGGAGACCGGCGGCAGCGACAAGGCGGAGCGGACCGGATGGCTGAACCGCGCGCTTTCTGCGATCCCCCGCTCCGACGCCCGCAAGGCGATCGACATCAACACTTCGATGGAGCTCATCCTGAGCGGTCCGAGCGACGTGGACTCCTGGTCGACCCAGAGCAATTTCGCACTTGCCGAAGACGAGATCGCCTTTCTCGATCGCCTCTATGAAGGGGACGAGGCCTTCGCCAGGGCGATGCAGGAGGCAAAGAAGACCGACATGTCGGCGGATGCCCTTTATGGCGACGCCAAGCGCGGGTCAGGGATTGCCGAAATGGCTCGACTTGCCGGCGGCATGCTTCGCGAGGACTACCGGATCGCCAGCTTCTCGATCAACGGCTGGGACACCCATGTCGGCCAGAAGGCGCAATTTAGAAAAGCCGCCGGCGATCTCTCGACCGCGATAACCACGCTGAAAGCCTCTTTGGGCGACGAGGCATGGGGAAAGACGGTCGTGCTGGCGATCACCGAATTCGGCCGCACGGTGCGCGAAAACGGCACCAACGGCACCGATCACGGCACCGGCGGGCTTGCGGTGCTGGCCGGCGGCGCCATCTCGGGCGGTAAGGTTCTTGGCCAATGGCCGGGCCTTGGCGACGATCATCTGCTCGACCGGCGCGACCTGATGCCGACCGGCGACGTGCGGGAGATAGCCGCCGCCATGCTCTACAGGCAGTTCGGCATCGATCCGGACAATCTGACCGGCAAGGTCTTTCCCGGCCTCGCCTTCGACCGGTCCTCGATCTATCTCAAAGGGTGATCTCCCTCAGGTGAGGAGATCGTAGACCCGGAAGATCCAGTAGAGCTGGTAGGCGAGCGCGAACGCCACGAAGGCCGCGTGGAAACGGCGGTTCGCGGTGGCGATCGCGATCGCACTCAACGCCACATAGAGCGCGGTGCGTGCCGGATATTCGAAGCCGAGCGACAGGAAATAGTCGCGGCCCTTGATCAGGGTGTCGACGATATCGGTGATCAGCAACCCGGCGAGGAAACCGAAGAACCATTTCCGCCGCGAAAGAAAATAGTCTTCGTAGCTGTCATAGTCCTGCATGGAGGTGGGGAAGAGTAGCGCACAGAGGAAGAAGAAGAGCGCACAGAAGCCGATCAGGAACAGATAGGCCGCGAAGCCGATCACGGGCAGGGCGTGCAGCCGGTGTTCCCACCACCAGAAATGGACCAGAAAGAGGAACATGAACGCCACCCATCCGAGATGGATGAGGTAGACGCGGGCGGCTTTCGGATGTTGCACGATGCCGGCGAGACCGTTCAGCAGCCGTGCCAGGCCAAGGCTGACCACCATGCCCATCACCACGCGGATATGCGTGAAGGTTTCGGCAGTGGTCGCGGCATCCATGGCTTATTCCTCCTCAGGAACCGGCGTCGGTTTGCCGTCTTCGTCGAGCGCCACCATGATGAAGGTGCCGGCCGTCACCTTTTCCAGGAATCGATAGCGCGCCCTGTGCGCCCATGCCTCGACATTCAGCGTAATCGATGTGCGGCCGACGCGGGTGATCTCGGTATAGACGTTGAGCGTGTCGCCGATCTTCACCGGCAGCTGGAACGCCATCTCCTTCACCGCCGCAGTCACGACCCTGCCGCGGGCGCGCTCGGCCGCGCGGATGCCGCTCGCCAAGTCCATCTGCGCCATGACCCAGCCGCCGAAGATATCCCCCGCCGCATTGGCGTCCGCAGGCATGGCGAGAGTGCGGAGCGTCAGCTCCCCGGTGGGCCTGGCATTGTCGGTCATGATTGTTGTTCCCTTTCTTGTCCGTTCTGATTCCTCCATGCAGAGATTAGGGCGGATGCGGCCGGAAGCCTATCCGGTTCAGCAGGCAATTATCGGCTCCTCAATTCGCGCCCTCGGCAAGGTTTCCCGTCCTTCACCCCCTAGTAACCAGTGGTCATTAGAATTTGACGAACTTCAAATGGAGGGGGACCTCATGCAACGTCTTACAATTTCCTGGCGGCTTTACTGTCTTGTGCTGTTGTCGCTTGTCATCCTCGGGGGGGCGATGACATTCAGCCTGTTCCAGAGCTATGCCTCGTCGGAGCGGGAGCGCAAGGCGGGCCTTGCGCAGATGAACGATGCCGCGCTCACGGTGCTGAAGAAATATCAGGGGCTGGAAGCCGCCGGCACGATGACACGCGAGCAGGCCCAGACCGAAGCCAAGGCCATCATCGCCGGCATGCGTTACGGCGAAGGGACCGGCTATTTCTGGATCAACGACATGACGCCGCGCATGGTGATGCATCCGATCAAGCCGGAAATGAACGGCAAGGATCTTACCGGCGACAAAGACCCGAACGGCAAGTTCCTGTTTGTCGAGTTCGCCAACACGGTGAAGGCCCAGGGCAAGGGTTTCGTGGACTACTATTGGCCGAAGCCGGGCTTTGAGCAGCCGCAGGAGAAATATTCGCACGTGGCCGGCTTCGCGCCCTGGGGCTGGATCATCGGTACCGGCGTTTATGTGGACGATCTGCACGCCATGTTCCGCCGTGACGCGATCAATTTCGGCGCGATCTTCGCCGTCGGCGCATTGGTCCTGATCGGCGGCGCAGCTTTCGTGGTCAGAAGCGTCACCAGGCCGATCGGCCAGGTCAAGCAGGTGCTGCAGTCGATCGCGGCCGGCGAGGTGGGCGTCTCCGTTCCCTGTACCGAACAGAAGAACGAAATCGGCGACATCGCTCGCGCCGTCGTGGTTCTCAGAAACTCGGTCGAGGAGCGCAGCCAGCTGCAGGCTCGCGAAGCAGACCAGAGCCGTGCGCTTGCCGAGGAGCGGTCCGGCAGGGAGCGTGTGCTTTCGGCTTCGGCCGAGCGTCAGGCGCGTGCCATGGGCGAACTCGGCCGTGCCCTGGAAAGCCTAGCCGGCGGCGATCTTTCCGTATCGCTCGGCGATATCGGCGAAGACTACGCAAAGCTTCGCGACGACTTCAACGCCGCCGTGGGCTCGCTGCACCGTGCGATCGGCGCGATCACCGAGACGAGCCTCGTGGTGCGCGACAGTGCGGCCGATATCTCGAGCGCCACCGGCAATCTCTCCAAGCGCACCGAACAGCAGGCAGCGGCCCTTGAGGAAACCGCCGCCGCGCTCGACGAGATCACCGCAACGGTGCGTACCGCATCGGAACGTGCGCACGAGGCGCGCGAGATGGTGAGCGAGACGAAGGAAAGCGCCGGCCGTTCGGGCCAGATCGTCCGCAACGCGATCGACGCCATGGGCCGTATCGAGGAATCCTCGAACCGTATCAACCAGATCATCTCTGTCATCGACGAGATTGCCTTCCAGACCAACCTGCTGGCGCTGAACGCCGGCGTTGAGGCGGCGCGTGCGGGGGAAGCGGGCAGGGGCTTTGCAGTCGTTGCCCAGGAAGTGCGCGAGCTTGCGCAACGCTCCGCAAATGCGGCGAAGGAGATCAAGACGCTGATCAGCAATTCGGCACGCGAGGTCGAAGGCGGTGTTTCGCTGGTGCGCTCGACCGGCGACGCGCTGGTCGAGATCGCCACGCTTGTCGAGCGCGTCAACGCGCATGTCGACACGATCGCCACCGCCGCCCGCGAACAGGCGACCGGGCTGCAGGAGATCAATTCCTCCGTCAACCATATGGACCAGATGACCCAGCAGAATGCGGCCATGGTGGAAGAGACCACGGCGGCGAGCCAGACGCTTGCGGACCAGAGCCTTCACCTGCAGGATCTGCTCGCGGCCTTCACGCTGGACAACAATGCCGGTCGGGGCGCTGCCTACGGCTCGACCACCCGTTATCGCGCTGCCTGACAGCCGCGCCATCATCAACCGAGCCGCCGGATGAAAGTCCGGCGGCTTTTTGACGCCGATCAAACGGTGAGCGCCGCCTGCCGACAGGAAGGTCATCATTCAGACGGTGGCCGAGAACCGCTCCGACCGTTAAAAGCCTTGAAAAGGCCTTGATCTCTCAAGCCTTCGTTTACCGACACTGCCTAAACTCGTCATGTGTGTCATTTCGGCACCGGAAGAGTGGCAACTGGTATGGCGTATGCTTCCCTTTCCCGGCGGGTCGTAACCTCGCTGATGATGTCGTCGATGCTGGTCGCCTGTTCCTCCGGGGATCTAGTGCCGCCGGCATCGATCGACAGCGCTACCAGCGTCGGCGCGATCCAGCCGACGCGATCCCTTCCGCCCGAGCCGATGTCGCAGCAGGCCTACCAGATGAGCCGGGCGCCGGTTTCGCAGGTCAGTTCCGTCGATTACGGATATTCGTCGCGCGGTGCATCCGGGCCGGGGGATGCTTATACCGGCGACAGCGGCAATTATCTGCGGGTGCCTGACCAGGTGCAGTCGGCGCCTCTCAATCCGGCATGGTCAGGCTCTCATAGCGGCTCTCCGCCGCGGCAGGGCCGTTTGCCGATGATCGACAGCGATGAGGCATTGCAGCAGGCATCCGCCGCGCAAAACACCTATCCGTCCGGCGGGTCGAACGTCATTCCGGAAGAAGGCGTCAACATGGACGCCGAACTGGGTTTTGGACCGGACGAAAGCGATATCACCGGCCTTGCCGAAGAACAGGATACCGACATCGCCGAAGGCGTCGGCGATCAGCCCGTGGTCGACGGGATCGGCACTGACGAGCCGGTGGCGTTGCAGCCGCGCCGCCAGCCGATCTCCCAGCCGATGTCGGATGATCGTGTCGTCGTTCCGCCGAAGCGCCAGGGGGCCGGACTGCAGAGAGATGGCGCAAACGGCGGCATGGTCTGGGGCGACGGATCCCGCATCGTTCCGCCAAGCCGCGCGCCCGCCGCCGATACCCAGGAAGTGGCGATGCTGCGCCCCAACAACCCGATGAACGACAGCGGGCCGATGAGCCAGCGCGATCAGCCGTGGCTCAGAGGCGCCATGCCGCAGTCGGAAGTCAGCTGCCGGACGGAGCTGCGCCGCCTTGGCGTGGAATTCAACGACCTGCCGCGCATTTCCAACGGCCCGAGCTGCGGCATCAACTACCCTGTCAAGCTTGCCGGACTGTCCGGCAATATCGACGTAAAACCCGCCGTTACCCTGAACTGCCAGACGACGCTTGCCTTTGCGAAATGGGTGAAGAACGAGCTCGCCGTTTCGGCTCGCACTCGTTACCTGACGGGTGTGCGCAAAATCGTGCCCATGGGAGGTTATTCCTGCCGTCGTATGAACAACAGCCGCCAGCGCTACAACCCGATGTCGGAACATGCGCGCGGCAATGCCATCGACATTGGCCAGATCGTGCTGAAGAACGGCCACGAAATCGATGTGCGGAAGAAGGGGCTTTTCTCCTTCCGCGAAGGCGGGTTGCTGAAATCGGTACGTAGCGACAGCTGCAAATATTTCAGCACGGTTCTCGGTCCCGGCAGCAATGCCGAACACTGGAACCATTTCCACTTCGATCTCCGCTCGCGCAAGAGCGGCCGGCGCTTCTGCAGCTGATACTGCCATGGCAGACGCCGAGATGCTCCGCCGCCTTGCCCTTTCTCTCGATGGAACCGTCGAGGCGCCACATTTCGACAGGGCGGCCTTCAAGGTGGCACGCATCTACGTGACGCTCGCCGGAGACGGCCTGACGGCGAATTTCAAGTTCAAACCTGACGAACAAAGCCTGAAATGCACGGTCCTGCCAACCGCCTTTTCTCCCGTCGGCAACGCCTGGGGGCGGCAGGGCTGGACGACGGCCATTCTTTCCGAACTGAACGAGGCCGATCTTCTCAATGCGCTGGAGACGGCCTGGAAACATGCGCTGCCGGTAAAGCGCAGGTCTTAGGGCCGCCAATCGGGATAGGCTTTCGCCTTCGGAAGGACGGGGGCTCGCGCTGGTCCGCCGAGACGCGAGTCCCCACCATACGCAAGACCAGCCGGCTTCATCGAAAAGAGATCGGAATCTCGCCCGAGTCGGAACCAGTCTCTTCCTGCCGCGACAGGAGGTCATCAGGGGGATTGCAAGTCAACTCAATCAAATGGTTTAGGGTCGCGGCATCCATGAGGCGAAGTTCTCCGTGCGAGAGTGGACGCGGAGATTATCTCGGCCATTCGTGTCGGAACCCCGTTTGGCCGGTCGTCTTCAAGGGAGACAGGCTAGGGAGAGCACAAATGACGATTACCATTACCGCCTTTGAGCGGTCGCCCGATCGAGGCAAGGGGCTGGCGCGTGACATGCGCGTCCGCTGGGCGCTGGAAGAAGTGGGCCAGCCCTACGACGTTCGTCTTCTTTCGTTCAAGGCGATGAAGGAGCCGGCGCATCTCGCGCTTCATCCTTTCGGACAGATACCGACCTATGAGGAAGGTGATCTCGCCCTGTTCGAGTCGGGGGCGATCGTCTTCCATATCGCCGAGCGCCATGCGGGCCTGCTGCCGGACGATGCCAATGCGCGGGCGCGCGCCATCACATGGATGTTTGCAGCGCTCAACACTGTAGAGCCGCCGATCTTCGAACGCGCTCTCGCGACAATCCTCGAGCGCGACCAGCCTTGGTACGAGCAGCGCCTGCGCGTCCTCGGGGAAAGCATCCGCGACCGGCTCGACGGACTTTCCGGCCGCCTTGGCGATGCCGAGTGGCTCGATGGCGCCTTCAGCGCCGGCGACCTGCTGATGGTATCAGTGCTGCTCAGGCTGAAGGGATCGGATATACTGCAGGAATATCCAAACCTCTCCGCCTATGTGGCGCGCGGTGAAGCGCGGCCCGCCTACAGGCGTGCTTTCGACGCTCAGCTGGCGGTTTTCACCGGCGCATCCTCCGGCTGACGAGGATCCGTTCCAGGCAAAAAAAGAAGCAACGGTGTTAGGTGTCAATCGCGTTAGCGTGGTGTTCCCGCATTCTTGCGTTGAGGATGATGATCATCTTTCGCATGACGGCGACGAGCGC